>CP064979.1:319943-639887 GCA_016699575.1 Flavobacteriales bacterium | reverse complement strand
GAGTGAATATGATTGGTGTTCCGCTTGAGAACTCAATATCCGAACCGCCCCAGGGCGCTCCGAACCATGTGTCATAACCGCCCTGCCAAAGATTGTTGAGCCCTTGGGCTGGAGCCAACTGGCTCCAGCCCAGGACTACAACAAACGCGCATCCGACTCTATAGCACATCGTGACGACTCTCCGGGTTTGAGGCATACTTCGCTTAAAAGATGGTCACCGTTCCGAGTTCCCGAGTTCCTTCATCCATGATCAATGACCATTGGTACAGGCCTTGTGCCAACCCGGATACATCCATTTGTGCCCGCCCGCTGTTGATGCTCTGCCTGCCGACCTCCTGCCCTTGCACGTCGTAGAGGACGATGGTCCCGGTGTGCTCTTTCGTGTCATCCAGACCGGTCAACATGAAGTTGAGCAATCCATCGCGGTTAGGATTGGGGTAAACCACAACATGCTGCCCGCGCGCATCAGCATCCTTAACTGCAAAGCCTGAAGCCACACAGATCAACGCATCATCGAAGTCCATTTCTTCATCGATCAGCGTGTACATGGAACGGGCTTGATACACTGGATTGCCGCCAAGAAGCGGGCACTGGCTGGCAATGGACAACAACGTCGCTTCTTGCGAAGCATCGAAGACCAAGCCTTCCCCTGACACCGCTATGGTGCTGAGGTAGATCTCGTTCACCGCTTTGGCGTTCTGCTCAATGAGTTCCGTGCTCGCCAGCGCTGCCGCACCGTTTTCGAGCAGCATGGCCTCAACTGCTCTTGCTGCATCCAGATTGGCCATGGCCGTGGTGTTGTAAGTATTCAAGTTCTCAATGTTCTGCTGCCAAGACGCGATACTGGCCTGCAACGCCGCCTCCTGCGCTGGGCTAAGCCCGCCCGTGGCCAGTTGTTCCATGGCGGTTTTCACTTGGAGCAACAGCGCTTCAATAGCCAATTCGTTCTGCTGTACGCTCGCCAGCACCGGACCAGGTACCTCGTACAACTCCTTCCGGGGCTGCTCAACATCTTTCAGGCCATCGGCCACACTGTTCTCCATCAGCGTTACGAAGTCAGCGGTGTAAGGGCTGCCGCTGTAAAGCGCGGGGTCCTTGAGCAACGCCAAGTAAAGTTCATACGCCAAGGTCAACCGTGTTTCATCCGTGTAAATGCCATTCTCGATGCTGCCCAACATCACAGCTTCGTCCATGATCAATGACCGCTGGCCGCCTCCGCCTTGGAAGTTAACTGAAGGGCATTGTGGCATGATAGTACTACACTCATCATTTGGGTCGGGGGTAGTTTGGAACCAGTCCGATGGCTCATAGTTGTTCGGCCAGCAGAGCGGGTTGCCCAAATTTACGGTCATCACGTCCAAACCGGCTGAGGTTGTATTCCATCGTGCATCGCGAAACGTCGCCTGAACATTCCAAATGTTACCCTTATGGAGCTGCCCACCAATAAGCGCCCCTTGTGTGAGTTCCAACCCGATGTTGTGCGTGCCGAAGTTGTTAGCGGTGAGGTCCAGGCCGGGCGTCCAGCCGTTGAAGAGGATGCCGTGGAGGATGTTGTCCACAGAGTTGCACGCCAAGTAGTTGGTGGCGCCCAGGCTGTGGCGTATGCCTGTTTGGGTGAAGTGCGACACAGGCCACAAGGCCGACCAAGGTGGTTGCCCCACCACGTTCTGGCCGAACACCGTGTTGCATGTCACCCGCGTATCGGTGCAGCCCCTGAGTTCGATGCCACCGCGATTGACCTGCTGGGAGAGCATGGCCACGGTGTTCTCCGACACCAGGTAGTTGCTGGCGCTGTTCAGCGACATGCCCCGCCAAGCGCCCCGGCAATGCAGTTGATTATTGCGGATCTCACTGGCACTATTGGTGCCGTTCATCTCCTGCACGTTGATGCCGGGGAACATGACAAGGCCATTGGAGCCGTTGAGCCCGAAGTGCAGTTCGTTGTCGTGCACCGAAAGTTGGGCAGCCCCATCGTTGAAGCGCAGGTCGATGGCTGAATGCTGCACATTGATGTTGTTGGAACTGATGTCAATGAGGCGGCCGCTGCTGAACCGGGCCGTGATGCCGGTGAGGGACATGGGGCCTTCCACCCGGCATTGCTGTGCGCGCAAGCCCATGCTCTCGGTCCAAACGGACGTGCGGCAATTCTTGAAGGTGGCTGTGGCGTTCAGCGCTGTGCCTAGGCCTTGCAGCTTCAATCCGTAGAACCCGCTGTAGCCGGTGGAATAGATGGCCGCGCCCTGGTGCTGGTTGTTGCCGTAGGTGAGGTCGGGGATCATATCCTCGAAGCGGGTATCGGCCACCGTGAAACCGACGTTGCCCGTGGTAATGCCATAGTTGAGGTGCTTGAACAAGATATCGCCAGCCACCGGGGTGGAGGAGATGTTGAGGTAAGTTCCGGAAGCATCGATGCCGGCATAACCTATGGAGCCGGGCACGGGCAACTGGCCGGGATAGGGATCCTTCAGGCCCGGTGCCAGCGTACGGAACCAGCATCCTGGAATGCTCAGGCTCACCGAATTCCAACACCCGTTGCAGGGCTTCTTGATGTAGATGCCCGTATAGTTGTTGATGAAGCCGCACTGGTAAGCCGATAGAAGGGTTCCGTCATCCAGCCATGCACCATACTGCGCATCGGCAACGCTCGATGTCTTCCATCGCAGCCGTGCACCGTCGGTGGCGTGTATGCCCTTCCACATTTCTTCGCACGAGTTGATATGGGTGTCCCACATGTCCATGTAGGCACCATTGCTCACGATGATCTCCGCTCCGGTTGCCGTGCGAACGGTGCAGTTCACCAGGTTGATCGAGGCGTCGATGAACCACTGGCCCTCCACTTTGATCTGCTCGTTCGTGAAGAGGGTTATGCCCATCTGCAAGGCAGAGGTGCCGTCGGGGATGGTGATGGTGGACGGGCAGCAATCGAAGGAGAAGCGGGAGAGGAAGGCTCGCTGGTACTGGGGTAGGCCATCGTCCCAAATGATATTACCGTTGCCCGCATTGTGCGCGATGTTATCCCCTGCCCCGACAGGCGTGAACGAATCACCGCAGATGGCCGCCGTTCCGGGATCGTCCGCCGAAACATCCATCACCCAGTCGTTATCGCTGCCGCCGTAGTACGTCCTGTGCAAGATGCTGCCGCTACCGCCGAGGTCTTCGACCTCAATGAGATAACCATCCACGTAACCCCCTCCGAAGATCTCTTGGTGGGCATTCGGTTCTGAGAATTCTCCGGCATTGCAGCTCGTCGTTCCTACAGCCAGGATCGTTCCCGCGCAGGTGACGGACAAGGCTGAGATATTGCTACCGCAAGCCGATGGTGTTGACGGTAGATCCAGAAGCGGGGTCCAGAGATCCACGGGGTTCAATGGATCGTTCTGGATGCAAGCGATGATGCCATCGCTATCGACGAAGTCCGACTGGCTCCATCCCAGATAGATGTTGTTGGTGGGGGCGATGGCCAACGAAGCACCGAAGCCGACCCACGGAAAGAAATTCCCGCCATCGTCCAGTTGTGTTCCGTGCCAACGGGCCCAGTTCAACGGGCCATTCTGGGAGAACGATGAGAGCACAAGGTCCGATCCAACACCATTGCCCGGTGGGCCGTTGAACGAGATACCAAGGTCACTGCCAAGAGCAGACGATAGAAGAAATGCGACCATGACCGGCTCGCCGTTCTGATCCACGGCAATGTCCAGTGGATATGTTCCTCCGAAAGGACACCCATTGTACCAGCTCATCCAATCGATGCCGGTTTCGTTGTACCGTTGAATAAAACCGCCCCCCACTCCACATGATGAGAGCTGATACGGGCTGAACTGGGGTGCTGAGTACGACGGCGCGATAACCGTTGATGCTGCAGTACCGCCCACATAGCAACGCGTTCCGACGAGTGGCCGGTGATCCAACGCGACGGTATTGGCAAAGTCCTGGCATGTACCGCCTATATAGGTTCCGTAGGTCCTGGAACCAGTGTTTGCATCAAAGTACATCAGGAATCCGTCCATCCCGTTCTGAGTGCACAAGGTGTCGTTCGCTATCCCCAAGTCGAGCGTTTGTGCGGTCGTTCCTATGCCTGTTTGGGATTCGGTCCAACCCACCACGGCCACGATATCATTTGTAGCATCCATGTCCATGACCGCGTCCGTTCCGGTGCCGCCATGGACCGCGCACCAGTTGAGGTCTGTCGCTTGAAGTCCACTTCCTGTGTCGGTGAACTTCGCGACCCAGACATCTTCCAAAGCACTGTAGGTCGTTGTGGTATTGAGTATTAGCTCCCCGCCCCAACAACTGCCCGCAGCGAACACTACACCTTCTGCATGTGCCCTAATTGCGCGGCCGCTGTTGCCATTCGGCGGGCAGAACCACGTCCCCCACTCGATCAAGCCGATCGGATCCACCACCAACGGCCCCTTCTGTTCCTCACCTTCCATCCTGAACCCCACTGACCGGTTCGACCCCGCGTAACCCACCTTCACCCTTTCGCGCCCACCGTTCTTTTCCGAATACGCTTCCGGCACGCGCTCCACAAAACGCCCGAAGGGCAGTTCGCACGTCAACTGGTTGCCGTCGAGCTTGGTGCTTGCGGCTTCCAAGCCAGTGACATCAAAACGCACATCCGCCAAGTCGCCTGCGGCGCCCACCACCACATCGTACTTGCATTGGCCATCGGGGGTGATGGTGAAGACGAGGTCCACACCAGGGAAGGCGTTCTTGTAAAGCAACTTCTCATACACCATCGGCACGATCTGCGGCCCGCCTTGGTGGTCGGGGTAGCTGATCTTGCTCTTGGTGCCTTCTTCCGCAAACAAACGTGCCGAGGTGCTTGAGTTGAAGATGTACTCGATGCGGTGCAGCCCCACGCGCAGTCCCTTGCGCTCTTCAGGCTTCTTGGTGCGGTGCGCGGCGAGCGTGTCCTTGTGCACATAGCTGATCTCCTACACGAAACGATCGGCCAGGAAGGCGATGGAGAAGTCGGGGCCTTGCCAGCGGTACAATAGTTCATCGGCCACCTTGCCATCGGCCTTCTTCACTTGTCCCGCATTGGCAACAATGCCGCGCGGCCGTATGAGGTCGCCCAGTTGTGCTTGCACCAGAGCACCTGCCAGCAGGCAGATGACCAACAGGAATGAACTGATCATGGCTCAGGGGTTTAGGGTATAGTAAAGGAACAACTATTTCCTCAGGTATCACATCCGCACGGCCCTTGTCCCTGGCTTTCAACATTCCGCCTTGCGCCTTGCGCCTTATGTCTTGAGTCTTGAGTCTTGAGACTTGAGACTTGGATCTTGAGACTTGTTCCTCCCCCTCCCCACCACGCCCTCCACCCAAACACATCCCTTGTCCATATAGTGGAAGGTGTCTTCGAGCGGCACCATGCGCCAGTGGTGTTCGTGGCGGGCGCGCCAGTAGAGCTGGAAGGAGTGGCCGGTCCAGGTGGCGCTTTCGATGGGCACGGCCCAGCGCACGCGCACGGTGCGGCGGCCGCCCACGGTGCAACGGGCGGGGTCGCGCGGCACGCAGCAGCAGTAACTGAAGACCGGTCGCGGGTGGCGCACCAGGCGCTCCAAGGCGGTGAGCCAGTAGGATTCGGGTGCGGGCGCCAACGGATAGAAGAACGCGAAGAGCTGGTGCACGGGTCCCAGCGGCGGTGGCAGCAGGGTGCCACGGCCGGGGCGCGCGCGGCGCCATGGGTCGGTGCTGCCTTGTGTCCAGCACGCCAGGGCACCGCGCTGGGTGGCCGCGCAGGGCATTTCCAGGAGAACACCGTCCACCTGTTGCATCGTGGCAAGCAGGTGCGCACGCACGCGTTGTGCAATACCCAGTTCAGGGTAGTGGTGGGGGCATTTCGGCGGCGTGCGCACCGGATCTACCCGATCCAGGGTAGGCGCTGGCGGTTTTCGCGGCTGCGCGCGCGGTTTTTGCGTTTGCGCGGATCGTTCGCGCAACTGCATGTACCGCATTCGCTGACGCAAACGCGACGAACGCATCCGCATGTGCGGCATTCGCTAACGCAACTGCGGCATTCGCCAACGCACTTGCGCCGAACGCGACCGCACTTGTGGCATTGGCTAACGCAACGGTGGTATTGGCCAACGCACTTGCCACGAACGCGATCGCACACGGGCCATTCGCTAGCGCACCTATGGCATTCGCTAGCGCACTTGCGGCAGTTGCTGGCGCAAAAACGGCGAATGCATCAGCGTTCACCACCGTTCGTCACGCCGCGCGGGCTCCGGCATCCGCCAAACGCGTGCGTGCGCCGGGGCGAGAGAAAATAAAGTTTTCCCAGTGCGGGCGCGCCTTAGCGGGGTTATGAACAGGGTGTGCGGTCAACAAGGGGTAACGGCCCTTCGTTGAAACCCCCGGCCAGCGGCCCCGGCAGAACGGACGGGACCACCGAGCGGAGCCAGAGTAAACCAGAAGCACTCGAAGACGAAAGGAGCGGGAACCCCAAACCAACAGAACAATGGCAACAAGGAACCTCATCAAAGCCGGACTACGCGGAGTGAAGACCTCGGAGCTGGTGGACAAAAGCGCCTACGTGGAAGCGAAAATGACGGGCAACGTCAACTTCGTGAACGCGGTGCCCACCATAGCATCCATCACTGCGGCCCGTACCGCCCTCAGCGCTGCCTTGGAGGCAGCAGTGAGCGGCGCGCACGAAGCCATAGCAGTGAAGAACGAGGCCGATCGCACGCTGCGTTCGTTGCTCACCCACTTGAGCCGCTATGTGAACGGCGCCAGCAATGGCGACGTGGACGTGGCGGTGAGCAGCGGGTTCGAGCTGGTGAAGCCCAAGGACCCCGTTGACAAGCTGGAGGCCCCGGTGAACGTGAACGCTGAAGCGGGCGCGTACGTGGGGTCGGTTGACCTGCGCTGGAAGAAGGTGCGCGGCGGGCGTGTGTACAATGTGTACATGACCGCTGGCGATCCCAACCTGGAAACGGGTTGGAGCATTGTTGACGTGGTAAGCGCCAGCAAGTGCACCATCCAGGACCTGGAACCCGGCCGGAACTACGCGTTCCGCATTGCTGCCCTGGGCAGCCCGGGCGAAGGCCCCACCAGCGAGTTCACCGGTTGTCGCGCGGCCTGAAGCTGCACCCCCTGACTTGCACACGTGCGCCGCACCCACTGCGGCGGAGGCAGCCAACCACTGCGCTCGACATGCTACCAAGGCAACGCCCCACCGTTCGGGGCGTTGCTCGTTTTTTGGGGAGGCGCAGCTGCACGGTCAGTAGAGCTCGATGGGCGAGAAGGCCCTGGCCCAAGAGGAACCCGGCAATAGCCGTGCGCTTACTGCGCGCGCCGCGCTGCGGGTACATTCGCCCACTGCCACCCCATGCATTTCAACAAAGTCTCCCGTTCCGTCCTCACCTCCCTTGTGCGCATCGTCGGCAACGAGCACGTGCACACCAGTGAGGAGAAACGCGCGCACTACGGTCATGACGAAACCGAGGACCTCAGCTTCCCGCCCGAGGCCGTGGTGCGGCCGCGCACCGCAGAAGAAGTCGCGGAGGTGTTGCGCGTGTGCAACGAGCACCACGTGCCCGTAACGCCCATCGGCGGGCGCACGGGCCTCAGCGGTGGCGCCCTCAGCGTGCACGGCGGTGTGGGCCTTGCGCTGGATCGCATGGACAGTATCCTCTCCATCGACGAGCGGAACTTGCAAGTGACCGTGGAGCCCGGCCTCATCAACCAAGTGCTGCAGGACGCTGTTACGCCGCTGGGCCTCTACTACGCTCCCGACCCAAGCAGCAAAGGCAGTTGCACCATCGGTGGCAACCTGGCCGAGAACGCCGGTGGCCCGCGCGCCGTCAAGTACGGTGTCACCCGGGACTTCGTCCTCAATCTGCAGGTGGCGCTGCCTACCGGCGAGCTCATCTGGACCGGTGCCAACACCCTGAAGAACGCGACCGGCTACGACCTCACGCGCCTTGTCGTGGGCAGCGAGGGCACGCTCGGCATCATCACCAAGGCCGTCCTGCGCCTGGTGCCACTGCCCAAGCACACCAAGCTCATGCTGGTGCCCTTCAACCATGCGCGCAAAGCCTGCGAGGCGGTGAGCGCCGTGTTCCGCGCGGGCATTACGCCCAGTGCGTTGGAGTTCATGGAGCGCGACGCCATCGATTGGACGTTGCAGCATGTGGAAGGCATACCGGTGAAGGTGCTGCCAGGCGTGAAGGCGCATCTCCTCATCGAGGTGGACGGCAACCACGAGGAGGCGCTGATGAAGGACTGCGAAGCCATCATCGCCGTGATGGAAGCGCACGATTGCGGCGAAGTGCTCTTCGCAGAAAGCAGTGCTGACAAGGACGCGCTGTGGAAGCTGCGCCGCAGCGTGGCCGTTGCCGTGAAGGCCAACAGCGTGTACAAGGAGGAGGATACCGTGGTGCCGCGCTACGCCCTGCCCGACCTGCTGGAAGGCGTGAAGCGCATCGGTGCACAGTACGGCTTCCGCAGCGTGTGCTACGGCCACGCCGGCGATGGCAACCTGCACGTGAACATCATCAAAGGGCAGTTGAGCGATGAGGCGTGGGAGAAGGAGCTGCCGAAGGCCATCCGCGAGATCTTCAGGCTCACCGTTTCATTGGGCGGCACGATCAGCGGGGAGCACGGTATCGGCCTCGTTCAGCGCCCGTACATGGACATCGCCTTCGACCATGCGCAGCTGCAACTGATGCGGGGCATCAAGCAGCTCTTCGACCCCAACGGTATCATGAACCCTGGGAAGGTGTTGCCCTAGTTGGTGCCCAAGCGGTCCACGAAGGTGCGCACCACCGCATCGTTCCGGTATTCCAAATGGCGCAGCAGGGTGCCGTCTGGTCCCCAAAGCTTGCTTGTGCCGTGCCGAACACCGTTCACGTAGTCGTTCTCCACGTTCAGCACACCGTTGGCGTAATACCGCCGCCATGTGCCTTGGGCCACGCCGTGCACGTACTGTCCCACCGTCCGCTTGCCGATGTTCAATGTGTCGCGTTGGTTCCAACGCCAGGCGGTACCATGCTCCTTTCCATCGATGAACCAGACCAGCGAAGCCGGGTGGCCATCGGCATAGCGGGTGATGCGTGGCCCGTTGGCCACCCCTTCAGCGTAAAGCGCTTCCCGCACCGCCACTTCCTTGATCCTCTCCACCGACCAGCCGTGCAGCTTTCCGGCGGCGTAGGCTGTCGTGCCCAGCGTGTCTCCGGTTGCGCTCCGCCACACCCAGGTGCCTTCCTTAAGCCCGCGCGCGTAAGGCCCCTCTTTCACGGAGCCATCGGGCAGTGCGATGCGCGCAAGTCCCTGCCGCACATCACCGGCCCAGCGCACCACGGTTTGCGCGGCCCCTGCCGGGGCCTTTGCCACCCGGGCAACGGGCTCATCCGTGCAGCTTACGGCCTGACAGGTCGCAAGGAGGAGCGGAAGCAGGGAGGGGCGCACTGTGCAAAGTTCGCTGATGCCCCTGCCGGGTCATAAGCCCCGCGCCGTTTATTTGCGGCCAACTTCACAAGGCATGAATTCGAAGAAACTCATCGGTTGGGCGTTCTGGTTGGTGGGCATCCTGTGGCCCATGAGCGCCGGTCTCCTGGAAACGGAACACGTGGGTTTCCATGACGACGGTTCGTACAACAACACGAAGACCCTCTGGAGCTTCGTCGGGTTCGTGGGGTGCATGTTCGCGGGCTACCTGTTCTACGATGCTGGCAGCAGCAAGCTCACGGAGGACGGCCACGGCCACTGAGCCGTTCAACCCCGCTTGGGGCGGTGCAGGGTGAACACGCGGCTGATGTTGAAGCCGAAGTGGATGTCACCGGCTTCCCAGGCCCCCACGGTCTCGGTGATGAAGGCGCGCTCGAACAGGCCCGTGCTGTTGGTGAAGTGCAGTTGGAAAACGTGCCCCCCGGTTTCGATGTCGAAGCCCACGGCCAACGAGTTCTTGTATCCTGCGTTCTCATCAGCGGCCAGCTCGGCCGCGGTGGGTTGCGCCAATTGGTCAGGTAGCACGTAGTAGTACTCTCCCGTAACGGCCACGCGTTTGCTCAGCTTCACACGCCCGGCCACGCCCATGTTCATCACGTCGTTCTCCTCTTCATCGTACTTCACCAGGTTGCGGTGCACCACGCCGGGCATCAATTGAAGGGTGAAACCCTCGCTGAACTTGCGGCCGATGAGCACCTGCCAGGAGTAGGCGAGCCGGTGGGTGAAGTAGTCCGTTCGTCCTTCGCCGTACCAGGGCACCTTGTCGGCATCGAGGGTGGTCATGGAGCTTGCTGCTACCACGGACAGGGTGATGGGCATGCCGCAGCCGCTCTCGCACTGGCGCAGGACCTTGAACTTGACATGGCCGTCGATGGTCTTCTGGTAGCCGCTGCGGCCGATGCCGATCTGCAATCGGTCCGTGATGCCGTAATCGAAACCGAGGCGCACGGTGGCACCATCAAGGCCGAAGAACTCGCCGATGCCGCCGTTGATGAACCCGAACCGGTGGCCGATGCGGAAATCCAAGACGCCGTGTCCGGTGTTCTCGGTGCTATGGCCGTTGATCACCCGCGTGCTCTTCCAGGCCGCCGTGCTGTATTCCTTTTCCGCCGTGCTGTCGTTGAGCATGGCCAGCAGGTCGTCCTGCGCCATGACAGGAGCGGAGAAGAGCGAGAGCGTAAGGAAAGCGAAGTGTTTCATGGACGGTGGGTGAATGAACAAGCCCCGGGCGGGGCTTGTCCAATGGTTGGTTGGCTTGGGTTAGGCGGGCAGGTAGTCCAGCCGTACTTCGATCTTGATGTCCTTGGCGATGTTGTCCTTCACCATGCCCGGGATCTTGATGTTGTAGTCCTCGGGCTTCACGCTGAAGTCGCACGAGGCTTCCACCTGTCCGGTCGGTGACACCACGATGGTGCCCTTGGTGGTCACGGGTTTGGTGACACCGTGCATGGTCATCTCGCCGGTCACGGTCACTTCGTAGGTGCCGGCCTTCTTCAGGTCGCCGGGCTTCACGCCTTCCAGCTTCCCTTTGAAGGTGGCCTTGGGGAACTGGGTGCTCTCCATGTAGTTCTCGTTGAAGTGCTCCTGCATCAGGGCCTTCTCGAACTCGAAGGATTTCACCAGGACGACGAATACGATCTCACCTGTGGTGGCATCGAGAACGCTGCTCAACTTGTTGTTGTGCGCTTCGATCTTCTCCATCGGGGTATCACTGAAGAAGGCAACGTTTCCGCTGCGGGTGGTCCAGCGCTCTTGGGCGCTGAGGGTGAAGGGCAGCACGAAGGCTGCGCTGAGGATGATGTTCCGGGTCTTCATGTTCGTTCTGCTTCTCTATTGCAATGCCAACTTCATTCCACGATCGCACAACGCGAAAGTTCGACTTCGATCCCGAGCAGCTCTTTTGCCCCGGATACTTCACCTCGTATCCGCACCGGGGTTGCCACGCGGGTCATTGGGGTACTTGTGAAGGTGCATACCACTACATCGTCCGCGGCGCCTACGCCCAGGTAAACGATATTGCCTTCAATGCTCTTTACCGTGCCCACCACCTCTACCACCTTGCCCACATACTTGGTGTTCGCGGCGTTCTCATCGGCCACGAAGTCAGCCACCAATTGTTCGGCATTGAGCGTTGCGGCAGCGCTTTCTTCCGCGGTGCTCTCCACGCCCCGGTTGTATTCGCGGTAGGCATACCAGCCGCCCACGGAGGCGGCCACGATGCCCAGGATGAGAATAGCCCGTTTCGGTGTCATGTTCAGTCGGCCGTAGCCCCGTTGTTCACCCAAATGGTGAGTTGTTCAAGCTGGCAGGAGCTCAGCGAAAAGCTCGGAGGCATGGTCTTGCTCACCAGCACGATGGAGGTGAAGTTCCCGTTGTCCACTTGCGCCTTCACGTTGGCGTACTGGGTGAAATCGCCCGGGCCCGTTCCTCCGCTCACATGGCAGCCGGAGGTGGCGCAGTTCCCGTCTATGATGGCCTTCACTGAGCCGCTCCACGAGACGTTTGCCGTGTCGCACACGGTGCCCGGGTAAAGCAGCTCCTCTTTGTCGTAGTAGCAACCGGCCAACAGTAGCAGGGCCGCGAAAAGTATCGGCTTGCGCATCCCGGTCAGTTCTGTGGCGCGCCTTGTTGCACCCAATCGGCCAGCATGTCTATTTCGCATTGGGGCAACATAGCACCGCTCGGTGGCATGGCCACATAATTGTTCTGGTGCTGCACTGCGCCCATCAACCGGCCGTCCAGCGCCACCGTGTTCAATACGCTCCATGCGGTGAAGTTAAGACCGCCTTGCGGGTTGGCACCGCTGTGGCAGCCCTGGCACTTTGCGGCAACGAGGGGTTGGATGCGCATGCTGTAGGTGACATTGGTGGTGTCGCAACCACCGGAGTACGAGTCGCAGTTGAGGTCCTGGGCGCCCTGTTGCAGCCATTGTTGTATGAGCGCCAATTGTGCGGGCGATAGTCCGGTTTGTTCCGGAGGTGGCATCACGTCGTCGGGGTCGGTTTCGGTCAAGGCCTCCCAGAAATCACCGTCCTGCACTTTGCCGCTGGACATGAGCGAGTTGTAACTGGTGATCTGCAACCAGTCGTTGTCGTCGGTGGCAACGTTGTGGCACCCCGGCACAGCGCAGTTGCTGATCAGTATGGGCAGCACCTGCTGGTTGAAGTAGACCACCCCGCTGTCGCAAGGGATCCCGGTGTAGGTGCCACCACCACCGCCATTGCCGTTGTCCACCAGTTCCGGGCCGATGGGCGGTTCGTGCACGCAGGACGCGAGCATCGCCACCGTTCCCATGGCCGAAGCCCAATAGGTGATCTGGTTCGTTTTTCTCGAAGTGAACATGGTGCGTTGCCGATCAGTGGTGCAAGTGTTGGACAGGTCAGGGCGATAACCTTTGGAAGTATGACGAGGCAGGAAGGAGCGCCGACGAACCGGTCACTTCGCGTTCGTCTCTTTCTGCGGCCTTTCGCGGAGTTCGAGCAGGGCGGCCACAAGACCGATGGCATCCAAGCTGTTGTGGTAGCGCCCGCGCCGATTGAGCTCAACGATGCGCCCGAGCAGTTTGTCGGGCTGTGTTGCCAGCAGTTCCCGCAGATCGAGCGGGTCTATGTGGATCAGTTCCTTTTTCGTTCCCACGGTTCCTAGGTATTCGTTACACGCTCCGAACAACAGTTGCCCGGGCCACTTCGCCTCACGGCGCCTCACTTTCTGCGGCCATGTCCCGATTTCCCCACCGTCCATGGGCCACTCCTGATCGGCGCCGAACACGTCATTGTTCATGCGTTCCGCTCGGCGGCCCGGGCCAACATGTTGAGCGTGCCGGACGAACCCGACGGTGCGAAACAACCCTGCCGGGCAAGCGGCATCACCGTCGGTTGCGATGGAGCGGGCAGGATGGGCGATGGAGCGGCTAACCGGCCAACCAGCGCTTGAACTCGGCGGAGCGCTCGCTGCTCACCACGGCATCCTCTCCGTAGGGCGGTTCCATGATCACCTTCACCCGGCTCTTGCTGTAGGCCAGCAGCTCCTTGATGGCCGGGAACTGGACGATCACTTGGCGGTTGATGCGGAAGAACTTGTTCGGATCAAGCTGCGGCTCAAGACGGTCCAGGCTTTCGTCCAATGGCAGGTCGCGGCCCTCTCGGGTGCGGAGGAACGTGTTCTTGGCCAAGGAATGGATGTACGCGATCTGGTCGGGCTCCACCACTTTGAAGTGGTCGCCGTAACGGATGAGGAAACGTTTGATGGGTGTTGCGGTGGCCGTTGCGGTGGGACCGACGGTGCCCAATTCCCGCAGATCGCGCACAGTGCGCAGTTGTTTGAAACGTTCCAAGGCGCTCTCAAGCTCTTCCTTCTTCAGCGGCTTCAAGAGGTAGTCCAGGGCATTCACTTTGAAGGCCTTGAGGGCGTGCTCATCGAATGCCGTGGTGAAGACCACGGGACAATCCACCTCGGTGTGCCGGAAGACCTGGAAACTGTCGCCATCGGCCAACTGCACATCGAAGAACGCGAGGTCCGGCGCGGCATGATCGCGCAACCAGGCCATGGTTTCAGCGATTGACGCAGTGATGCCGACGGTCTTGATCGACCCGTCGATCTCGCCAAGGAGCTTCTGCAGCCGATTCACGGCGGCCTGCTCGTCTTCCACGATCAATACGTTCATGGTCTGCTGGGCAATAAGGGTATGCGAACTTCAAAGCGACTGTCCGTCACCTCCAACTGGATGGGCCGGTCGGTAAGCATCTGATAGCGCTGCCGGATGCTCTCCAAGCCATAGCCGGTCCCCGGCGAAGCGGTCGCGCGCGGCCGGTACGGGTTCGATACGTGGAGGACCCCATCCTGTGCACCGACTTGCACCACCAACGGTTGTTCGGAGGTGGCTACGTTGTGCTTGATGGCGTTCTCCACCAGCAGTTGCAGCGTTAGAGGTGGCAACAGGAGATCGAGCTGTTCCTCCGGAACGTGTGCTTCCAGGCCGATCCGGTCGCCGAAGCGCCGGTGCTCCAAACTGAAGTACGTGTGCAACAGGGGCAATTCTTCCCGCAGTGTGATCAGGTCCTTTTCGCGCACCTGCAGGATGTTGCGGAAGAAGTCGCTGAGCTGCTGGGTGTGTTCAACGGCCTTGTCCTTGTCCTCCTCGATCAGCCCCATCAGTGTGTTGAAACTGTTGAACAGGAAATGGGGGTTCACTTGGCTGCGCAAGGCCTCCAGCTGGAAGCGCGCCGACTCCTTGGCCATGCGATCGCGGTAGCGGATGCGGTTGTCGCGTGCCCTCAGGAGCAGGTAGGCCATCAACGCGATCGAACATGCCGCGATGGCGATCGCCCACCATTCCCGCCACCAGGGTTCGTTGATGATGAACGCCAGCGTGGTCCATTCATGCGGCATCGTGTTGTTGCCAGCAGCAGCGCGCAGTTCAAAACGGTAATGGCCCGGGGACAATCCGCTATAGGTCACTTCCCGGTCCCGGGTCGAACGCACGGTCGTATCCGACCCCATCAACCGGTACTCGAAGCGGATGTGTTCCGGTGCGGCAAAACGCAACCCGGCGAACTGCACGGTGATGAGGTTTTGGTGATGGTCGAGCGAAATGTGCTCGTTGAGCGGGATCGGCTCGGCGCCCCAGAGCATGGAGGTAATGACGGTGGGGACCGATGGATCGAGCACATCAGGTGAAGGGCGGAGGCGCACCAGCCCGCGATCAGTGCCCAGCCACAGGGCCCCGGATACATCGGTGCAGGCAACGTTCAGCTCAGCGCGCGCGCCTGCAAGACCGAACTCGTGCGTCAGGTCGAGGATCTTTCCGGTTGCCGGGTCGAATGCGGCCAGGCCGCCCTGGCCCCAAGCGACGATGCGATCCGCGAAATGCTCGATGGTGTACATCTCACCGTCGAACGGTGGCAGGTCCTTGCCGAAGCACCGGAGTTTGGGCGCACCATCAAACAACAAACAGAGCCCGGTGGTGGGGCCCGTGCCCCAGAGGCGCCCCTCCTGGTCGCTGCAGATGGAATAGAGCGTGTTCACCTGCTCTTCGAAGTACAGGCTTGGCTGGCCGTCCGGTGCGATGCCCAGCAGCCCACTGCCATCGGTGGCTGCGAAGGCGCCCTTGCCCGGCAGCACGGCCACATCGTAGAGGAAGCCGCTGCCCAGGGTGCGGGGCGTGATGAAGCTCCCTTCCGGCGCTGCCGAGCGTGCGCTGTGCACGGACAAGCCGGCCAGTGTGGCGAACCATGTTTCCAGCCAAGCCTCTTCCCCTGGTGCAATGGCCAGCACATTATCGTTGACCAGTCCGTTCGCGCTGGTGAAGTGGTCGACAATACCCGTTGCCGGATCGCAGCGGAAAACACCGCTGCCGAACGTGCCCGCCCAAACTTTGCCGCTCCGGTCCGCACCGAGCGATACGACAGGGGTATGCTTGGGAACCTCCAACGGCAGGCGCATCAATTGTTCCCGGTCAGGGAACCCTGCGAAATGCCCGAAGACGCCGTCCGGTGTTGCGATCCAAATGCGGCCTGTTCCATCGGCGCACAGCGCGGTGATGCGGGTCAGGTCCAAACCTTCATGCACAGGAGTGAAGAGCACACGCGGGTCGGCGCGGAAGAGGCGTTCACCGTCCTCGCACCACCAGACGCTTTTGTCCTTCGTGCGCAGCAGTTGCAATGGAGGGCGGCCAGCCTGCTGCTCGTTGGGAGGGAGATAAGTGGCGATGCCGTTGCGCAGGGCCAGCACTACCACGCCCTTGCCCGTGGAAACGAAGACCGTGCTGTCCGAATAAGCCAGTGAGCGCACGGGACCATGCGACCAATTGGGCGTGAGCGGACGTGCATGACCTGTCCGATCCACTTCCACCACACCGTGGCGATCAGTACCAACGATGGCTGATCCATCATCGGCACTGCACAGCGCGGTCACAAGATTGTCGGGCAGGCCATCGGCTTCCCCGATGGTGCGCAACACTTTACCGTCGCGCGAAACGATCACAAGGCCGAGGTCCGTTGCCACGAGCAAGTGTTCCCCGAACGGCTGTACGGCGTGCACATGTTCATCCGGGAGGTCTTTGACATGTGCAACGACCGCTTTCCCGGTCCCGTCCAGGATCATGACGCCGCCGCCGTACATACCGATGCACAACTGGCCATCGCTCAACGGAACAATGGAACGGACGGGAGCACGGGCCATCGAGCTATCCATGAACAGTAGTTCCGACCGGCCGTCGCGGAAACGCAGAACCCGGCCATCGCTCAGGGAGGCCAGCACAGCGGCACCTTCCGCGGACAGGCAGGTCACGGAGGCACCGTCGGTCCTGAGCATCATGTCGGTGCGTTCCCCGTCCGTGCGCATTACACCCATGTTGCTGCCCGCCCAGATCAGACCATGAGCATCCTGCGCCAGGCATTGGATGTGCGGTCGTTGTTGTCCCACGCGGATGTCGTAGGTCCGCGTGTCGGGGTATTGCGCCCAAGCCGCGGATGACCACAGCAGGACCCAAGGCAAGGTTGGTCGCACTACGCGCATCACCGGCGGCGTTTGGCCGTTGGCGTGAAGGCAATGGCCACGGTCACTTGCACTCGCGGGCTTACTTTCTGTTGTACCACCCGTGGTATGCGGATCTCGTGCTCGGCCAGTTCGATCTCGAACGACGAATCGACAGTGACACCGTCTTCCTTCACCACCAGAACACACTCGATGATGCGCTCGCGCTGCACCCCGTGCACAAGTAGGTCGCCTTTCGCCCGCACGCGATAGGTGCCCGGCTTGGTCAAGTCCACGGCTTCAATGATGCGACCCTTGAAGATCGCGTTCGGATGCAACGGTTGTTGCATGTAGTTCTCCATGAAGTGCTCGCGCTGCAACGGGCTGTTGAACCCTTCAAACGTCCCAACCGGGATCTGCACGGCGAAGCTGCGCGCCGTGATGTCCAGAATAGCGGTGGCTTGACCGGTCCGCGCTTCGATGCGTTCCATGGGAGCGTCGCTGACGAAGGATACCGCGGCCTGCCCGGAG
Organism: Flavobacteriales bacterium; assembly: GCA_016699575.1. Classification (NCBI taxonomy): domain Bacteria; kingdom Pseudomonadati; phylum Bacteroidota; class Flavobacteriia; order Flavobacteriales; species Flavobacteriales bacterium. The sequence continues at coordinate 622,421 of CP064979.1, read as the reverse complement.
CGCAGGAGCTGACCGTTCTGGGCCATGGTGCCCCCGCTGCACAACAGCAGTGCGCATGCCCAAGCTGTTTTCCGTGCAAGGCTCACCATGTTGGCCAAAGGAGCATCGAAGGCACCGTGTTCTTCTGCACTATCACGACGGGACCGGATGCAGGCGTTCCGGAACGGGCATATCGGTCCACCAACTCGTTCAACAAGCCCCATGCGTGTGGCACCAAGGTAGATCAGCTTTTGCAACCCCGGTGCCCGCATGTCTCACTTCAGGTACCGCCAATCCTGGCCGTTCTTGATCCGCTTCAACGCAGCGGCCATCAGCAGGATCACTTTCTCCACGTCCTTCTTGTGCACGCTTTCCACGGTGGTGTGCATGTAGCGCAGTGGTAGGCTGATCAGCGCGCTGGGCACACCGGCAGCGCCGTAGGCGAACGCATCGGTGTCGGTGCCCGTTGCGCGGCTCACGGCTGCCCGCTGGAACTTGATCTTCCCGGCCTCGGCGGCGTCGATGATGAGCTTCAATACGTTGTTGTGCACGGCAGGACCGTAGCTAAGCACCGGCCCGTTGCCGCATGACACGTCGCCGCTGCTGATCTTGTTCATCATGGGTGTCTGGGTGTCGTGGGTAACGTCGGTGCAGATGGCCACGTCCGGGCGTATTCGCTCCACGATCATCTCCGCACCGCGCAAGCCGACTTCTTCCTGCACACTGTTCACGATGTACAGGCCGAACGGCAGTTTCACCTTCTGCTCGTGCAGCAGCCTGGCCACTTCGGCGATCATGAAACCGCCCATGCGGTTGTCCAGTGCCCGACCGGTGTAGTAGCGGTCGTTGAGGAGCATCAGTTCATCCTCGTACGTGATGACGCAGCCCACGTGCACGCCCAGCGCCTCCACCTCGTCCTTGCTGTTGCAGCCCAGGTCCAGGAAGATGTTCTCCAAACTGGGCACGGGGTCGTTCTTGCCGGTGCGTACATGGATGGCGGGCCAGCCGAACACCGCCTTCACGATGCCCTTGCTCGTGTGGATGTTCACACGCTTGCTCGGTGCGATGGTATGGTCGCTGCCGCCGTTCCGGCGCAGGTACACGAAGCCGTCCTTGGTGATGTAGTGCACGAACCAGCTGATCTCGTCGGCATGCGCTTCAATGACCACCTTGTATTTCGCGTCCGGGTTCACCACGCCCACCACCGTGCCGTAATTGTCAACGATGTGCGTGTGGATGTAGGGCTTGATGTAGTCCAGCCAGATCTTCTGTCCGCTGCTCTCGAATCCTGTGGGGCTTGGGTTGTTCAGGTAGCGCTCCATGAACGCTTTGGAGGCGGGGGTGAGGATGCTCTTCTCTTCCTTCTTCTTGCCGGTGGACTTGGTGCTCTTCTTGGCCATGCTGCTGCGTAAGCCCTGGTGGGCTGCTGGCGAAACTACCCGGGCGGGCAGGGGAGCTTCGGTCTGATGGGCCGCGGATGTCAACGACCGGATGTTGCTGCCGGAACCCTCCGTACCGGAACTCCGTAGAAACGGCCGCTCGAACGACCACCTCGCACGGGCAGTGAACATGAAGAACCTCTTCCTACCTGCGATCCTCGCTTTCGTTGCCTTGGGCTCCACGGCCCAGAACGTGCCCTTTGACAAGGAGCATGTCAGCGACCCGGCCAAGCTCAAGCGCGCGCAGGACGCTATCAAACAGGGCGATAAGCTCGCGAGCGGCGGCGCCCATGCGCTGGGCCTTGCGCTGGTCAGCTACGAGGAGGCCTATGCCATCAACCCCGACAACGCCGCACTGAACATGAAGATGGGCCTGGCCCACTTGAACGGTGCACAACGTCACCTCTGCCTGCCTTACTTTCAAACTGCCGCCGACCTTGACCCCAATATTGAAGGTGTGCACTTCTTCGTGGGCTTCGCGCACCACTTGAACGCGAACTGGGACAAGGCCCTGGCAGCGTTCGAGCAGCACAAGAAGTTGCAGGCCAGTATGGTGGGCGAGCCCGACCCGCGCATGGCCAACTTGGAGAAACTGATGGTGGAATGCCGCTCCGGCAAGGCGCTGTCAGCCACGAACACCGGCGCTACGGTTACGGCGTTGGGTCCTGCCGTGAACTGCGAACAGACGGACTATGGTGTGCTCATCGACAACACCGGTAACGGCATCCTCTTCACGAGCCGGCGCTCCAGCACCACGGGCGGCAAGATCAACAAGGCCACCAACGAGTACTTCGAAGACATCTACGCCAGCACGCAAACCGGCACGGGCTATTCCGTTCCGGTACCGCTGGCAGTGCCGGTGAACAGCCTGGGCAACGATGCCTCCGTGTGCCTGAGCACCGATGGGAACACCATGCTCATCTACCGCGATGTGGCCGGCCCCGGCGACATTTATCGCAGCGACAAGACCAACGGCACATGGAGCACGCCTACCAAATTGGGCGCTAACGTGAACACCAAGTTCCACGAAGGCAGCGCGTGGATCACCGCCGACAAGCAGTGGATCTACTTCGTGAGCGATCGCCCCGATGAGAACCTCGGCGGCCAGGACATCTATCGTGCCCGATGGGATGAAACGACCAATGATTGGGGCATTGCCGAGAACCTCGGGCCCGATGTGAACAGCGCCTTCGACGAGGACGGCATCTACGTTGCGCCGGACGGCAACACCATCTACTTCAGCAGCAAAGGCCACAACACCATCGGCGGTTACGATGTGTTCGTGAGCCGCTTCGAGAACGGCTTCTGGACCAAGGCCAAGAACATGGGCGTGCCGGTGAACTCACCCGACGACGACCTCTACTTCGTGCTGGCTGCCAACGGCACCACGGGCTACTTCAGCAGCGTGCGCCCCGGTGGCGAAGGCCAGGACGATATCTACCGCGTTGACCTGTCTCCTGCGGCGCAGGACACCGGAGAGAAGGGCAAATAGCCCGGCCGGGCGACCTTCGTCGCGTGGAAGCGAAGGAGACCTTGGAGATCCGCGTGACGCGTGATGGCTCGCGCACGCTCTTCAACCCGGCAACCAACGAACCCTATCACAGTTTGCATGGCGCCGCCACGGAGTCGCGCCATGTGTTCATTGAAGCCGGCTTGAAGGCGGTTGAGGGCAAGCACGCGCGTGTGCTGGAGGTAGGCCTCGGCACGGGATTGAACCTGTTGCTCACGCTTGAGGAGGCGCAACGCTCCGGGCGTTCCGTGGACTACGTCGCGGTGGAGCCGCACCGATTGTCCGCCGAGGTGTTGAACGCCATCGATCACTGTGGTGCGTTGGGCCTGGAACAGTTGCGCGCGGCCTATGATGAGTGCATGGCTGCGACCTCCGCATGGATCACGGACCGCGTGCCGCTGACTTGCATCATAGCCCATGATCTCGGCGCCGTGGCGGATGGTCCGTTCGATGTAGTCTATTTCGATGCGTTCGCACCGGGGGTGGAACCCGCGTTGTGGTCGGAGGAGGTCTTTGCGCGGCTGTTCATGTTGATGAGGCCGGGAGGTGTGCTCGTGACGTATTGCGTGAAAGGGGATGTGAAACGCGCATTGAAACGTTGCGGCTTCGGTCTTCAGCGCCTCAAGGGCCCTAGGGGCAAACGCGAGATGCTGCGTGCCCAGCGACCTTTGTGACCATGCCCCGATTCACTATCCGCGTTTACGGCCTGCTGCTGCACAACGACCGCGTGCTCGTGGCCGACGAGATCATCAAGGGCCAGCGCATCACCAAGTTCCCCGGTGGCGGACTGGAGTACGGTGAAGGCACCAAGGATTGCCTCATCCGGGAGGTCCGGGAAGAGATCGGGGTTGAAGCCTTTGATGTGCGGCACTTCTACACCACCGATTTTTTCCAGCGGAGCACGTTCCACGCGGAAGAGATTCAGGTGTTGAGCCTGTACTACACCTTCAGGGTGCACGTGCCGGACGCTCTGCCCGTTATCGACCGGCCGTTCGCCTTTGCCGAAGAAAAGGAAGGGGCCGAGGCGTTCCGTTGGTTGGACCTTGCCACGTCGACCACCGAGGCTGTGCACCTGCCCATCGACAAGGTGGTCCTGGAGATGTTACTTGGTCAACGCTGACCTCAGCACACGATGAGCATAGCCAGCATGGCTGCTCCAACGATGATCCCAGTCCACCACAGGAACGTGCTCATGCTGTGCTGGCGGCGGGTTTTCAGATAGGGATACATCACGGGGGCTTCAACGCTTTCCACGGCGTTTGGATGCAGGCCCCATCGACCGGTCACGGCGAGGGTGATCCAACGGAACGTTAACGGTCGATCAGGCGCCCAGGCGCAGCTGCACCTGGCCCTTCACGCGCTCGTAAAGCTGGTCAGGGGCCAGGGTGCGCCAATCCATGGCGTCCAGCTTGCCGCCGCTGATGAAGAAGCGGTCGATGTCGGCGAAGCGCATGTCCTCCAGCACGTGCGGCCTGAAGTTGAGCAGCGCGATCCAGCCGTCCTGGTCCTCGCACTCTTCCCACCATTCCTCATAGTAGCTGTCGTCGCTTGCATGGAAGTTGAGCACGTTCTCGCCGATGAGGATGAAACGCTTCAGCCCGTGCGCCATCAGTTGCTCCACGATGTCGCGCTTCAGCAGCATGATGTCGTTGTGCAGAAGGTCGTTCCACTCGCCGATCATCTCCACGATGCAGTAGCCTTCGTCATGATCGGCGAAGAGGATCTTGATGTAGAGCGTTTCGCTGCCGATCTCGTCCCATTGCGGGTGCAGCACATGGTCGTACACGGCGTGCGTAAACTCGAACTCGCTGTACTCGCGGCCGTGGAACGGTGAACGCTCGTCCTCCTCGGCCATGTAGAGGTGCCGCCAGTTCCAGTAAGGCTCGAGGGTGTGCATGCGGCAACGGGGGCGCAAGTAAAGAACCTTGAACGCCGATCTGCTCGGCCTGTCGTTATCAAGGCGCATCTTCACGCCGCATCCATGCGCCGCACCTTTCTCACCAACTTGGCCCTTGTGCTGGTGCTCAACCTGTTGGTGAAGCCGTTCTACATCCTTGGTATCGATGCTGAGGTGCAGGAGCGGGCGGGAGCGGAGGAGTACGGCGGTTATGCAGCGCTGCTCAGCTTCAGTTTCCTGCTCAATATCCTGCTGGACCTTGGCATCACCAACCACAATACGCGGCTGGTGGCGCAGGATGCCAACGCGCTGCGCGAACGGCTGGGAGCGGTGCTGGGCATCCGGGCGTTGCTCGCGGTTGTTTATGTGGTGGTGTCGTGTGTTGTGGGTGTCGCGATCGGTTACGACCGGGCGCAGTTCGGCGTGCTTGGCGTGCTGCTGCTCAACCAGGTGCTGGCCATGACCTTGCTCTACCTGCGCAGCAACATTGCCGGGGCGCAGCGCTACGTGCAGGACAGTTTGCTGAGCGTACTGGACCGTGTGCTGCTCATCGGCATCTGCGCGTGGCTGCTATGGTCGGGATGGATCACTTGCAATGCCTTCGAGATCGAGTGGTTCATCTGGGCGCAGACTGCTGCGTACGGAGCGGCGGTGCTGGTGGCCCTGTTCATGGTGCGGGGCTTGGGTGCGCGCGTAGTGCCATCGTGGAGTCCGCAACGGATCGTGCCCGTTCTGCGCGAGAGCATTCCATACGCTGTGCTGGTGCTGCTGATGACCGTCTACTACCGCATCGATACGGTCCTGCTGGAACGACTGCTGCCCGATGGCGCCGCACAGGCCGGCATCTATGCGCAAGGCTTCCGCTTCTTCGAGGCGCTGAACATGCTCGGCTTCCTCTTCGCCGGGCTTTTGCTGCCCATGTTCAGCAAGCTGCTCAAAGAAGGCGGCGATGCGACCGGCCTGGCTGCGCTCGGGTGGCGGCTGATGGTGGCGGGCTGTGTGCCGGTTGCCGTTGCTGGTGCGTGGTGGGGCCGCGAAGTGCTCGAACTGCGTTACGACCATGTGACCGACAATGCGGCCATGGCGTTCTCGCTGCTCATGTGCGCCTTCTCGGCGGTGGGCACTACGTACATCTTCGGCACGCTGCTCACCGCGCGCGGTGATCTGAAAGCGCTGAACCGCATGGCCTTCGGCGGTGTGGTGCTGAGCCTCGCCATCAACGCGCTGCTCATTCCCCGACTTGGTGCGGTGGGCGCGGGCATTGCTTGCCTGGCAACACAGGGTGCCACAGCAGCTGTGCAAGTTTTCCTCTCCGTCCGTGCGTTGCGCATGCGGATCCCATGGGGTGAGGTAGCTCGTGCAGTGGGTTATGTATTGGGTGCGCTGCTGGCGGCTTGGGGACTAGCCCGCTCCGGCTGGGGCATCGTTCCAGTGCTCGGGGCCTTCGCAATATGCTGCGTGGTGCTGGCGTTCGGCACCGGCTTCGTGCGGCTGCCACAGGTGCGTGCTTTCCTGCGACCTGTCGGCCGTCCGTAGCCCACAGCCTGCTTCCTACTTTGCCGCCCTCTTACCGAACCCCTGCTTATGACCACAGCACCGAGCGACAACGCCGGCGGATCCTTCGACCTCGTGCTTTTCCTCTGGGCGCGCCGCAAACTCATCATTGGTATCACGCTCCTGGGCGCCGTCATCGGCATCGCGGCGTCGCTGCTGATCCCCAACCTCTACAAGAGCGAGGTGATCCTTTTCCCCGCATTGTCCAACAGCGTATCCAAGGCGCTGCTCACGGAGCAAAGCACCGGGCGCGATGACATTCTGGCGCTGGGCGATGAAGAGGACGCAGAGCAGTTGCTGCAGATGATCCAAAGCGATCGTATCCGGGATCGGATCACGGAGACCTACAACCTGGACAGCGTTTACCGCATCGAACAGGACGACCCGCACCGGCGGACCCTGCTGGCCGAGGAATACGACGACCACATCAAGGCCGAATACACCAAGTTCGGCAGCGTGCGCGTCGAGGTCTTGGACGAAGATCCCAAGCGAGCCATGCACATCGCCAACGACATAGCAGCGCTAGTGGATACCGTGTGGACGGCCATGGCCCGCGAACGTGCGGAAAAGGGCCTGCGCTTGGTGACCGACAAGGTGAAGCAGTTGGAGGACGGCATCAAGGCCATCGACGACAGTATGAAGGTGCTGCGCGGCTTGGGCGTGCACGACTACCACACGCAGACCGAGCGCTACAACGAGTACATGGGCGCCGCCATCGTGAAGGGCGACCAGCGCGCCATCAAGGAGTTCGAGGAGCGCTTCAAGGTGCTGGCGGAATACGGCGGTGCCTACGTGACGCTGCAAGACCGCCAATTCAACGAAGTGAAGCGCTTGAGCCTGCTGCGCATGAAGATGGAACAGGCACAAGCCGACCTGGAGAGCGACCTGCCGCACAAGTTCGTGGTGAACCGCGCGCAGGAAGCCGACAAGAAGAGCTACCCCGTGCGGTGGTTGATCGTCGTCATGTGCACGGTAAGCGCTTTCCTGCTGGCGCTCGTGCTCATCGTGGTGCAGGAGAACATCAAGAAGATCCGCACCGCCCATGTCCGTTGACCGTCCCTTCGAGCGCTACTTCCAGCTCGTGCGCGAGCGTTGGAAGACCATGGTGGTCGTTGCCGTGGTGGCCGTTGCCGCCGGCATGCTCTTCAGCGGCCCCACGTTCATCCGGCCGCGGTTCGTGTCGCGCGCCGTGGTGTACCCGGTGAACCTGACGAGCTATTCCGTCGAGACCCGCACCGACCAGCTGCTGCAGCTGCTGGAGAGCAATAGCATACGAGACAGCCTCATCGTGCATTTCGACCTGAACGAGCACTACGAGATCCCTGCCGGAACGCCCGGCAGCCGCTTCCTGCTCTACAACGAGTTCAACGACCGTGTCACAATCGGCAAAACGCGGTATGAGAGCGTGGAGATCGAAGTGGTGGACGAAAGCCCGGATACGGCGCAAGCCATCGTGCTGGGCATGCTCGATCAGGTGAACCTGCTGGCGCGCCGCCTGCAACGCGAGAAGTCCGAGGAGGTGCTCGCCATTGCGCAGCGCTCCCTGGACCATGAGCGCACGAAGCTGGACAGTGTGGAAGCCAAACTGAAGGAGCTGCGCCAGCGGACCGGACTGCTGGCCTACGAGAGCCAGACCGCCGAACTCACCAAGGGCTACATGCGCATGCTCACCCGCGGCGGCGGCGACCGGGCCAAGGTGGAGGACATGATGGGCAAGCTGCAGGAGACCGGTGGTGAGTTCCGCGAACTCACTGAACTGAGCGACCTGTTCCGGGCCAACTACGACCGCTTGCTGAGCGAATACGAGCGCGCCGTGAACGATGTGACCAAGGAGCTCACCTACGTGAACGTGGTGGTGCACCCGGAGGTGCCCGACAAAAAGATCTATCCGATCCGCTGGCTCATCGTGCTCATCGTCACGGCCAGCGCGTTGTTCCTGGCCTTCGTGCTGCTGTTGATCCGGCAACCCGCCCGCTGATGCTGCGCGCCCTTAAAGCCGACTTCGTGCTGTGGGCCTGCCTGCTGTTCGTGCTGGTGAACGGCATTGCCGTGGCGAACGAGCTGTACTGGTTCAGCTTGCTACCACCGGCCTTGTTGTGCATATGGGCGCTCATCGCGCATGTGGACAAGCTCATGCTCTTCGTGGTGTTCTGCACACCGTTGTCCATCAACATGGAAGACCTCGGCGGCATCGGCATCTACCTGCCCACCGAGCCGCTCATGGTGGCCATCATGCTGCTGTTCTTCCTGAAGCTGGCCATGGAGCGCAACGTGTTCGATGCACGTGTGTGGAAGCATCCAGTTACTTGGGCCATCTGCGCGCACCTCATCTGGATCGCTGTGTGCTGCATCCCCAGCACCGACCCGCTGGTGTCCATCAAGTTCCTCACGGCCCGGCTCTGGTTCGTGGTGGTGATGTATTTCGTTGTGACGCGCCTCTTCGAGGACTCGGCCAACATGCAGCGTTTCTTCTGGCTCTACTTGGTATCGCTCAGTGTGGTGGTCAGCTACACGCTGGTGAACCATGCCGAGCACGGCTTCGCGCAGGATCCCGCGCACTGGGTGATGAGCCCCTTCTTCAAGGACCACACGAGCTACGGCGCCATCCTCGCGTTCATCCTGCCGTTCGCGTTCACCGCCACCACCATGCCGGGCTGGTCGCGCACGAAGAAGGGGGTGGCCGTTGTGCTGCTCATCATCATCGCCACGGGCCTTGTGTTCTCGTACACGCGCGCCGCATGGGTGAGCCTGGTGGCCGCCATCGGTGTGTACTTGATCATGCGCATCAAGGTGCCTGCGTGGTTGGTGGGCCTGGGGTCGGTCGCGTTGCTCGTCGGCTACTTGATCTACCAGGACCAGCTGACGATGACCTTGGAGCGCAACCGCGACGAGAGCAGCGACGACCTGGCCGAGCACGTGAGCTCCATCAGCAACATCAGCAGCGACGCCAGCAACCTGGAACGCCTGAACCGATGGAACAGCGCGCTGCGCATGTTCGCCGAGAAGCCGCTGTTCGGTTTCGGGCCCGGCACGTACATGTTCGAGTACGCGCCCTACCAGGCCTCGGACGAACGCACCATCATCAGCACCAACTTCGGCAGTGGCGGCAACGCGCACAGCGAATACCTGGGCCCGTTGGCGGAGCAGGGCGTGCTGGGCATGGTGCTCATGGTGATCATCGTAGCGGTGGTGTCCAATACCGCCATTCGCCTGTGGTTGCGACTACCACCGGGCGTTGACCGCCGGTTGGTGGGCGCGGCCTTCTTCGGACTGGTCACGTACTACGTGCACGGCGTGCTGAACAACTACCTGGACACCGATAAGGCCAGCGTGCTCTTCTGGGGCAGCACGGCGCTGATCGTGGTGCTGGACATCAAGCACCCGAAGGCGAGTCCTATCAGGTGAAGATGCAGTGAGTACTGGCCGTCTTCAGGAGTTCATGGAATATGGTCTCACACGGAGGCGCGGAGACACGGAGAATACCTGGCCGTGCGTGAATTTCCTCCGTGCCTCTGTGCCTCCGTGTGATAGTACTCCGCGAGAAAGCGCCGTTAGCCAGCCTCAATGTGAGAGCCGCTACTTGAACTTGCAGGTGAGCAACGCGATATCGTCCAGGAACGGACGACCGCCACGATGCGCTTCGAAGTGGCCGGTGACAGCCGTGTTGACGGCCAATGCGCCGCTGCCGCTGAACTCGCGCAATGCACGTTGCAAGTGGTCGGTGCCGAAGGGTTCTTCGTGCGCGTCCTCCTGTTCCACCAAGCCGTCGGTGTAGCAGAGCAAGGTGCTGCCTGCAGGTATGGTCGCTGACCCGGTGCGCAGGAACGGCAGGGTGGGCATCATGCCGAGGCCGATGCCGCCGTCCGTCAGTTCGCGGATCGTGTTGCCGTCCCAGAGCATGGGCGGGTTGTGGCCCGCGTTCACGAACTGGACGGTGCGTTGGCGCAGGTCGCATTGGGCGATGAAGAGCGTGACGAAACGCTCGCCGCGGGCGTTGCTGAAGACCTTGTGGTTGAGGTCGCGCACCATGCTATCGAGCGTTTCGCCCTCGGCGTACTGTACCAGCGCGCGCAGTGTCGCCTGGAAATTGCTCATCAGCAGCGATGCCGCGATGCCCTTGCCGCTCACGTCGGCCACGCACAGCACCACGCGGTGTTCGTCAACACTGATCACATCGTAATAATCGCCGCCCACTTGCCGGTGGGGCTGGTACCATGCGGCGCACTCCAGCTTTTCATCGTTGGGCAGCTCGGTGGGGATCAGCATCCCCTGCATCTCGGCGGCCAGCTCCAGCTCGCGGCGGTCGCGCTCCTGCTGCAGGGCCAGTTTGCCCATGCGCTTGTTCTCCATGGCCACCACGATCAGGTTCGTGAGGGTCTGGATGAAGTTGAGGTGCTTCACCGTGGGGCTCATGCGCTGCTCCCCTTCGTCGATGTCGCCCACGAGCAGGAAGGCCAGCGGCTGGTCGCGGTGGTACACGGGCACGGCCAGGTCGAAGCCGCTCAGGCCGTGCGCATCGATGAGCGAGATATCGGTGAACTGGCCGAAGTGGTGCTCGGCGTCGATGGCGTCTTCCTTCGTGGTGGTGCCGAAGGAGAGGATGTTCTGCCAGCCCTGCGCGCGCTTGTAGAGCATGAGCCGGGTGATGCCCAATTGCTCGCGCATGATGCTCTCATACAGCTGCAGCAGTTCTGAAGTGCTTACGCTGTTGTTGATGGCCTTGGTGACGTCCAGCAGCGCCTTCAGCTGGAATTCCTTCAGGTTGAGCCGTTCGGATATGCGGTCGAGGCGCGTCATGTCACAGGCCCAGCTTGGCGAACACTTCGGGCAGGCGTTTGATGAGGGCCATCTCGCGGAACTTCTGGCGGGCCTCCATGGCCGGCGAGCCGAGCCAGCTGCCACCGTCCACCGAACCCATGGGCGCGCTCTGGCCCAGGATAACGGTGCCGTTGCCCAAGGTGATCTTCGGTGGCAATGCGGCCTGGCCCCATAGGGTGCAACCATCGCCCACGGTGGTGGCACCGGCCACGGCCACTTGCGCGGCGATGATGCATCCACGGCCGATCTCCACGTCGTGCGCGATGTGCACCAGGTTGTCCAGCTTGGTGCCCGCACCGATGCGCGTAACGCTGCTGATGCCGCGGTCGATGGCGCAGTTGGCGCCGATCTCCACATCGTCCTCGATGGACACGCTGCCGCAAGGTGGCATCTTCTCGTGGCCGCTGGGGCGCTTCTTGTAGTAGAAGCCGTCGCTGCCCACCACGGTGTTGGCGTGGATGATGACGCGGTCGCCGATGGTGGTGTTTTCGTAGATCACGACGCCGGGCATGATGAGGCAGGCCGACCCGATGCGCACGTTGGCGCCGATGACCACGCTGGGGTGGATCTCGGTGCCGTCGCCGATGACGGGCGTATCGCTGCCCCAAGCGCGGCGTGGCATGAAGTGGCGCACCAGCTGGTTGTAGCTGCCGCACGGGTCGGGGCACACGATAAGGGCCTTGCCCTCCGGGGCCTCCACTTCCTTGTTGATGAGGATGGTGGTGGCGGCGCTCTCCAGCGCTTTGCGGTAGTACTTCTCGTGGTCAACGAAGATCAGGTCGCCCTCGCGCACCCGGTTGATCTCGTTGATGCCGGTGACCGCGCGCTGTGCATTGCCGATGATGCGCCCGCCGACCATGTCTGCCACCTTGGCGGCGGTGAGTTGTTGTTGCAGGTCCATGTGCTTCGGGGTAAAGGTATCCGCGGCCTGAAATGCGGTTGCGGTCTGCTCCACCTGCTACGCACCGGCAGGGAGCTGGATCAAGTTGAAGAGTTCTTCTTCCACCTTTTCCTTGATGAAAAGGTGGAGCCAACAATCAACCACGATCAAAGTCCAGACGCTCGGCTACCACACGTGCTCTACGCACGGGCACGCCGAGCGCCTGGCCCGCGCTGATCGTGGACGTCCCCGCGCGACTGCCTGCCTATGCTAGCACGCGATGACTCACGCGGTGCAGAATGCATATCACAATGACGCCCCGGCCGGTCAAATGCGCACACATTTCATCTCGCTGATGGAAGAGGCCAAGTCAGCATCCATGCGCCCCGGTGAATAGAACCTAAGCACATAGGATAGTTCGGCCAGATCAGAGTGATCCACTGCGACACGCACTACACCCATGCAGGAGCCATCCTCAAAGAGCAAGAAGGTGTCGCCATCATCTGAGCATCTCAACTCGTGAAGACCCAAGTGGGCCTGCTCACTGTCGTGGAGGTGGTCCTCAAATGCAGCGAAGCGCGTCCAACGATATCCGCCTTCATCCGACTTTGCCTCGGAGATGAGTCCATTGCCTTCAAGCCGATAACGCCCTTGGTCTGTTTCGAGCGACACCCAAAGTGACTCAATGGGAGACGACCAATCAGGGGTGGTGGCAACGGCAATCACGTTCATGGGCGTAGCTGGGCTTTGGCTGCCCAGCTGAACTTTCGGTTAAAGTTATCGCCAGACGAAAACAAGGTACAGCGTCAACTGTCGGCAGGCTGCCCACGCCTGCTTGTATCGGCAGGCAGTCGCGCGGGGACGTCCACGATCAGCGCGGCCGCGCCCGGCTCGGGGGGCTTGTGCTGCAGGCCCGTGCGAGCCGGGCTGCGGCTTTGATCGTGGGCGCCTTTTGGCTCCACCTTTTGGCGAAGCAAAAGGTGGAACGCGAACAAGGGAAATAATGAAGCCCCGGCATTGGCCGGGGCTTCTTCTTGTCGCTTGTGCTAACGACGTGAACGTCGTTCCTACCGCTTCGCTTCCTTCACGCGGTCCAGGTACTCGCCGGTTTCGGTGTCGATGCGCACCACGGTACCGGCCTCCACGAAGAGAGGAACCATGATGTTCTGACCGGTCTCCAGCTTGGCGGCCTTCATCACCTTGTTGGCGGTGTCGCCTTTCACGGCGTGCTCGGTGCTGGTCACTGTCAGTTCCACCTGCTTGGGGGGGCGGGCGAAAATGGGCGTGTCGCTCTCGAAGCCGATCTGCATGATCATCTCCTCCTTCATGAAACCCATGGCGTCGCCCAGCAGGCTGGCGGGCACGTAGAGCTGCTCGAACGTGGTGGGGTTCATCAGCACCAGGTTGTCGCCCTCGCGATAGAGGTACTGCAGCTCGTGCACTTCCACGCGCAGCACTTCGATCACCTCGCCACTGCGGAAGCGGTTCTCGATCTGCTTGCCGTTGCGCAGCACGCGCATCTTGCCTTGGAAGAAGGCGCGCAGGTTGCCGGGCGTGCGGTGCTGCCATTCCATCATCTGGCAGATGTCGTTGTTGAAGCGGATGTAGGTTCCTACGCTTACGTCGTTGGTCGTGGCCATGAGAGAGGGTCTTTCGATTGAGGCCGCGAATGTAGCCGGGGAGGGCCGCCCGGCAACCCGCGACCGGTCCGCTTGGCGACGGCCGAGCAAGACTTCCGGTGCTAGCGTGGTCTTGCGGCGTGCGGACCGCTCAGGCAACGCCCACCCCGCATATTCAGTCTTCCGTTTGCTTCGGCCCATCCAACACGAGACCTCTCCATGCGGATCCTCCTCACCCTAGCTGCTTTTGCAGCTTTCATGGCCACGGCCAGCGCACAAACCACTGCCTACGGCACCACGGGCCTGAAAGAGCATGTTTGCACGGCCACGTGCACCGCCTATGCGCACGCGTACGTGCATGGCGAGCAGGGCCACACGTGCACGGCCGCTTGCACCGCTGCCACCGTAAAGGCCGGGGCCTGCTGCGTGGGCAAACAGGAGGGAGGCGCCTGCACCAAGAGCCACATGAACGCCGACCCCAGCACCCTGAAGGTGCATGCCTGCTCCACCGACTGCAAGGAGGGCAAGCACGTGGTGGTGCACGGCGAGCGGGGCCATCCCTGCAACACGGCCTGCATGAGGAAGCATTGAACGGAACATCGCTTGTGCAGAACCCCGCCCACTAGCGGGGCTTTGTTTTTCCATCGTGCCGCCGTCCACCTGATGAACGGCATTGCAATTGCCGGTGGAACGCGCACCTTTGTTCCACAACCCTTTGCAACCCATGAGAACCCTGTTGATCCTTGCCGCCTTCGCCTTGTTGGGCACCGCGGCCACCGCACAAACCACCGAGACATCCGCAGCCGAGGCCAAGGAGCACGTATGCAGCGCCGCCTGCACCGCCGAGGTGCATGCCTATGCCCACGGCGAGAAAGGACACACCTGCGCCGAAGCCTGCAAAACGGCCGATGCCGCCAAGACCCCTGCCTGCTGCGCGGGCAAGAAGGAAGGCGAAAGCTGCAAGAAGCACGAGGGCAAGGCCGAAGGGAAGAAGAAGGGCGAGCACGCCTGCACCGAAGCCTGCGCCAATGGCGAGCACGCCTATGTCCACGGCGAGAAAGGCCACAAGTGCGACAAGAGCTGCAAGTAGTGGGCCTCTAGCGCGCAACGATCGGAAGCCCTGTCCGCCGGACGGGGCTTCTTCGTTCTAGGCCGGCGTGGCCACCAGCACCAGACTTCCGGGGCGGTAGGTGCGGCCCTCGAAGTCGATGGGCGGCTCATCGAGGCGTTCGGCCGTCAGGAGCTTGAAGCCGTTGCTGGCGAGCACCGCTTCCCAGTCGGACTGCTCGTACATGGCGAAGCCGTAGCGTGTGAAGGGCATCACCTGCATGGTGCTCTTGGTGCGGATGGTGGCGGTGAAGGTGCCGCCGCTGCGCAGCACGCGTTTCACCTCGCGCAGGTGCGCGGCGTGGTTGTCCCAGAAGTACACCACGTTGATGCAATAGATGCGGTCGAACGAGTTGTCCGCGAACGGCATGGCGGCGCTATCGCCGTGGTGCAGTTGCAAGCGGCCGCCGCCGATGAGCGCGCGATTGTAGGCCGTGGCTTCTTTGTGCATGGCTTCGCTGAAGTCGAGGCCGGACACGCGCAGGTCAGTGGCTTGCTGGAACAGGTCGGGGAAGAAGAGGCCATTGCCGAAGCCGATCTCCAGCACGCTGTGGCCCGGTTGCAGGTTGATGGTGCGCCAGGTGGCATCGTACAGCACGCGGTTGGCAGCGTTCATGCGCTGACCCACGCGCCGCGCCAACCAGCCGCTGGGGCGCCGCAGCTGCCCCGCCATGGTTTCGGGGCTGGGGCCGCTGATGAGGGTGCGCAGGAAGGTGAGGAGGGACATGGGACGAAGGTGGGGAGGATGGGGGATGGGAAGGACGGGGGTTGGACCGATGGGCACTACCGGTGCCTTCGCGTTGTTCGTTTAGTTTCGTCGTGCAACATGAATAGGGACGACGACGCATACCAAGCGGGCCGGGGCGGCGGGGTGCTCCCCCCCGGCGGAAGTCTTCAGGATTTCAGTCAAGGACAACGGGACCGGGACGCATGGAACCGCGCTGCGCAAGGCGGGCCGGTAGCCCCTAGGAATGTCGGGCGGCCCAGCACCTTGCCCGGCGGCGGTGATGGCTTGGGCAGCATCGGCGCACTGCTCATCTTGGCGCCATTGTCGCTGGGCTCGTTGGTGGCGGCGCTGCCCGCTGCGCTCGTCGTGTGGTTGCTTCTGCGCGGAAACAGCACGGGGTACGGCACGGCGTTCAAGGCTTCTTTCCGGGGCTTGCTCATCATGCTCATCTGCATCCTGTTCGTGCTGGTGCCGGCCATGGTCATCTACTACAAGACACTGGACGATCCGCGCGGCATTACCAGCGCCATGCTCGGCTTATGTGCCGAGGTGGCCTTTCTGCCATGGTCGCCGCACCATAGCGGAATGTTCCGAGGTCTCGGAACATCAACCATCTGGCTGGCTGCGGCCATCTTATGGTTGCCAGCAGTGCTGCTCGGTGGGCGCGGGGTGTACCAGGTCTTGCGCGCTGACCTTGATGCTCCCGCGCGCTACGGCAAGGCGTTGCTGCTAACGCTGGTGGTGCTGGTGCCGTGCCTGTTGGCTACCACCTGGCTGACGGTGTGGGCGGTGTGGGAGTGGGTTCTAATAAGCCCAGTGGGTTACGGGAGCACGCTCGGCAAAGAGCCGAGTGTGTGCGGGATCATTTGAGGAGTGAACTACGCCGATTAGTACACCTACTATTGTGCGATGTCTCTGAGGAAGATCTTCGTGGTTTCTTCGGTGGAAGGGAAAAAGCAAGCGGCGTGCTACATTCGACATTGTACTGACAAGCATATTGAGTATCGCCCTTGGTGGAATGAGTTTCGGGGTAGTCGTATTGTGATCGACGAACTGGAGCGTATCAAGAATGAGTATGATGGTGCTCTTGTTGTTCTCACCCCTGATGTGAGGGCTACCATTCGCCGTAAACGTGAATGGGTGCCTAGCTTGAATGTGCTTTTCGAATGGGGCTTTTTCTTGAGCAAGTTCACTAAGGCCAACATCGCAGTGGTGAAGTACGGAGCGGTCCACATTCCTACCGATTTGGGAGGATGGGTGCTGCTCCATGGTAGCGATGTGTTCAATGCATCCAGAGTTAAAGTGCCTAGTGCGCGTTCTAAGGATGAATTTCGTCGTTGGCTGACAGGTGTGCACGAGACGCCGCGACCAGTGCGGTCCGATTTGCATGTGTCGCGGTGGAAGACGTTCCAGGTTGGAGAACCACTGCCAAGTGCTGTGCTCCAACGTCCCGGGGGAGCAATAGCGATATGGGTAAGAGTGGACCATAATGCCATTGCCCGTTCAAAGGGAAGCAACTGGCAGTATCTGCTGGCCCATGCAACGGATAGTGTTCCCCGCAAGGATTACGGTCGATATCCGAATGGCTGGGGCATCTGCAGTGTTCGAGATTCAGTTGGGTTTGGCCACCATTGGAGGTTCTGGTGCAATGGAGAAAGTCATGCACAGACTGAGATAAGACATATGAAGGCACTGCCCGATGGATGGCATCTGTTCTCGCTTTCATGGTCGCGCGAGCGAGACTTCATCAGATTCTATGTTGATGGGGGACTTGCAGGAGAGAAGACGTTCTCCAACTGGCCTGTGAATTACTCTAGTGAGATTCAAGTTGGAAACTGGGCCTTTGGTGAATCCCATAGAACTCCTCTGCAGATAGGACGTTCCTTTTCCTTGCCATTCGCGGCAAGCGAAGAAGAGCTTCGCAAACGGGTTCGACTAGGTCCGGATGTGCGTGTGTTGCGATTCTCGCGCATTGGTGGCTAGGGCCACCGCACAAGACCCGCTGTACGCTTGCTGGCGCTGGGTTTTTCGGCTACAGCCCAATGCATTAGGGCCACTTTGGCAAAGCCCACCAAGCATCGGCCTCTTGTGGTCATCCCCATCAACCCCCACTGCCCACCATCACCTGTAGATATACCCTTGACTTCCGTCACGCACGGCATGCGCCCTCGGTCCTACTTTCGCGCCGATGAAGAAGCCCGTGCTTTGGTTGGCCCTGCTGCTCTATGCAGGCCAGTTCCTCGCGCCCGCCTTCATTGTCACCGCCTTCTTCGCCGAGCGCAGCCGCATTGAGCGCGAGCTGTGCGTGCAACGCGCCCGCGCCGAGGGCATGCGCACCTGCCACGGCGAGTGCCACCTGATGAAGCAGTTGAAGGCCGCCGAGGATGCCGCGGCCGATCATTCGCTGCCGCAACTGCCCGGCCGTACGCAGCCCGAGTGGTGCTCGCATACGCCAGTGCTGGTGCCCGTGCCACCGGTGCACGACAAGCAGTTCGCCGCTGTGCACGCCGCCGTGCACCAGCGGCCGTTCGAGCCATTGGAGCACGTGCCCTGGTGCTGAGGTGAACTGCGGTCCACGCGACCGCTCTGCGTTCCACCTCAACATCTTTTCATGCAACGTATCCTCTTGGCAGGGTTGGCCATGGTGCTGGCCCTGCACACCTGGGCGTGCGACATCTGCGGCATCTACTTGAACGTGCAGCCGCAGGACCGCACCACCCAGTTCAGTCTCCTCTACAAATTGCGCGTGCTGCGCGGCGAGTTCACCTCGCGCGGCCTGGCCAAGCACGGCGATGCCGCAGTGCCGGTGGGCACCGTGAACCGCATCGAAGAGCTCTACCAGACGGTGGAGCTGCGCGCCGACCTTCAACTGCGCCAACGCTGGTCGCTGCTGCTGAGCGTGCCCCTGGTGAACCATTACCAGAGCGTGAACGACCAGCGCACAGCTGACCTCTATGGCATGGGCGACCCGTTGGTGCTCGCGCGGTTCCAACTCGCCAACACCCAGTGCGGGCCCGACGAGGACCGCTTCGTGCACCGTTTGCTCATCGGCGGTGGCGTGAAGCTGCCGCTGGGCCGCGACGACATGACGTACAACGACGAAGCCGTGGACGCCGACCTGCAACCCGGAACGGGCACCGTTGACTTTCTGGCCTCCGTCGAATACACCGTGCGCAAACGGAAGACCATACTGGCATCGAGCAACGTCCTGCGGTTCAACACCCCCGATGGTACGGGCTTCCGCTTCGGGCACGGCGTGAACAGCTCGCTGGAGCTGATGCGCACGATGAAGGCCGGCCCGCTGCAAGTGGCGCCATCGCTCGGTGGCTACATGGAGCTGACCATGGCCGAGCACCAGGACGCCAAGCCCATCGAAGGCACCACCAACAATGTCCTCTTCAGTCAGGCCGGTCTGCGTGCGTGGTGGCGCAGTTGGATGCTCACCGGCGCCTGGCAGCATGCTCTCATCAACGATGCGGGCCCCTTCATGATGCCCAACCGCGATCGCGCAGTGTTCGGCATCTCGTACCTCCTGAACAAGAACAACAACCAAAACAACTGAACCATGAAAACGAACAAGTTCCTGCTCTCCCTGGCCGCAACGGCCATTGCATTCACCGGCTGCAAAAAGGATGAAGATCCGCCCGCCGACCACGATCACGGTGGCACCGCTGCCACGGCCACGGTTGAACTCGATTTCGGTTTCCACTACGGAGCCGCCGACTTCGATCTGGCCAACACATACACAGACGGCAACGGCCACGCTGTGCAGTTCACCGCCATCAAGTTCTACATGAGCGATATCCACCTGGTGGATGATGGCGGGGCCGCCGTTGCGGAATTCCATGACACGTATCTGCTGCTCGATGCGGCCACGCCCGAGGTGACGCACACGCTGGGCCAGGTGACGGGCGCGCACATCCACGAGGCGCATGTGAGCCTGGGCCTGGACAGTGCCACCAACCACGCCGATCCCACCCTGGCTGAAGCCCCACTGAACGACCCCAGCATGCATTGGGCTTGGAACCCGGCGGCGGGCTACAAGTTCCTGCTGTTGGAAGGCCGCGTGGACGACGATGGCGATGGAGTGGTTGACGCGAGCGACCCCACCTTCACTTACCACTGTGCTATGGATGTGCTGTTGACCGAGGATGTCCTGGACTTCCACATGGACATCACGGCGGGCGCCACACTGAGCAAGCACGTGGAGGTGCAAGTGGACGTGCTCATGACCGGCATCGACGTGGTGGCCACGCCGGTGGGCATGGGTGCCGAAGCGGTGAACCAGGCGCTGATGCAGAACCTGGCCTCGGCCATCAGCACCATGTAGAACGGGACAAGTCGCCAAGCAAGGAGGGCCCCGCAAGGGGCCTTTCTTCGTTCCGGGGTTATGCGCAACGCATTGTGGTGAACGGGCAGGAGGACCCTTGGTTGCCATTGTGACGGCGGGTTCCTTTGTGATGGCCGACCCATGCGCAGCAAGCGGAAAGACGATGCGTTGTCGTTGTTCGACACGTTGGTGTACACCTGCCAGTACCGGCTGGTGATCGACCCCGCAGGCAACGCCATGGCGCGCGCGATGGAGTGGCGCCAGCAACTGCGCGAACGCATCGGCAAATTCAACGAGGCGTACCAGATGCCGGGCATCACCCTCTTCGGCAGCGAACTGCCGCCCGAATACGAAGGTCCGTTGGCCGATGCCGTGGAGCGCGGCGCCGAAGGCTTCGAGCCCTTCACCATGAACCTCATCGGCCTGAAGCACACCGAGGACCGCAAGAGCATTTACGTGGAGCTGCAGGAGAAGGGCATCGTAGCGGCGCTGCGGCAGCGCGTGGTGGACCACGTACGCAGCAACCGTCGCATCAAGAAGCTGGGTGTGGAAGTGGTGGAGCATCCCACGCTCTTCATCGCCAGCGGCCTGAAGCTGGAGCAGTTCAACTCCGCGTGGGCCATGCTCTCGGCCCAGCGGTTCAGTACGCAGCAGCGCGTGAGCGATGTGGTGCTGATGAAGCGCGAGCTGGACCACACCAGCACCGATGAGCACGTGCGCACCTTCCCGTTGCGTTCGCCGCAGATGCTGCGCAGCCCGTTCGCACGTTGAAACGGGTGCTACCCTTTGTACTGCTGCACGTCGATGGTGCCTGTGCACAGGGCCGTTTCGACATCGACCCGGTTGCTGGCCACCACCAAGGTGCGCCGTCCGACATGCTCGTTCAGGAATCCGACGAACCACTGCGCACCGTTCGCATCCAGGTTGCTGGTGGGTTCGTCGAGCAGTAGGAGGCAAGTGTCGCTCAGGATGGCGAGGGCCAACTTCAAGCGCTGTTTCATGCCGCTGCTGAAGTTGCGCACCGGCTTCTCCAACTGGCCGCTTAGCAATGCAGCTTCTGCAACGGCTTCCACGCTGCGATCGCCGAGCAAGGGTTTGAAGCGCTTGTGGATCTCAATGGCTTCGCGCAGGCTCAGGTCTTCGTAAAGGCTCATGTACGGCGCGGCTATGCTCACGTGGCGGTACACTTCTTCCTGTGCCATCACGGCCCCGCTGATCTCATGCTTCACGGTGCCCTTGGTCAGCATGAGCGCACCGCCCACACATTGCAACAACGTGCTCTTTCCGCTGCCGTTGGGTCCGATGATCGCGGTGCGGCTGCCTTGCTCGAAGACATGCGACACGTCGCGGAAAACGGTTTCGCGGCCGAACGACTTGGAGGCTGAAGAGAGAGAGACCTTCATGTGCTCATGTGGCCATGTGCTCATGTGGCCATTGGCTGTCGTGGCCAAAGATGTGTGGTTTCATGTGCTCATGTGTCCGTGGAAGCATGTGCTCATGTGACCATGTGCTCATGTGTTCATGAACTGACGTGGCTGGGGAGGTGGGGTTTCATGTGCTCATGTGTCCATGTGCTCATGAACTGACGTGGCCAGGGTGATGGGAGTGCGGCAATATCGAGGTCTCTACTGACGGTCGTCGAAGAGACTCTTCCATGGTCACATGGCCGCATGAGCACATAGACACATGCACCAATGGTCACCTGGCTTTCCGCTCGTTGATGAGCAGCTTGGTGCTATGGATGATGCTGTTGAACAACGGGAACAGGCGTTTGATCTTCAGCACCAGCTGCTCGTCGTGGGGATAATGGGCTTTGCAGTGGCACAGGTCAACGCGGTAGTCGGTCTCTTCCAGTTCCTTGAAGCCTATCTTCATCTTGTGCAGGAAATCCGCTGCGCTTTCGGCGTTCTGTGCTTCGCGGACTTGACTGCCAGGGGAGGTGCCGCTTCGGAGGATCTGGTCGGAAAAGACCCTGTTGATCGGTGCCAAGCGCTCGCAATAGTCCATGATGGAGAGCGACAAGGCAAAGGTCTCTTCCACAACGGCGTTCCTTTTCTGTTGTGGCTTTCCGTAGCCGCTCGGAGGTTCGTTCACCCCATCAGCCGCGAACGACCCCATCCATTCCTCCACATCAAAGTGTTCGACATTGTCCATTGCGCTCGTGTTGTGCTTACCACGGACCTAACCCCTTCCACCACATGGCCACATGAACACATGAGCACATGGTCCCATGGTCTCATGGCCACATGTTCTCACTCCGTCAACCCCTTCATGATCCCTTTCGGGCTGTTGTTGATGAAGTCGATGATGACGCCGCGCTCGTGGCTGCGGGGGAACTGCTGCATCACGTTCTGCACGGCGCGCTCCACGTTGCTGTTGCGCACGAAGATCTCCCGATAGATGTCCTCGATACGGGCCACTTGCTCATCGTTGTAGCCCCGGCGGCGCAGGCCCACCACGTTCACGCCGATGTAGCTGAGCGGTTCGCGGGCGGCCTTCACGAAGGGCGGCACGTTCTTGCGCACCAGCGATGCGCCCGCGATGAAGCTGTGCGCGCCGATGTGGATGAACTGCTGCACGGCCACATTGCCTTCCAGGATGGCCCAATCGTCGATGGTGACGTGGCCTGCGAGGTTCACGCTGTTCGCGATGACCACGTTGTTGCCCACGATGCAGTCGTGCGCCAGGTGCACGTACGCCATCAGCAGGCTGTTGCTGCCCACGGCGGTCTTCAGCCGATCGGCGGTGCCGCGGTTGATGGTGACACACTCGCGGATGGTGGTGCCGTCGCCTACTTCGGCCGTGGTGACTTCCCCCGAGAACTTCAGGTCCTGCGGAATGGCGCCGATGACGGCACCCGGGAAGATGCGGCACCTATTGCCCACGCGGGCGCCGTCCATCAGCACGGCGTTGGGGCCGATCCAGGTTCCGTCGCCCACGGTCACATCTCCGTAAATGGTCGCGAACGGCTCGATGGTGACATCGTTGCCGATCTGCGCATCGGGGTGCACATAGGCGTGCTTGCTGATGCTCATGCTTTGACCGCCGAAGCCTTCGGCGAAGGTGTATCGGTGGCAGTGGCTTTGGTCTTCTCCTCTTTGGGTGCCTTGTCGCGCGCTATCTGCGCCATCATCTCAGCCTCCATGGCAGGCTGCCCAGCGGTGTAGGCCACGCCCTTCATGTGCACGATGCCGCGGCGGATGGGCGTCATCAGTTCGAGCTTGAAGACGAGGGTATCACCGGGCACCACTTTCTTCTTGAAGCGCACCCCGTCGATCTTCAGGAAGTAGGTAGTGTAGTTCTCCGGGTCGGGCACCTTGCTCAGTGCGAAGATGCCGCCCACCTGGGCCATGGCTTCTATCTGCAGCACGCCGGGCATCACAGGGTTGCCGGGGAAGTGGCCGGTGAACTGCGGTTCGTTCATGCTCACGTTCTTCACGCCCACGATACCCTCTTCTGTGATCTCCATCACCTTGTCCACCAGGAGGAAGGGATAGCGGTGCGGCAGCATTTTCTCGATGGCCTGGATGTCGTAGAGCGGTGGTTTGTTGAGGTCGTAGTTGAAGCCTGCGCTCTTCTTCTCATCGCGCATGCGCTCCTTGATGCGCTTTGCGAAGCTGGTGTTGCCGAAGTGGCCCGGGCGTGCGGCGAGGATGTGGCCTTTGATGGGGCGGCCCACCAACGCGAGGTCGCCTACGATGTCGAGCAGCTTGTGTCGTGCGGGCTCGTTGAAGAACTTCAGGTCGGTGGTGTTGAGCACGCCGTTGCGGCGGATCTGCACTTCCTCGTACGGCCGACCTAGCGTCTTGGCCAGCTCCTTCAGTTGCTCCTGCGTGGTCCCTTCGCGATCCTCCAGCACAATGGCGTTGTTGAGATCGCCGCCCTTGATGAGGCCGGCCTTCGCGAGGATCTCCAGTTCACGCAGGAAGACGAACGTGCGGCACGGGGCGATCTCCTGCTTGAACTCTTCCGCGCGGTACATGCTCGCGTGCTGCGTGCCGAGCACGGGGCTGTTGTAGTCCACCATCACCGTGAGGCGCAGCTCGCCAGCAGGCGTCGGCACGGCCAGCATTTCGGTGCCTTTCTCTTTCGTCTCGAACCAGATGGGCTCCTTCAGCACGTACCAGTCGCGCGGCGCATCCTGTTCCTGGAGCCCAACGCTTTCGATGGCGTTGACGAACGGCAGTGCGCTACCGTCCATTATAGGCACTTCAGCTCCGCTCAGTTGCAGCAGGCAGTTGTCCACACCGAGGGCGTAGAGGGCGGCCAGCACATGCTCGGTGGTGTTCACGCGCAGGTCGCCCTTGCCTAGTGTGGTGCCGCGTTCGGTGCTCACCACCAGGTCGGCATCGGCGTCGATGATGGGTTCTCCTTCGATATCGGTGCGCTGGAACTTGTATCCGTGGCCGATGGGCGCAGGGCGCAGCGTTAGGGTCACGGGCTCGCCGGTGTGCAGGCCCACGCCCTTCAGGGTGGCACTGCCAGCGAGGGTATGTTGCTTGTCGGGGTTCATGTCGGGTGCAAGATGGCGAGCATGCCGCCATGTACTGCGCTGCGAAGGTCGCGAACGCCCGAACAGCCCGATCTATTTGCCGGACAAGTCGTCCAGCTTCTTCTTCAGGTCGGGCAGCGAGCGGAAGAGCACGTAGCTGCGCTTGTAGTCGCCGATGGCGAAGGCCGGGCTGCCCTGCACGGTGGCACCCACCTCCGTGATGCTATGCCCGATGCCGCTCTGCGCCGCGATCTTCACCTTGTCGGCAATTGTGATGTGGCCAACGATGCCCACCTGCCCGCCGATCATGCAATAGGACCCGATGCGCGTGCTGCCCGCTATGCCGGTCTGCGAGGCGATGACCGTGTGCGCGCCGATCTCCACGTTGTGCGCCACCTGGATGAGGTTGTCCAGCTTCACCCCTTTCCGGATAACGGTGCTGCCCATGGTGGCGCGGTCGATGGTGCTGTTGGCGCCGATCTCCACATCGTCCTCGATGATGACGTTGCCCACCTGCGGCATCTTCTCATAAACGCCGTTGGCATCGGTGGTGAAACCGAAGCCGTCGGCCCCCACCACCACGCCGCTGTGGATGATGCAGTTGGAGCCGATGACGCAGCGGTGATAGACCTGCGCGCCGCTGTGGATGCGCGTGCCCTTGCCGATGCGCACGCCGTCGCCGATGGTGCAGTGCGGGAAGATCTTCACGTCGTCCTCGATCACGGCGCCATCGCCGATGTAGCTGAACGCGCCGATGTATGCGCCGCTGGCCACCTTGGCCTTTGGGCTCACGAAGCTGGGCTGCTCAATGCCGCGCTTGTTGTACTGCAGCTCCTCGTTCATCTTCAGCAACCGGCCGAAGCATGCACGGGGATCGGCCACGCGGATGAGCGTGAGGCGCTTGGGCAGCGGCTGCGTGGCTTGGAAGCCTTGCTCAACAACGGCGATGCTGGCGCCAGTGGTGTAGAGGAACTCGGTGTACTTGGGGTTGGCCAGGAAGGTGAGGGTGCCGGGCTTGCCCTCCTCGATCTTGGCGAGGTCGCTCACCAGCACCTGCGCATCGCCGTCCACCTCACCTTCGAGGAGCTCTGCGATCTGGCTGGCGGAGAATTGCATGCGGACTTAAGTCATGTGCCCATGCGGTCATGGGACCATGTGCTCATTGGGCGGCCGCGAAGATAGCCGGGCAGCCTTGCCTCATTTGCCATGCACCCACGCTGCGCTCTTGCGGAAGTCATCGCAGGGGTTGATCCAGTACCCTTTGAGGCTGTCGCCCGGTATGCTGGGGAAGGGGCGCCGTTCCTGCATGGCGATCTGCGACGAAGGGATCTTCACGTGCGCCCAGCGGTCCATGTCGTTCACATGGAAATAGTGCCAAGCGCTGTCGGTGCCCTCGTAGAACATGCGCCAAACGTTGCCGCCGCGGCCACAGAGATCATCGTAGAGCTTGCGGTCCTGGGTGAGGCGGTGGAGCTCCACATCGTAGTGGCAGCCGCCGACCGCGAGCACACAGCACGTCGCCGTTGCGGTTAGCACTCCGCGACGCACAGCTCGCATCAATGCGCGTGGACCTCCACCGTCTTCTTCACGCTGTCGGTCATCTCCACCTTCACCTCCATCTGCTCCCCTGTGCGCTTCACGTGCACGGTGCCGCCTTCGATGGTAATGGTGGTATCGCCTTGAAAGTTCTTCGCCTTCAGGTCCTGGATGATGATGTGGGCTTTGTCTTCGTGATGGCCGTCGTGCATACCATGGTCACCATGGCCCGCATGCCCGCACGCTGCTTTGCCTTTGCTGCATCCACCTTCGTGGTGACCGCCTCCACGCGCACACGCCGCTTTGTCCTTGCAGCAACCACCGGACAAGGCTCCATGCTCGCCACCATGCCCGCACGATGCTTCAGCATGGCACGATGCACGGCCTTTTGCGCATCCACCGTCGCCACAACAGCCGCAATGCCGACCGAGGAAGAAACCGATGGCGCCGCATACCAGCGCAACAAGGAGCAGACGGACCCAGGGGGAGTTCATGTGTTCAATTTGTTGCGGCGAACTTACTCTGTTGCGACCGGCCGAACGCGGAACGGGCCGCCCACTGGACGGCCCGTTCAAAGCACAGTTCCTCGACTAGCGCAGGGTGATGCGCTGTACGCGCTCCTGGCCGTCGGCCGTGAGGCGCAGAAAGTACACGCCGTTGCCCAGCGCGCTCATGTCAATAACAGTGAGCCCTTTGCCTGGAACGGCCATCACCTGCTGGCCCAGCGCGTTCATCACCAGCACTTGGTCCAACCATGCGCCCTTGGTCTCCACCGTTATCCGGCCGTCGGTGCTGGTGGTAGGGTAAATGCTCACGCCGCTCAGCGTGTTCTCCTCGATGCCAACAGCGCAACCATTGCTGGGCGCGTTGGTGTAATTGAACACCACGGGGTTGCAATCATTGATGGTATTGTTGGTGCCTTGGTCCACGATGGTGGCGGAGTTCTCGGCCCAGACCGTGTTGCTTGAACCACCGGCGCTGCCGAATCCTTTTGCGATGAGCGTGTTGTTCATGCCCGTGAGGGCCACGATAGCACCGGATTCCGAATAGATGGTGTTGCCGTTGCCACTGAAGGTGACCGCAACGCCGTTGCACACCCAGAAGGATTCACTGTTGGCGCTCACCAGGCCGTTCGCCGTGATGACCGTGGCGGTGCTGGGAATGGACACGTTGCACTGTGCGGAGGCGGCAAGGGCCAACGGGATGGCGAACAGGGTAGGTAATGTTCTCATGCGTTCGGGTTTTGTGCTTGCCAAGGTAGAAGGAAGCCGAACACGGCCCAACGGCCCATCACATCACTGCCTGCGCACCACCGTGGTACTGTTCGCTTGGGCGGTGGGTGTCACGACCACATCGTTGATGCAGACGTGCGGCGGCAGGGTGGCCACGTAGTGAACGATGTCGGCGATGTCTTCCGGAAGCAAAGGCTCCAGACCTTGGTAGACCTGCTTGGCGCGGGCCTCGTCACCTGCAAAGCGCACCACACTGAATTCCGTTTCAGCCATTCCCGGGGCGATCTGCGTGACCTTGATGCCGTGCTCGAGCAGGTCGATGCGCATGGCTTTGGTCAGGGCGTCCACGGCGTGCTTGCTGGCGCAGTACACATTTCCCTTGGCATACACCTCTTTCCCGGCCGTGCTGCCGATGTTGATGATGTGTCCCTTCGTCCGAGCGATGAAGCCGGGGATGATCGCGCGGCTCACATTGAGAAGACCCTTCACGTTGGTGTCCAGCATGCGGTCCCAATCGTCGGTGTTGCCGTGCTGCAAGGGGTCGAGACCTGCGGCGAGCCCGGCGTTGTTCACGAGCACATCGATGGTGCTCCATTCCGGCGGAAGTCCAGCGATGGCGGCATCAGTGGCGGCGCGGTCGCGCACATCGAAGCAGAGGGTGTGCACATCGCTGGAGCGCAGTTCATCGCGCAGTGCTTGCAAGCGATCGGCACGACGGCCCGTGATGATGATGCGCCAGCCTTCAGCGGCAAAGCGCCGGGCCGTGGCTGCGCCGAAGCCGCTGGTGGCGCCGGTGATGAGGATGGTTGGCATGCTATCGCGCGGTTACGGCAAGTCGCGTGCCTTCAGCATCCGCCTCGAATGGTAGATGCGGACGATCTGCACATGATCCTTGGCGACCTTATGAATGATGCGGTAGTTGCCCTCGGTGATCTCCCGGAGCGTTCGGTCCGAGAACTCACGGACAACGTGGCCCGTCATCGGATGTTCCGCCAACCGAGCGAACCTTTCCCCGAGCCGCTCAACGAACGCTTGAGCGTATTTCGGGGAGTCGGCAGCTATGAGGTCGTATATCGCGTGCAAGTCGTGCTTGGCCGACGGCGACCAGATCACTTGCGCCATTTGCGCTTGAATGAGGCCATGACCTTTTCGTGTGGTATGCCCTTACCGGCCTTCAGTTCTGCCAATCCTTTTTCCACCTTGTCCATGAAGATGAGCCGCTCAAAGAGGTCCTCCAGGTTGAACTGGTCGGGCATCTCCTTCAGGGTAGCTTGTGCAACGCGCTTCCTCATGGTCGAAATGTAGAACCTGTTCGCATGACCTCTTCAACAGTAGTGCCCGTGTTCCGAACATGACCTGTTGATCGCGGCCCGTTCCGTGTCCAGCGATCGCAAACCGTTGTTCCTTCAGCCAGCCGTATCCTTCCCACCTTCGCCCCCATGCGCCTCAGCCTCTTCGTTGTCTTGCTCGCAGCTTCCGTGGCATCCATGGCCCAAGGTCTCGCGCCCTTCAACAGCCAGCTCGACCGGTTCTGGGTGTTCGACAACGGCAGTTTCCACGAGTTGAACAACCGCAAGCCGGGTATGGTGCGCGTGGTGGGTGACAGGGTGGTGTTCCTCACCGAGGCCGGTGATCTGGCGCTGTACGAAGCTGGCGGCCGCACGCAGACATTGGAGCGCGGCACCCGACCGCAGGTGATCGCCGGCGATGGCATGGCGGGCTTCAAAGTGGCCAATACGTTGAAGGTCATCGGCACGAACGGTGCGAAGTCCATCGCGTACAACGTCGCCGACTTCAGCGTGCAGGACAGCCTCATCGCCTTCCACGACAACGCGCAGCACGTCCTGGGCATCTACTGGAAGAACCAAGTGGTGACGGTGGCCGACGTGATGGCCGACAGCGACCGGCCCCAATGGCTCGTCGGGCCCAACACGTTGTTGTTCTACGATCACGAACGCCGCACCATCTACCTCACCTACCGCGGCGAAACCACCGAGCTGTGCCGCACCAGCGACTTTGCCAGCGTGAGCGCGGGTACCGACATCGTGGCCTACGTGAACGGCGATGACCGCACCTTCCACGTGTACGACAAAGGCCAAGACAACACCGTGGCCGATTTTCCGCCGCGCAACTTCAAGGCCGGTGATGGCGTGGTGGCCTTCACCGATGTGAACGGTGCCTTGCGCGCGTACTCAGGCGGCATGGTGTACGATGTCAGTGACTTCGCGCCGGAACAATACTGGGTGCAGGACAGCCTGCTGCTCTTCGTGGAGCAAGGTCTGCTGAAGGTGTTCGCCGGTGGGAAGCTGGAAGTGGTGGAGCGCTACGTGCCGGAGAAGTGGCAGGTGTTCGGCGGCTGGTTGGTGTACTTGGACCTGAACCGCACGCTGCGCAGTTGGAGCCCACGTGGCCGCGTGCAGTTGAGCAAGGAGGCCTCCATCGCCAGCTTCGAACTGTACCGCGATGCGGTAGTGTGGCGCAGCAACATGGGCGCCGTGAAGGTGTGGTGGAACGGCAAGGTGCACGAGCACTACTGACCGGCCGGTGCCCTGAAGGGGCGCGGCCAGATGTACCATCGCGCGACGCAGGAGATGCCCAGCACGAAGAACACCAGCGCCACCGGGCGCGTGCAATCCTCGCAGTGGAACTCGCCCAGCATCCAGATGCCGTTGGCGCAGATCCAGAACACCACCGCCAGGCTGTGGAGCAGTTCGGACAAGTCGTGGCGGCTGCGCCACGCGATCCAGGCCGCGATCACCACTGTGGGTCCCAGGATGATGCTGCCCAGCAGCCGCCAGTCCTGCACCCAGCAGATGTCCTTGAAGAGCCAGAGCACGATGTGGAAGTTCTCCGATCTGCGGAGGTTGCTGAAGGTGGGCATGATCGTCGTTGATGTGGTGGCGAAAGGTGGCAACAGTCCGATCTTCGCCACGTCTTCTTTCCGCATGAACGTCCGCCAACTGTTCACGCTTACCGCTCTGTTCGTCGGCGCTCTGGGCTTCGGGCAGGGGCAGAGCGTGCTGCCGTACGTTATGACGGTGTACGGCGTGGTGAGCGGCGAACTGAGCGGTGAACCCCTCAAAGGCGTGAAAGTGCGGGTGCTGCGTGACGGTGAGCTGAGCAACTTGATCATCACACGGGGCAATGGCCGGTTCGAACTGGAACTGGAGCGCAATTGCCACTACCGTGTGGAGTTCACCCGCGACGACCTGGTGGACAAGCACGTGCTCATCGACACCCACGGGGCGCCACCGCTCCTCGATGTGCCTTCGCTGACGATGATCATCGATATCACGCTCTTCACGCCGGTGGCCACCCTCGATGCGGCCATATTCCGGGAGCCGCTGGGCAAGGCCTACTACAAGCACAGCAGCCGCAACATCGTGTGGGACGACGTGTACGAGCAGGAGATAAGCCTGCCGGTGCGCAAGTTCATGGCCGAGTACTTCAGGGAGGTCGAACGGATCGGCACGGTCGGCAGGCCCGATCGGCAGCCCCAATAGGAACCTATGGTGATGTTTCCCGTAGAAAGGGGACCATGAACATCCGTCAACCCCTACTGGGCATTTTGCTGTGCGCCTTTGTGCATGGCGCGGCGAACGCACAGCGCCCGGGTGCCGACTACGATATCGTGGTGGAGGGCCGGGTGCTGGACGAAACCACGGGCGACCCGATCAAAGGGGCCGTGGTGATCGTGCGCAAGGACGGCCATTCGGAGAACATGGTGGTGGTGAAGGGCGATGGCCAGTACGCGTTCGAACTGGAACGTGGTGGCCGCTACGAGATCACCTATTCCGCCGCCGGCATGGTGGCCAAGCGCGTGGAGGTGAACACCCACGGGGCCCCAGCGAACCTCGATGTGCCACGCCTGTCCATGAACGTGGACATCAACCTCTTTCCACCGGTGAGCGGCCTTGCAACCGCATTGTTCGAAAAGCCCATGGGCAGGGCAGCGTACAGCTCCAAAGTGCGCAACATGCGTTGGGACGAGGAATACGGCAAGGCGATGCGCGAGAGCATCCGCGTGTTCATGACGAAGTACGACGCCCAGTTGGAGAAGCAAGGAACGTTGGCCGGACGCTGATGGCCTGACCGGCGCGCAACCATACGTCATGCGCACGATCGCAACACTGGTCTTCGGGTCCGCAATGACGTTGTCGCTGCCGCTATTGGGCCAGGGCAAGGCCGAAATGCGCTACACCATCCAGGTCACGGGCCGTGTCCTCGGTGAGTTCGACGGCGAGCCCGTGAAAGGCGCCATCGTCATCGTGCGGCGCGGCACGCACAGCGAAGAGATGCACAAGGTGGCCCGCAACGGCAAGTACACCGTTGAACTGGCCCGAGGGTCGAACTACGAGATCATCTACTCGGCACCGGGCCAGGTGGCCAAGCGGGTCGTCATCGATACGCGCGGTGCACCGGCATTGCTGGATGTGCCCACCATCACCATGGTGGTGGACATCACGCTCTTTCCGCCGATCGAAGGCCTCGATACCCGCCTCTTCACCGAGCCGATGGGCAAGGCCGGATACAAGCACAGCGTGCGCAATATCGTTTGGGACAAGGAGTACGGCGACGAGATGCGCGCGCGCATCAAACGCTACATGGCCGGGCACGACAAGAAGGCCAATGGCCCTGTCACCAACGGCGAGCACTGATCTTGTGCATCTTGGGCGGCATGAGGCTCGCCCCGCTCTTCCTTCCGCTGTTCGTCCTGGCATGCTCCGCACCGGTGGACGACACACCGGCGGTGCCGGAACAAGGCCGCGACACAACGGTCTTCTCGCCAGGTCCTGACACCGCTTCAACATCCACCATCCTCGTGTACGGCCGTATCAAGGACGCCGAGACCGGTGAAGGCATGGAACGGTTCCACATCCGGGTGGCCGATGGTGTGAGCGGTGCACTGGTGGACTCCGCCACTGTGGTCGATGATTCGGCTTCGTATGAACTGGAGATCGACTACGGCCGGTCCTACCGCTTGTATTACACGGCCGATGGCTACACAACGAAGAGCATGGTAGTGGATGCGCGCGGTATACCCGCGATGGACGACGATGGAGGTTTCGGTATGCACATGGATGTCGGTCTGGTGGAGCGATTGCCGGACGTGGACTACAGCATGCTGGACGAGCCGCTTGGCCAAGCGCGCTACATGCCCGAGGACAGTGCCATGCAGTGGGACAGTGCGCATGTTGCCCAACGCCGTGCGTTGCTCAAGACGCTGATGGAGGAGCAGGCCCGCGTCAGGTCGCGCTTGCCCAAGCGTTGACCAGTCGCACGCATTCCACGGCCTCCTTCACGTCGTGCACGCGCAGGATGTCCGCGCCGTGGAGCAGTGCGATGGTGTTGAGCGACGTGGTGCCGTTGAGCGCTTCCTCGGGCTTGGTGCCCAGCACCTCGTTGATCATCCGTTTGCGCGAAAGTCCCAAGAGCAATGGTGCGCCGAGGTTCTTGACGCGCGGTAGTTCCTTCAGCAGCGTGTAGTTGTGCGCGGTCGATTTGCCGAAGCCGAAGCCCGGGTCCAGGATCACATCGGCGATGCCCGCATTGTGCGCGGCGCTCAGGCGTTGGCTGAGGTAAAGCGTTACCTCCGCAGCGACGTCCCCGTACACCGGGCTCTGCTGCATCGTGGCCGGTGTGCCTTGCATGTGCATGGCCACGTAAGGCACGCCCAGTTTTGCTACCGTGTTGAACATGGCCTCGTCCAGCAGACCGGCACCGATGTCGTTCACCATCCCGGCGCCGGCGTTCGCGGCATCGTGCGCCACGCGGGCACGCCACGTATCGATGCTGAGCAGTGCATCAGGGAAGCGCCGGGCAATGGCTTCAATGATGGGCACCACCCGCCCGAGCTCTTCGCTTTCGGGCACCTCGCTGCTGCCCGGTCGTGAACTCGCCCCGCCGATGTCGAGGATGCTTGCTCCTTCGGTGAGCAAACGGTCGGCCAGGTGCAGTGCATCATCCACAGTGGTGGCACGACTGGCGCCATGGAAGGAATCGGTCGTGGCATTGATGATGCCCATGACCATCGGGAAACGGGGCTCGATGAGCCGGTCTTTCAAGCGCCAGGTCAGTGGTGGGGCATACATGATCGCCGTTCGCGCTGCAAGGTGCAACTTGCAGCATGGAGAAACGCAACCGGTGGGCGATGTTCATTGCAATGGCAGCGTTGCCCTTGTGGAGCGCGGCCGGCAAGACCGACAGCTTGTGGAGCATTTGGAAGGATGCGGCCAAGCCCGACTCCGTGCGGTTGCAGGCATTGGGCCGTACTGCATGGGCGCTGATGCCGAGCGATCCCGACAGCGCGCTCTCACTGGCGCTGTTGCTCTACGACGAGGCCAGCGCGCGCGAAGACCGGTCCAACCGCATCCTGGCGCTCAACCACCAAGGAGTGGCCTATTCCATCATCGGCAACTACTACGCGGCCCACGTGGCCTACGAGCAGATGCTGGAGATGGGCACCGAAGCGGGCGACAAGAAAACCGTGGCCGGGGCGCACATCAACCTCGGGGCTATCCATCAAGAGCAGGGCAACACTGGGAAAGCCCTGGAGCACTATCGGCAGAGCCTGTCCGTGTTCGAGGCCTTGAACGATGAGCGCTCGCTGACTTCCGTTTACAACAACATCGCGGGGATCTATCACGCTTTGGGCGACACCGCAGCTGCGTTGGGCTACACGCGCAAGTGCATGGACATCTACCGTAAGCAGGGCGATGACCGCGCATTCTCCACGGCCAAGGGCAATCTGGGCCTAGTGTACATGGAGCAGGGCTTGCACGCCCGCGCAGCGGCCGAACTCCGGAGCGCGTTGGCCATGAAGCGCAGCATCGGTGACCGGGCTGGCGAGGCCAAAGTGCTGGCCGACATCGGTGAACTGCACCGGCGCACCGGGCAATTGGACAGTGCCTTGGTGAGCCTTCGGCAAAGCCGCGAACTGCGTGAAGCCCTGCGCGATGAGCAGGGTCTTGTCACCACCTTCACCACAACGGGCTTCGTGCTCATTGATGCGGGGCGAGCCAAGGAAGCCGCGGAACAATGCGCCAAGGCCGATGCCATCGCCAAGGACCTCGGGCTGCGCTCGCAGGAACGCTCAGCCTGCGATTGCCTCTACAGAAGCAGCAAGGCACTGGGCCGCAACGATGATGCCCTGCGGTACCACGAACGCCTCACCGCCCTCACCGACAGCTTGCGCGCCGACGACCTGGAACAGCAGCTGGACCAGATGGAGTTCAAACGACAGTTGATGAGCGACAGTCTGCGCAACGTGGAAGCGGCATTGCGCGAGCAGCTTGCCGGAGGCGATGGAACGTCGGGCAGGAAGCCATGGCTTATTGGTGGTGGGTTGGCCGCTGTTGTCGCCGCTGCGATGGCGGCGCGGCGAAGGCGGCGGGAAAAACGATCCTAGTTTCGCGCGCCATGGACAGGACCTTGCAGCAGTACGATGCGGTGGTGAACGAGTGCGTGGCGCTGTTCGCCAAGAAGGCCATCGACTATGGCACGGCGTGGCGCATCCTGCGCGTGAGCTCGCTCACCGACCAGGTCTTCATCAAGGCACAGCGCATCCGCACCTTGCAGCAGGTGGGCGAGAGCAAGGTGGGCGAGGGGATACGGCCGGAGCTCATCGGCATCATCAACTACGCAGGCATGGCCCTGGTGCAATTGCGCTTGGGTGTGGTGGACCAGCCCGACCTGTCGCCCGAGCAGGCACGCGGTGCCCTGATGAAGGAACTGAACGGCGCGCGCGACCTGATGCAACGCAAGAACCACGACTACGGCGAGGCTTGGCGCAGCATGCGCGTGAGCTCCCTCGTGGACCTCATCCTGATGAAGCTGCTGCGCATTAAGAGCATCGAAGACAACGCCGGCAAGACCCTCGTTAGCGAAGGCATCGATGCCAATTGGATCGACATCGTGAACTATGCGGTGTTCGCGATGGTACGGCTGGAGGAGGAGTGAGCAAGCTTCAAGTCCCAAGGTTCAAGTCCCAAGCCTCAAGGGACAGCACGCGCGGGCTCGCCGCTCCTTCCGTCTTCACCGTCCTGCGCCCCAGTGCTTTGCGTTTTTCCGGGGAGCTGCGGCACAAACGGCTTTGTCCCCCTTTGAAGGGGGCAGGGGGATGATCACCCAAGCCCGTGTATTTTCATCGACGTGAACGATCACTACACCAACCGTCTGAAGGACTATGCACGCGAGCACCGCAACGCGAGCACGAAAGCCGAAGTTCGCATGTGGTGCGAGTTGCTGCGTGATAGGCAACTCATGGGGTACCCGTTCCTGCGCCAGCGTCCCATTGGGGGTTACATCGCGGACTTCTTCTGCAAGGAGTTGAAACTGGTGGTCGAAGTGGACGGGGCATCGCATGATGGACCGGGTGCCAAGGACCGTGACAAGTCCCGCGATGAGCGCTTGGCTGCGTTGGGATACACCACGCTCAGGTTCTCCGACGAAGAAGTGATGCTTCACACGGACGAGGTGCACGCACGTTTGGTCCGCTGGATCGCCGAGCACGCCGCCAGGTCGCCTGTGCCAAGGCCAATGCGTAAGTCGAAACAACGGGAGCAGGAGTAGTCATCCCCTGCCCCCTTCAAAGGGGGACAACACGCGCGAGGCCCGCCGCACGACCAATGCCCCAACACTTCGTTAACGCCATCTCGTTGTCGCGGACCCGGATCCTACATTCGCCGCAACTCCTCTTGCCATGAAGTACCTCGTGCTGGTCTGCCGTCTCATCGTCGGGTCGTTGTTCATCGTCAGTGGCCTCATCAAAGCCAACGACCCCATCGGTTTCAGCATCAAACTGGAGGAATACTTCGCCGAAGCCGCGCTCAACCTCACCTTCCTGGAGCCGGCGAGCATGTTCCTGGGCATCCTGGCCTGCGTGGCCGAGATCGTGCTGGGGTTCGCGGTGCTGTTCGGGGGGCGGATGAAGCTGGCCGTTGCCGCGCTCTTGTGGCTCACCATCTTCTTCGGTTGGCTCACCGCTTACACGGCCACTTGCGATCCGCACGGCACGTACACGGTGGTCGATCCTTCGGCAGGCTCAGGAGGTGTGGAAGTCACCAAGGAAGTGCACTGCGTCACCGATTGCGGCTGCTTCGGCGATGCCATGAAGGGCTCCATTGGCCGCAGTCTAACACCGTGGGAGAGCTTCATGAAGGACGCGATCCTCTTCGTCCTTATCATCCCCATCGCCATCGCCACGTTCCGCAAGCCCGGCATTGGTTGGAACACGAGCGCCGATGACAAGCTGATCCTGCCGATGGGCCTGGTGCTGGTGGCGTTCTTCTCGTGGGTGTTCACCTGGTGGGGGCCGGTGTGGTTCACCCTCATCGGTTTTGTCGGCTACCTCGGCATCAAGCGCATCATGCAGGCGCCGAAGGCCGAGTGGGTCACGGCGTTGTGGGCAACCTTCGTTTCACTGTTCTTCATCTGGTGGTGCGTGGCGCACAATCCCGTGCGCGACTACCGTCCGTATGCGGTGGGTAAGAGCATCGCAGAACAGCGGAAGGAAGGCAAGGCGCCCGTGAACGAGATCTTCCTCGTGTACAAGAACAAGCAGAGCGGCGAGGTGAAGGAGTATCCCAGCAACAATTACCCGTGGAACGACAGCGTGTGGGTGGCCACGTGGGAGTTCGTGGAGCAGCGCGTGAACGAACTGGAGCCGGGCATCGATAGCCAGGTGAAGGACTTCTCGCTCACCGACCAGAACGGCACGGACCTCACCGACGGTATCCTCGGCGAAACGCAACCCGTGCTGTTGGTGCTGGTGAAGAGCTGCAAGGACGCCGAGACGCAGAACATGAAAGCCATCGTTGACCTGGCGAAGGCTGCCACGGACAAGGGCTGGTACGTGTACGGCGTGAGCGCGAGCAGCTGGGACGACATCGAGGAGTTCCGCCATGCGCACCAAGCCGCCTTCGACTTCACACAGTGCGACGAGGTGACGTTGAAGACCGTGAACCGCGCCAACCCCGGCCTCATGCTGCTGAAGGAAGGCACCGTGAAGGGCCAGTGGCACCACAACGACACCCCGACGCTGGAAGAAGCGGAGGCGGCGTTGGCGAAGTGATCGACCCGCGGCCACCTTGCCGCACACCTGCCGTCTACCTTGCGCAAAACCCCGCGTAATGGTGCACCGCTACGTCCTGATGTTGCTCTTGGTGATCGGTCTTGGCGCCTCCGCCCAAACCGTTTTCATCCCCGATGTGAACCTGCGCGGGTGGATGAACAACGCCAAACCCAACAGCGTTGATGCGAACGGCTTCTGCGACACCGCCGCGTGGAACGCACAGCCGCCGAGCCTGCTCTACTGCAACCTGAACCAGTTGCCGAACAACAGCACGGTGGACCTGGAAGGCATCCAGCACATCAAGACCAGCGAATTGAGGATCGGTGCTGCATGGAGCTCGACGATGAACGTGGTATGGCCCGGTTATCCGATGGGTGTTTTCACGTTCATGTTGATCAACGTCGACATCAACAACTTCTCCTCTTCACCGTTGCCGTTGCCCGGAGCCCTCGATTATTTCTACTGCGATGCATGCGGTATCGCGCAGCTCCCCGCCTTCAACGGCACCACGATGTTCATCATCAATGTTGACCTGGGCGGCCAGGTGCTCAACGTGCCGCCAAGCGTAACCCAACTCGGGTTAACGACCTGTTCCCTGACGCAGATCCCGAACACCGGCGGCAATCTCCAGTACCTGAACGTGGACTACAACCTGCTTGCGAGCTGGACCAACCTCCCCAACTCACTTGTGGAACTGCAAGCAAGTTTCACAGGACTGGCCGCGTTGCCCAACCTGGCGCCCATGACCAACTTGCAGTACTTGTCACTTGCCGGGAACGGTCATACTGATGTGGTGGCCATGCCGCCCACGCTCCTGAGCCTGGACATGTCTTTCAATCAGATCGCGAACGTGTCCTCGTTCGCTGGGGCGGATCTCACGTCGCTCAACCTGTCGAACAACCCGTTGGTGTCGATGCCCATCGTCCCCATCACCTTGGGATCCCTGCGGTTGGACAACACCCAGCTCACGGCGCTTCAGCCTATGCTGCCGCCCACGCTCTACGAACTCTACGTTCAGAACACGCCCATCAGTGCCCTTCCCGCGCTCCCGGCTGGTGTGCAATGGCTCGATGTGAGCAACACGCCCATCGCTCAACTGCCTGAGTTGCCCATGGGTCTCAACTACCTGTATGCCACGGGCTGCACAGCGCTCACCTGCCTGCCCGCGCTGCCGCAAGGAACGGACCAGGTGCGCCTGACCGGCAGCGGTGTCACCTGCCTGCCGAACATCCCCATCGGCCTCAACGTCAACCCTAATGTACTGGGCATTGCGCCCATCGTTTGCAACCCCGGCAACAGCCCATGCCCCATCGTCGATCCGCTCATCACCGGCACCACGTTCGATGATGCCGATGCCGACGGTGTGTTCGACCCGGGCGAAGCCGTGCGGCCCAACTGGATGGTGGAGGCGCAGCCCGGCGACCTCATGGCCGGCAGTGATGCCAACGGGAATTATGTGCTGCCGGCCGGTATCGGCAGCTACGCAATATCGGCGGTGCCTACGCTTTACTGGCCGCCGACCAGCTCGCCCATAGTGATCCTCACTGCATTGGGCCAGGTTGACAGCTTGAACCACTTGGGCGCTGTGGAGATCGGTGGCATGTACGACCTGACCACGGAGGTCACAGGCACCAACGTGCGGCCTGGCTTCAATACGCAGGTATGGGTGACGGTGCGCAACGTGGGCACCGAGCCCACCACCGCCGATGTGCAGCTCACCTTCGATCCCGCGCTCACGTTCGTGAGCAGCAGCGCTGCGGGCAACCTTAACGGCAATGTGCTGGATTGGTCCACAGCCGTGCTGGTGCCCGGTGACGTGTGGACGGTTGACGTGGTGCTCTACGGCCCACCCACCTTGGTGCTGGGCGATCCCGTGGTGCACCAAGCCACCGCCACCCAGAGCCAACCCGACCAAACAGCAGCCGACAACACCGACGTGATCAATGACGTGGTGGTGGGCAGCTACGACCCCAATGACAAACAGGTGGAGCCAGCCTACCTCTCGCTGGCCGATGTGGCCGCAGGCACTCGCCTGCACTACACGGTGCGCTTCCAGAACACGGGCACCTTCATGGCCGAGCGCGTGCTCATCACCGACACGCTGAGCAGCGATCTGCACTGGACCACCATCAATGTGGAAGCCGCCAGCCATGCGCACAGCTGGTACCTGCACAACGGTGTGCTGCACGTGCTCTTCGAGAACATCAATCTGCCGGACAGCACCAGCGATGAACCCGGCAGCCACGGCTTCGTGAAGTTCAGCTTCATCGCCACCAATGGATTGGTCACCGGCGATGTGGTGGAGAACATCGCCAACATCTACTTCGACTTCAACGAACCCATCATCACCAACACGGCGAGCACCTTCGTGAACACGGCGTTGGGCGTTGAGGCGTTGAGCGGTAGCGGTCTCGCGCTTTGGCCCGTGCCCACCACCGACGTGCTGTGGTTACAGAGCGATGCGCCGATGCAGCGCGTGCAACTGCTCGACCGCACCGGTCGTGTGGTGCGCGATGCACAAGCCAATGGCCTGCGCGCCGTGCTCGATGTGCGCGACCTGTCGGCGGGTGCATACGCGGTGCGGTGCACCACTGAGCAGGGCGTGGTGCAGCGCATGTTCGTACGGTAGTGGCTCCGGGGTCTGGTAACGCCCTGCTACGCGGGCCACTTTTACTAGAGCGCATCTCAAAATGACTTTTGGAAGCGAGCGGCAGGTATTCCGGGGCCAGCCCAGGCGCGAGACCCGAGCATAGCCGGTAGCTCTGTGAGGGGCGAGCAACGCCGGATGGCCCCGGAAGGCCGCCGCGCAGCCCGAAGGGTTATTTTGAGATGCGCTCTACGGATGCAGACGGATGGACGGGGATAGGAGAGAGCCGGTCGAGGCAGTCGGATCTCATCCGTGTCCATCGGTGTTCATCCGTGGTTGTCTTTTCCCACAAACTCCCTACGTTATTGGCGGCGGTCCTGACGGCTATTCCGTCGATCCCGCAAGCCATGCACACCCCCAGCAACAACGTCCTCAGCTTCCTGCACGAACTCTACGAAGGCAACCGCCACACGTTGGTGGCCAAGGCGCGCGACGAGCAGCGCATCGAACGCTGGCGCGCCGAGCGCGAAGGCAACACCGAGTACATCTACACCGACGAGCGCCCCGTGCGCATGGACTTCGCGCAGCTCACACTGCACGCCTTGGCCAATACCACGCGCGGCGAGCTGCTGTGGGTGTACGCCAGCGGCATGGTGGAAGCGGACGGCACGGTGGAGAGCGTCTTCGTTCACCTGCTGCGCGAGGAAGGCCCCTCCGATCCCGCGCAACTGGGCATCAA
This sequence comes from Flavobacteriales bacterium, assembly GCA_016699575.1. Lineage (NCBI taxonomy): Bacteria > Pseudomonadati > Bacteroidota > Flavobacteriia > Flavobacteriales > Flavobacteriales bacterium. Next base: position 581,903 of record CP064979.1, on the reverse strand, counting down.
CTTCGGGGAGGACGGAGTGCAGTGCGCGTGAGGTTGCGCGCGGCGCGTCAACCAATGTTCCATTGCACACGCGGCTCTTGCTGCCGTGCTTTGGACATGACAACAACAGCACATGGCCTGGTGGGATGATGCCCTGGATGCAGTGGGTGCCGTGGTGGGCGCCGTGGGCGATGCCGTGGAAACCGTGGTGGATGCCGTGGTGGATACCGTGGAAGAGGTGGTGGACACCGCCACCGACTGGGCCAATGCCGGGCTCGACCGCGCCCGCGACGCCATCGCCGCGTTCAGTCCCGCGCTCGGCGCCGTGGCCAACCTGGTGCTGGGCCTGGTGAAGGGCGTGGTGAACGTGGTGAAGGACATCGTGCGCATCGTGCTCGACGTGGTGCGCCACGTGGGCGAATTCGTCAACGCGCTGTTGCACCTCAACCTGGCGCGCATGATCGATGCGCTGCTCGCCATCGTGGTGAACGTGGGCGAGATCGTGGTATGGGCCGTGCGCATCGTCACCGGCGGCTACTTCGCCGGCCCGGTGAGCGACTACTACATGCGCGACCGGCACATCAACATGATCGCGGGCATGGTCCGCGCGGAGTTCGGCAAGCAGGAAGCGGAGGACATCCTGGCCAAGCTCGGCTTCGGCACCGCGCACTTCCGCCTGCCCATCCGCTGCAATGTGCGCGTGATGGTGGCCGACAGCAGCACCTTCCCCTTCGTGGCCCTGCACACCGCCGGCACGCTCGACCTGTTCGCGCTGGCCGGGCTGCTCAGCTTCAACAGCTTCCCGCTTTTCAACGCGCGCACGCGCATGGTGATGGTGGACGCTTCGGGTGCTGACATGTGGTGGCGGCCCGTGACCCGTCCGGACATCAAGGCCTTCATCAGCAGCGGTGGCACCAGCGCGCGCTTCCGTTGTTATGCGGTGGAGCCCTACGCCCAGGGCCGTGCCATGCGCACCGCCCACAACAAGTTCAAGAAGCTCTGCATCGACCTCGACTTCGACCGGTCGTTCAACTTCCCCACTTGGCAGACCTACCCGACGCAGCCGTGCAACACACCCGGCGATTTCACCATCGCCGGGGCCACCGCGTGGTTCGCGGCCAATACAACGCGCGATAGCTCTGAAGGCCAGGACGCGCGGCCGCTCAGCATCACCTGCTTCAACATCAGCGGCGGGTTCCGGGGCATCGTGGCCGGGCGCAGCATCCGCCGCTTCGTCGATGAGCGCAACGGCTGCAGGCACGACAGCACGGCAGATGCGTGCATCACCTTGGTGGACCGCAGCGACGACGACACCGACGGCAACGCAGGACCCGGCGGCAGCGGCGTGCTCTGGCGCGATGCCTATCCGCCATGGTTCGGGCGATACGTCATGGGCCACGAGCTCGGCCACTATTTCGGCCTGGCGCACGCCGGCCACGACGGTGTGGAGAACATCATGTTCTCGGGGCCCGAGGGCAATGCCATCGTTGGTGGCGGGTCGTGGCGCCTTTGGAGCCATGGCGAGCCTGTGTTCGTGGACGCCGACGTGGAGCATGCGTGGCGCTTCATCGTGAAGAAGCTGCCCCACGTGTTGCGGGCGCTGTGAGCGGCGCCCCTGCTCCCAGAAAAATACCCTGAACTGGGTATTTTTTGGATGGATCGGTGTGCTGAGTTTTGGTGTGCCCGCCAAGACCACTCCCGGCACCCGTGGAAAGAACGCGCACCGCACGTGAAAAGAACGTGCAATGGCGTGCACGGAAGAAGGGAGGTTAGCGGCGGGGGAAGTCGAGCCCACCATATACCCACCACCATGAGACCCCAACGCAAGACCAAGAACGGATGCACGGTGCGCGCCATCTCCGGCACCCATGTCGTGTTCCTCGCTTTCGACCTCACCGATGCCGCGCGAAAGGACTGCGCGGGCTTCGCCATCAAGCGCACCGACCATACCGAAGGTGAAACGTACTGGCTGCAAGGCATGAAGACCTTCAAGAGCGTGCGCGAGCACACCGCCCCCGGCGAGAAGTTCAGCACGCGCGAGCATCCGATCCAAGGCATGCAGTGGGCCGACTATTCCGCCAAGCCGGGCTACGACTACACGTACACCGTCATCCCCATGTACGGCACGCCGGGTTCGCTCACCGAAGGAACCGCCGTTACCGTTGACATCACCACCGAGCGGCCCGACCAAGGGAAGCACCGCATCTTCTTCAACCGGGGTGCCGTGGCCTCGCAGGAATACGCCCGTCGTTTCCAGAACAAGAAGCCGTCCGATGTGGGCCCTGCTGCCTACGAGTGGCTGAGCCGTGGACTGGAAGAGGGCATCCTCGGGTTCATCGGTCGGGCGAAGGACGGTGCGTGGTCGTTGCGGGCCGCCATCTACGAGTTCGAATGGGAGAGCGTGCTGCTCGCCTTCAAACAAGCGCACGGTAACGGGGCCGACGTGAAGATCGTGTACGATGCCATCCCATCGGGCGGCGCCGTGCACGAGAACGACGCGGCCATCGACAAGGCCCGCATCCGCAGCCTGTGCACGCCGCGCACACAGGGCAAGATCATGCACAACAAGTTCATCGTGCTGCTCAAGAACGATGAACCCGTGGCCGTGCTCACCGGCTCCACCAACATCACCGAGAACGGCATCTTCGGCCATCTCAACTGCGCGCACATCGTGGAGGACAAAACCATCGCGGCGCAGTACCTGGACTACTGGAAGGAATTGAAGGGCGACCCTTCCACCGCCGAACTGAAGACGTGGTGCGAGGCCAGCAATCCGTTCCCACCGGCCAACTGGACGAAGGACCTCATGGTCGTGTTCAGCCCGCACAGCGGCATCGGCATCCTCAATTGGTACGCGCAGCAGGCGGGGGCCAGCGCGGCGCCGCTCATGATCACCCTGGCCTTCGGCATGCACAAGTCGTTGCAGGCCACCTACGAACTGCCCGACGGCGTGTTGCGGATGGGCATGCTGGAGAAGGAGGGCAACGGCAGCGGAATGGCCAAAGGCAAGGTGGACATCGCCCGCATCCGCAAGCAGAAGAACGTGCTCATCGCCTTGGGCCGGCACATCAGCGCCAACAAGTTCGATACGTGGCTGAAGGAGCGCGCCAAGGTGAACGCCGAAGCAGGCATCCTCTGGGTGCACACCAAATTCCTGCTCATCGATCCGCTAGGCCCCGATCCCGTGGTCTTCACCGGGTCGGCCAACTTCAGCGAAGCCAGCATCAATGCCAATGACGAGAACATGCTGGTGGTGCGGGGCGACACGCGCGTGGCCGACATCTACTTCACCGAGTTCCTGCGCATCTACTCGCACCATGCCTTCCGCGAGTCGCTCACCTTCCAGCAGCCCGCCAACTGGTCGCCAGCCTACCTGAAAGAGAAGTCCGCCGATTGGCAAAAGGACTACTACACACCGGGCGATGATCGCTGCTTGCGGCGGGAGTACTACGTGAAGTAGCGCGCTATGGAACGCATGCAACCACCAGCAGCAACAACCGTCATGAGAACCACCCCGGTCCATGTGGAGCGCATCTTCCGCATCGCGCTCCTCCTCGTGCTGCTCTCCCTCTTGGCCCTCGGCCTCTTCGCCCAGGCCCCGCCCGTGATGAAGGACGAAGCCGTGTACGTGCGGCTCGCCTCCGAGAACGACTTCTTCAAGCTGCGCGGCAACACCGACCGCTACTTCACCAACGGCGAACGCCTCGACGTGTTCTTCAGCAGCAAGTACGAAGCCGGCCTGGAGAAGCTCTTCTTCGTGCTGCCCCGCCGCAACTACCCCTTCCGCAGCAACGAGTTCGGCATCGGCGTGGGCATGAACATGTACACACCCACCGACATCGCGCTGGTGAAGCCCGACAGCACCGACCGCCCGTATGCCGGGTGGACCTACGCGGCCATCAAGTGCATCAGCAACGACTTCACCACCAAGCAGCGCCTCACCACCGAGCACAGCCTGGGCGTCATCGGCCCGGCGGCCGGCCAGAAGGAGGTGCAGATCTGGTATCACGCCCTCATCGGCTCGCAGGAACCCATGGGCTGGGACAACCAGATCGCCAACGACTTCGCGTACAACCTCAACGTCACGTACGAGAAGGAGCTGATCCATCCCGTGCGCCAGATCCAGGTGGTGGGCACCGTGGAAGCCAACGCGGGCACCGTCACCAACCACATCGGGCTCGGCGGCCTCATCCGCATCGGCCGCTTCAACGACTACTTCGTGCAGGAATTCGGGCTGCTGAAGGACAGCACCGACCTGGACCGCTACCAGAAGGAAGTGCTGCCCACCATGCCCGCCGACCTCCACATGGACGACATCGACCGCAAGTTCCAGCTCTACTTCCAGATCCGCCCGCTGTTCCGCGCCGTGCTCGACAACTCGCTGTTGCAGGGCGGCATGTTCGGCTTCCGCGACAGTCCGCACACCGTGCCGGCCGACGAGCTGAAGCGGTTCTATGTGAACACCGAGTACGGCCTAACGCTCATCTGCAGCGGCTTCGGCATCACCTTCACGCAGAGCTTCCGCTCTCCCGAATTCACCAACGCCAAGTGGTCGCATTGGGGCGGCATCAGCATCGTGGCGCGCATTGCGAAGGGGCGGCGGTGACGCCGTGCCATCCTTGCTCATTGCGCCTTGCACCATGCTCATTCCTCATTCCTCATTCCTCCTTCTACATTTTACATTCTACATTTCACATTCTACATTTTTCATTCACCTCTTCTTCCACCAAAAACAAAAGCCAGAGCTCGCACTCCGGCTTCTGTTCCTGTGGTTCCTGCTTCTCCGCATCTCAACTTGAGCCTTTGGACGTGTGACTTATGACTTGAGCCTTGGGTCTTGGGACTTGTGACTTGACACTTGACACTTGAGCCTTGTCTCTTGCCTCTCGTCCCTCTTTCCCATTACGCCGCTTTCGCACTGGCGATATCGCTCACCGGACTTGCACCGGCCGCGCCCAGCGTGGTGACGCGGAAGCTGTACACCGTGTTGCTGGTGAGCCCTTCAACGGTGTAGCGGTTCTTGCCCGTGTTCACCAGCGGTGCCCAACCGGCGTGGTTCAGCGGATCGGTGTCCGTCATCTCCACGGCGTAGAGGCTGCGGCCGCGCACACCGTTCCAGCGCAGCTCCAGGCGGCCGGGGTAGGGGGTCACCAGTGCGCGCAGGTTGGCCACGGCGGGCAGGGGGCCCAGCGGCTCGCTCAAGCGGCGCACATCGAAGCCGGTGCTCACGATGAGCGACTTGTCGTTGTTGCAGTGCGCCTGCACGTAGCCGGCCAGCTCCCGCACCATTTCCTTCAGGACCTTGAAGGCCGCGTCGCGCGCTTCCTTCTCGGCCTTGCCCCGGTTGAAGTCGTAGATCTGGTTGGCGTCGTCGAGGGCGGTGCAGGCCGTTCCCAGCGCCGCCGTGGTGGGCGTAGGCGTGGGGAAGGCCGCGTTGCCCGTGAGCATCGCCACGTGGTTGCGGCCTTTTTCCACCAAGGCCGTGGGGGTGATGCGGTCGATGCCGACACGCGGAACGAAAGTGAACTGTCCCATGATGTGTTGTTTTGTGGGCCGATGGGTTCGGCCCTGGTTTGTGCCGCCAACCAACGGCGCTGCGCGGGCCGGTTGCAAGGCCACCGTCACCCCGCGCACCAGGCCCACGTTGCCCTTTGGGGCAACGCGTTGCGGCTGCACGGTGGAGCCCGGCGCTGATGGCGTGCGATGACCGATCGTTGCCCTGCGGCGCGCGGCGAGCTGCGTGCCCGTCGGGCCGCGCGGACCTGATGCGGTCCGCACGATCAGGCACCCCGGCCGTACAAACGCGGCGGTGCACGCGATCGGAGGAAGGACTGCTCCACCGGTGATGGTGGCTTGGGGCGTGAGCCGTTCCGGGGCCATCGCCTCGTGGGGTCATCGGCCCCGAGTGTTGCTCGGGTCCAAGGCCAAGCGCCGTCATCGGCCCGCCTTGCGCTGCGAGGGCGAAGGCCTTGCGCCGACATCGGTGCGACTGCTGGCGCGGGTCGAAGGCCTCGCGCCAGCATCGGCCCGCCTTGCGCTGCAGGTCGAAGGCCTCACGCCGTTATCGGCCCGACCGGTGGCGCGGGGCGATGCCCTCGCGCCGACATCGGCCCGACTGGTCCCGCGCGTCGATGGCCATGCGCTGTCATCGGCCCGACCGGTGGTGCGGGGCGATGCCCTCACGCCGTCATCGGTCCGACCGGTGTCGTGGGCCGATGCCCTCACGCCGTCATCGTCTCGACTGCTCGCGCCGGTCGATGCCGCAGCGCCACCCGGGGTGCAGACAACCGCCTCAGTTCCAGTCGTTGCGGTGTTTGTGCCACCAGCGCGCGGCCGCTGCGCGGTGCTTCACGCCCAGCTTCCGGTAGGCATGCCGCAGGTGCGTCTTCACGCAATTCACCGATACGCCCATGCGCCGGGCCACCTGGGGCTTGGTGGGCCACAAGGGGTTGCACCACCACGCCAGGGCCACGCGCTCGCGCGGCGTTAGGCGTGCAACGTTGCGCGGGGCGCTGGGCCGCAGGTGCTCGCCGTGCAGCAGGCGCTTCACCGGCTCGCTGGGATGGAAGTGGTGCGCCCTCACGTTGGCCAGCATGGTGCCCAGCTCGGTGGGCGCCACATCATCCGGCAGCACGCTCAGTGCATGGTCGCTCAGGGCCTGGCCGGTCAGCAGGTCGTCGATGGTGTGGCACAGCGCCACGGTGCTGAGCTCGGGGTAGCGGTGGTGCAGCAGGGCCAGCAGGTTGGGGGCGTCGGTGGCAGGGGGCGCCTGCGCCACCAGGGCCAGGTGCACGGGCGTGCCGCTGCGCAGGGCCTTCAGCAGCGCGTTGCCATCGGCCACCACCACGGTGGCCCGGTGGCCGGCCACGTCGTTCACCATGCTGGCCAGCCCGATGCGGGTGGCATGGGCGGGGTGCACCACGGCCACGCTCACGTGCGCAGGCCGGGCCTTTGCGGGGGTCGTCTTTCGGGTTGCCATGCTGGTGGCGGGTTTGGTCATGGGAAATTATGGAGATCCGCGCTGGGCGCAAGACCTGGCGCTTGGAAAAAAAGTTGGCCGCATCCCGGAAAACCGGGATGCGCCGTGTTGCTCCAGCGTGGACTTTTGACAAGCCCCACCGTTCCTCATCCCCGCACCCGCACAAAGTCACACCCCCGCACCCGTGAAAAAGACATGGTGGAGGGGAGAGGGGATGGGGGAGGTTTGGGGGGTAGAGCAGGCACCCACCATCCCCACCCGATCCCGTGAGCATTTCCCCAAACCAAAACCAGCAGCGCCAAGCCCCTTCGGCTTTCATCGCCCCGCAGGAAGGTGACGACATTGCCGGACATGCCCATCGACAGGTCATCGGTTGGCTGGGCATTGCGCTGCCGTTCGTCATCTGGCTTCTGGCCGGGTTGCGTCCAATTGACCGAGATGCTTCATGGTCCCGCCTCGATTCCATCAGCGCCTATTTCCACTCCGGAGCAGTCGCGGCCTTCGTGGGGGTGCTGGTCACCTTGGGAGTATATCTCTTCGCCTACCAGGGGTACGCCAACTCCGACAACCGATGGGACCGTATTGCAGCGCGCGTGGCGGGGTTGTGCGCCGTATCGGTGGCCTTGTTCCCGATGCAACCCGACCCGGGCGCATGCCCCAACCCGCAATGGATGACGGAGGGCGTCAGTCACTTGCACTTCGGTTCCGCTGCTCTGCTCTTCACCACGTTTGCTTGCATCGCCCTCTTCTTGTTCCGCAAGAAGTCGGGCACGCCCACCAAGGCCAAGCGCACGCGCAACGCCATCTACCTGGCCTGCGGTCTTTCCATCATCGGAGCGCTGCTGTTCATCGTCTGGCAGTTCATTCCCAAGGGTGAAGGAGAACCGGCACCAGCCGACATTTTCTGGCCCGAGGCCGTGGCCATTTGGGCCTTCGGCATCTCGTGGTTGGTGAAAGGCCGCGCCGACTTCACCATCAAGGCGGCGGTGCGGAAATTGAAGCCCGCTTGATCCCGCTTGGATCTCATTGACCACAATGGAATACAGCTACGAACAACAGGCAGACCAAAGCGAAGACCGGCATAGCCGGCACCTGATCGAACAGGCCTGGGCCATGAACCGCGCGGACCTGTTGCAGGCAGCACTACCGGCCGCGCGGTACCTGATGGAGCATCCGGAGGGACCATCCGTGTTCGATATTAAGCGGATGCCGGGCTTCACGGTGAGCGTGCCTGCACGACCCGGCAGTGCAGGGAAAAGATCACCGCCGCGCAAGCAGCTCCCCAACCCGCTTGTTCCGCCCGTGCCACCAGTACCGCTTGCAGCGGCCACCGTGCCGGCCGAACAGGATGCGCTGAAGATCATCACGGCGGCCGTGAACGCGGCCCGCAACGCTTTGCACCAGCGCGTTTGCGTGCAATGGGACTACTGCGCCAAGATGAAGAAGTACGGCAAGGGCACCATGCTCGTCCTGAACGCATTGCCCGTGGTGCAAGCCTTCTTCGCCTCCTTCAACGCACCCTTGGCGATCGCGGCCTTCTTGGTGCATCTGGTAAAGGACCAACTGTTGGATGTGCTGTGCGGTTGTGCGGCAACATGAGCCGAATACCTTCCCGCCGATGACCGCACTCCCCACCACCAAAGCCCGCAAACCCAAAGCCGCCGAAGCCAGCGAGCCCATCGAAAAGCAGCTCTGGAAAACGGCCGACAAGCTCCGCAAGAACATCGACGCCGCCGAGTACAAGCACATCGTGCTCGGCCTCGTCTTCCTCAAGTACATCAGCGATGCCTTCGTGGAGCTGTACGACAAGCTGAAGGCCGAAGAGAGCGCCGGTGCCGACCCCGAGGACAAGGACGAGTACAAGGCCGAGAACGTATTCTTCGTGCCGCCCGGCGCGCGGTGGAGCTTTCTGCAAAGCCACGCCAAGCAGCCCACCATCGGCAAAACGGTGGATGAGGCCATGGACGCCATAGAGCGGGAGAACGACTCGCTGAAGGGCGTGCTGCCCAAGGTGTACGCCCGGCAGAACCTGGACCCCACCAGCCTCGGCGGCCTCATCGACCTCATCGGCAACATCGCCCTGGGCGATGCCAAGAGCCGTAGCGCCGATGTGCTGGGCCATGTGTTCGAGTACTTCCTAGGCGAGTTCGCGCTGGCCGAGGGCAAGAAGGGCGGCCAGTTCTATACCCCGCGCAGCGTGGTGGAACTGCTGGTGAAGATGCTGGAGCCGTACAAGGGCCGCGTGTTCGACCCCTGCTGCGGCAGCGGCGGCATGTTCGTACAATCCGAAAAATTCGTCACCGAACACCAGGGCAAGGTCAACGACATCAGCATCTACGGGCAGGAGAGCAACCAGACCACCTGGCGGCTGGCCAAGATGAACCTCGCCATTCGCGGGCTGGACAGCTCGCAGGTGAAGTGGAACAGCGAGGGCTCCTTCCTCAACGATGCCCACAAGGACCTGAAGGCCGATTACATCATCGCTAACCCGCCCTTCAACGTGAGCGATTGGAGCGGCGACCTGCTGCGCACCGACGGCCGCTGGCAATACGGCACGCCGCCCGAGGGCAACGCCAACTTCGCGTGGATGCAGCACTTCATCTACCACTTAAGCCCCAGCGGGCAGGCGGGCGTGGTGCTCAGCAAGGGCGCCCTCACCAGCAAGAGCAGCGGCGAGGGTGAGATCCGCAAGGCCATGGTGGAGGCGGGCCTCATCGATTGCATCGTGAACCTGCCCGCCAAGCTCTTCCTCAACACCCAGATCCCCGCCAGCCTCTGGTTCATGAGCCGCAACCGCGCCAACGGCAAATTCCGGAACAGAACGACCGAGATCCTCTTCATCGATGCGCGGCACCTGGGCCACTTGGTGAACCGCCGCACGCGCGAGTTCAGCGAGGCCGACATCAACACCATTGCGGACACCTACCACAACTGGCGGAACCCCACCGGCACCTACGCCGATGTGCCCGGCTTCTGCTGCGCGGCGCCGCTGAGCCGCGTGAAGGAGTTGGACTACGTGCTCACCCCCGGCCGCTATGTGGGCCTGGCCGAAGAAGAGGACGACTTCGTGTTCGCCGAGCGTTTCGCGGCGCTGCAAGCCGAGTTCGCCACGCAGCTACAGGAAGAGGCCGAGCTGAACAGCGCCATCCTGAAGAACCTGAAAAGCGTGAAGGTCGATGGGTGAGTGGAAGGAATATCTGCTTGATGAGGTGATCGAGAAGTTCATCGATTACCGTGGCAAAACGCCGACCAAGACAACATCAGGTGTTCCGTTGATCACTGCTAAGGTGGTCAAGAACGGCACCATAGAGGAACCGAACGAATTCATCTCGAAGGAGGACTACCATAACTGGATGCGCCGGGGCTATCCGGAAGTGGACGATGTAGTGATTACCACCGAGGCTCCATTGGGCGAGGTGGCTTTGTTGAAGTCTAAGGATGTGGCTTTGGCACAACGCATCATCACGTTACGTGCATATCCCAAGAAGGCATACAATCCCTTCATCAAGTACTACCTGCAAAGTCCATCCGGCCAGTATGAATTGGAGTCAAGGGCATCGGGTACAACTGTGCTCGGGATCAAGTCCTCCGTGCTGAAGAAGCTGCCGGTCATCATACCGGACAAGGATGAACAGGTTGCCATCGCCTCAGTCCTTTTGAGCTTGGACAACAAGATCGATCTGCTGCACCGGCAGAACAAGACCTTGGAGGCCATGGCCGAAACGCTGTTCAGGCAGTGGTTCGTGGAGGAGGCGGAGGAGGGCTGGGAGGAATATGTACTTACAGACATTGCATCCCATTTAAAGAACAGTGTAAACCCTGGTCAGCACCCAACGCGCATCTTCCATCACTACAGTCTACCCGCGTACGATGAAGGTAGGGAGCCCTCGCCTGAATTGGGCGACACGATCAAGAGCTCGAAATATGTAGTTCCCGAGAATGCCGTACTCGTCTCCAAGCTGAACCCGCGCTTTCCCAGGGTGTGGCCGGTCCGCGACAAGAAGCATGAGCACCCCATTAGCAGCACGGAGTTCCAAGTGTTCGTCCCGAAGAAGGACGAGATTTTTGGCTTTCTGTACTGCTTCTTGATCTCGAAGCCCGTTCAGGATGAACTCGCGTCGGCGGCATCTGGAACTAGCGGAAGCCATCAGCGTGTGAGCCCGGACGACATCAAGGCGCTCACCTTCCAGGCCAAGTCGAAGCAACAACTCGTTGACTTCTCCAAGGTCGTCGACCCGCTGCTAGAGAAGATTGATACGAACAAGGACCAAGTCGCCAACCTGACGAAGCTCCGCGATACGCTGCTACCGAAACTGATGAGCGGAGAGGTGAGGGTGGAGATGAACACGATGAAATCATGATCGACGTAAACCCCGCGCGTGAGAACCTGGACACGGTGTTCGGTACGCTGATCTACCACATCGATTTCTACCAGCGCCAGTACAAGTGGAGCAACGAACCCGTGCAGCGCCTACTGGACGACGTGTTCTACAAATTCGATCAGGAGTTCGCAAAGCACAAGGACTCGGACATCCCGCTGGAGCGCTTGATCGATGACTATGCGTGGTACTACCTGAACACCTACGTGACCAATCAAGTAGACGGCAAGGTGTTCATCGTGGACGGCCAGCAGCGCCTTACCACGCTGTCGCTCATCATCCTGAAGCTCGTTCGCATGGCCGATGGGTACGGCTCCGAATTGGGCATTTGGTTGCGTGGAAAGCTGGCTGGGCAATCAGGCTTCAAGAGCACCTACAGGATGAGCCACGAGGGCCAGAAGGAGGTGATGGACCATTTGCTGAAGTCCGATGAGCCGTTGGATGAAAGCACCTATGACAGTGTGACTTCTCAGAACCTGATCGCGAACTACCGCCTGATAGGTCAAACGCTGGATGCCAAGCTGAAGGACAAGCACCGTTTCGAGAGCTTCACATTCTACTGCCTGCGCCGTCTTGTGCTGATCAATCTCGACGTGAAGCAGACGGATGTGCCCATGGTTTTCGAGGTGATCAACGATCGTGGGGTGAAGCTACGCCCGTACGAGATTCTCAAGGGGAAACTGCTCGGCCAGGTTGATAAGCGGGAACTGAATGAGTTAGGCTTGAATGAACTCTGGGAAGAACAGGTCGGTGCCATCAATGCGTTGAAGTCCGACGAGATCGACAACTTCTTCACGTATTACCTGAAGGCTAAGTATGCGAACACCCGGGGCGAAGCAGAGAAGTTCGACAAGGACTATCACCGGGTGATGTTCACCCCCGAACTGGACAAGTACCTGCGTCTGGACCATAGCCCGAAGCAGGTCAAGGCCTTCCTGCAGAAGGAGTTCAAGTACTTCACGAACCTGTACAAGCGCATGTACAGCTACTACCAGAGTGAAGCGGCGCAATACCGGCACGTGTACTTCAACAACCTCACAGACATGAACACGCAGTTCATGCTTGTGCTTTCCAGTTGCACGGTGGACGATGCGGAGGAATCCGAGAAGATCGCCACCATCGCCCGGGAAGTGGACCGCTTATTCTGTCTGCTCCAGTTGCAGCGCAGCTATAACAGCAACAGCTTCAACCGGGTGGTGTACAGCATCAGCAATGCAATCAGGGAAAATCCGGCCGCCGTCATACGGAAGGTCTTCGATACCCATCTACTTGAGCTGCTGACTGAGGCCAAGGGTGCAAATGCTCAGGATCCGCTCAACTATGGCCTCTTCAAGGAAACCGGGATCGAATTGGAGAAACGGTTCAAGCGCTACTTCTTCGCCCGCATCGAAATGTTCATCGCCGAGAACACCAGCCAGAACATGCGGCAGAACATATACGACCTTGTCTTGAACACCGGCAGCAAGAACGGATTCCACGTGGAGCACATCTTGGCAGAGAACGACGACAACAGGGCCGTGTTCAACAACGACGAAGAGTTGTTCGAACGCGAACGCAACAGACTTGGCGGTCTGCTCTTGCTGAAAGGCAAGGACAACCAGAGCAGCAACAATGAGAAGTACGCGAAGAAGCTGAAGACCTACGCCGGTACGCTCTACTGGAACGAAACGCTGCTGGAGAACACCTATGTGAAGAAGAAGGATTTCAAGAGCATGATGGAGCGGCACGATCTGAAGTTCCGGCCCATGCCCACGTTCGGCCCTACTGAGGTGGAGGAGCGGCATAGGCTGCTCTTTGACATGGCCAAGATCATTTGGAACTGACTTACACGATCCTGCAACAGTGAGCCAGCCACCACCCGATAGGTCCGTTCCAACGCCGAACGAACACTAAGCCCGAACTTCACCCTGTGGAACTGCTGAGCCCGAAATACCTGCCCGCCTACGCGAAGCGCCAGCGCCTAACGCTGGAGAAGCACGTGGCGCGTTTGGCCCGCAAGAGTGCGCGCACTGGCGATGCCACGCGCTGGGCCACCATTGCCGGGGCCGTGGCCAGCAGCCAGATCGAAGGCAGCCGCGTGAGCTTGGATGAGTACGTGGAAGCCACCAGCAATGGCAAACGCCGCACACGCGATGTGCAGGAGGTGGAGGACCTGGTGCGGGCTTACGGTGATGCCCAGCGCACACCGCTCACCGAAGCCAATTTGCTGAAAGCCCACGCCACGCTGGCCGCCACTATCTACAGCAAGAAGGGTTGGACGCCCGGCGAGTGGCGCACCGGCGCCGTGTACGTGGTGGGCAGCAGCATCCTGGGGCGCTACAAGATCTACGAAGGTCCGCCCGCCGCCGATGTACCCAAGCTGATGGTCCGGCTGATGCGCGCCGTGAAAGCCTTGGACAAGGCCACCCTCACACCCACCGAGGCCTTCTACTATGCCGCGCTGCTGCACCTGGAGTTCGTGAAGATCCACCCCTTCAACGATGGCAACGGGCGCACCGGCCGCCTGTTGGAGAAGTGGTTCCTCGCTAAGCACGTTGGTCCTGCGGCCTGGTTGGTCAACAGCGAACTCTACTACCGCAACCACTTGCAGCAGTACTACGATGCCCTGCGCCGCCTGGGCCCCGATTGGGCCACGCTGGACATGGACCAGTGCATCCCGTTCCTGCTCTTGTTGCCCAAAGGATTGCGGCAGAAATGAGCACCACGCCACCAGACCCCGAAGGCCCCGGCCGCCTGCGCCCCAGCGGCGGGTTCCGCAAGCTGCGCGCCTTCCAGACCACCACGGTGATCTATGATGGCACGGTGGCGTTCTGTGAGAAGTTCATCCGCAGCCACAAGCTGGAAGACCAACTGATCGGTGCCGCGCGCAGCGGCCGCCAGAACATCGGTGAGGGCAGCCGCGCCAACGCCACCAGCGCCGAGAGCGAACTGAAGCTGGTGAACGTGGCCCGCGCCAGCCAGGACGAACTGTTGCTGGACTACGAGGACTACCTGCGCCAGAAGAAACACCGCCAGTGGCACAAGGACGACCCCGAGGCCCTGGCCGTGCGCAACGTGGCCAAAGTGCCGGACCACCGCGAGCTAACCTACGCCGACTACGCCCCCTGGCTGGACCACACTGACCCCGCCGTGCGCGCCAACTGCCTGATCTGCTTGATCCACCAGGCCAACTTCCTGCTGGACCGCCTGATCACGCGCTTGGAACAGGACATCATCAAGCACGGCGGTCACCGGGAGCAACTAACCGCCGCGAGGCTTGCGGAGCGGGACCGGCAACAAGGCCGCCCGGTGGTGCCCGCCGCCGAAACCCCGAACTGCCCCAAGTGCGGCAAGGCCATGCGCTTGCGCACTGCCCGGCAGGGCAGCAATGCGGGTAGCCAGTTCTGGGGGTGCAGTGGCTACCCGGAGTGCAAGGGGACAAGGAAGTATGAGCCGGGATTGGACGATCGGACGAATCAGGCGAAGCGGCCGGATAGGACTGATCCGGCCGATGACGCTGATTTGTCCGATACACCTGACCAGCCAGCGCGATGACCGAAGACCAGATCGAACAGTTCGCCATTGGGCGCTTGCGCGAGCTGGGCTATGCCTACCAGCACGGCCCCGGCATTGCGCACGATGGCGAGCAGCCGGAGCGGGAGAGCTACGAGCAGGTGCTGCTGCTGGAGCGCCTGCGTGCGGCCGTGCGGCGCATCAACCCGCGCATACCGGCAGCAGCGCAGGAGGAGGCCGTGAAGCAGGTGGCGCGCATCGCCAGCCCGGAGCTGCTGGTGAACAACGAGGTCTTCCACCGCATGCTCACCGAAGGCGTGAAGGTGGAACACCAGCAGGACGGCAACACGCGCGGCGACCTGGTGTGGCTGGTGGACTTTGCCAACCCCGCCAACAACGACCTGCTGGTGGTGAACCAGTACACCGTGGTGGAGAACGGCAAGAACAAGCGGCCCGATGTGCTGCTGTTCGTGAACGGCCTGCCGCTGGTGCTGATGGAGCTGAAGAACGCCGCCGATGAGAAGGCGAGCATCCGCAGCGCCTACAAGCAGGTGGAGACCTACAAGGAGACCATCCCCGGCCTGTTCACCTACAACTGCGTGGTGGTGATCAGCGATGGCCTGGAGGCCAAGGCCGGCACGGTGAGCAGCGGCTTCAGCCGGTACATGAGCTGGAAGACCAGCGATGGCAAGGTGGAGGCTTCACCGCTGATCGGTCAGCTGGAAACGCTTATCGTGGG
Organism: Flavobacteriales bacterium; assembly: GCA_016699575.1. Lineage (NCBI taxonomy): Bacteria > Pseudomonadati > Bacteroidota > Flavobacteriia > Flavobacteriales > Flavobacteriales bacterium. The sequence continues at coordinate 566,335 of CP064979.1, read as the reverse complement.
CATGCTCAACAAGGAGACCCTGCTCGATCTGGTGCGCCACTTCATCGTGTTCGAGCGCAGCAAGAAGGAAGACCCGAAGACGGGCGTGAACACCATCACCACGGTAAAGAAGATCGCCGCCTACCACCAGTACTACGCGGTGAACAGGGCGGTGGCGAGCACGCTGCGCGCGACTGGATACAAGGCGCCGCCTGCGGCGGCAAGCGGCAGCGCTTCGATGGTGGCGGAATCACCCGAGAGCTATGGCCTGCCAGGTGTGGCGAAGCAAGCCACCGGCGACCGCAAGGGCGGTGTGGTGTGGCACACGCAAGGCAGCGGCAAGAGCCTGAGCATGGTGTTCTACACCGGCAAGGTGGTGCTGGCCCTGGACAATCCCACCATTGTGGTGATCACCGACCGCAACGACCTGGACGACCAGCTCTTCGACACCTTCGCGGCCAGTGTGCAACTGCTGCGACAGGAACCCGTGCAGGCCGAGGACCGCGACCACCTGAAGGAATTGCTGAAAGTGGCCAGCGGCGGCGTGGTGTTCACCACCATCCAGAAGTTCCAGCCGGAAGAGGGCAACGTGTACGACCAGCTGAGCGCCCGCGAGAACATCGTGGTGATCGCCGACGAAGCGCACCGCACGCAATACGGCTTCAAGGCCCGCAACGTGGAGGTGAAGGACGTGGCGGGCGAAGTGGTGGGCACCAAGATCGTGTACGGCTTCGCCAAGTACCTGCGCGATGCGCTGCCCAACGCCACCTACCTGGGCTTCACCGGTACGCCCATCGAGAGCACCGATGTGAACACCCCTGCCGTCTTCGGCAACTACGTGGACGTGTACGACATCGCGCAGGCCGTGGAGGACGGCGCCACGGTGCGCATCTACTACGAGAGCCGCCTGGCCAAGGTGAACCTGAGCGAGGAAGGCAAGCAGCTGATCAAGGACCTCGACGATGAGCTGGGCAAGGAGGAACTCACCGACACGCAGAAGGCCAAGGCCAAGTGGACGCAGTTGGAGGGGCTCATTGGCAGTGAGAAGCGAATAGCGACGGTGGCACGGGATATCGTGACGCACTTCGGCCAACGGCAGGAGGTCTTCCCCGGAAAGGGAATGATCGTGGCTATGAGCAGACGTATCGCAGCAGAGCTATACAATGCGATCGTTGCCCTGCGTCCAGATTGGCACAGCACCGACTTGAAGGAAGGCAAGATCAAGGTGGTGATGACAGCGTCCTCATCCGAGGGTCCACTGCTGAGCAAGCACCACACGACCAAGGAACAGCGGCGCATTCTTGCCGAGCGCATGAAGGATCCTGATGATCCACTGGAACTGGTGATCGTCCGTGATATGTGGCTTACCGGTTTTGATGCGCCCAGCATGCACACGCTGTACATCGACAAGCCGATGAAGGGCCATAGTCTGATGCAGGCCATTGCTCGCGTCAACCGGGTTTTCCGCGACAAGCCCGGCGGCCATGTAGTGGACTACCTCGGCATCGCCGCCGACCTGAAGAAGGCGCTTTCCTTCTATTCCGATGCGGGTGGCAAGGGCAATCCCACCATTGCCCAAGAACAGGCCGTGACCCTGATGCTGGAGAAATTGGAGGTGGTCGCGAACATGTACAGCGGATTCCCCTACGAGGAGTACTTCCAAGCGGACACGGCGAAGAAGCTCTCCCTGATCCTTGGTGCCGAGGAACACATCCTCGGTCTGGAGGACGGCAAGCGGCGCTACATCAACGAGGTCACCGCGCTCAGCAAGACCTTCGCCATCGCCATCCCGCACGACCAAGCGATGGATGTGAAGGACGAGGTCGGCTTCTTCCAAGCCGTGAAGGCCCGCCTCGTGAAGTTCGAGGCAAGCAGCGGCCGCACCGATGAAGAGTTGGAGACCACCATCCGGCAGGTGATCGACCAGGCGCTGGTGAGCGAGAAAGTCATCGACGTCTATGACGCAGCGGGCATAAAGAAGCCGGATATCTCCGTGCTTAGCGAAGAGTTCCTCTTGGAGCTGAAAGGCATGGCGCACAAGAACGTCGCCATCGAAGTGCTCAAGAAACTCCTGAACGACGAGATCAAGGCCCGCGCCCGCACCAACATCGTGCAAAGCCGCAGCCTGATGGACATGCTGGAGGACAGCATCAAGCGCTACCACAACAAGATCCTCAGCGCCGCCGAAGTGATCGAGGAGCTGATCAAGGTGAGCAAGGAGATCACCGCCGGCGACAAGCAGGCCGCCGACATGGGCCTCACCGAATACGAGTACGCCTTCTACACCGCCGTGGCCAACAACGACAGCGCCAAGGAGTTGATGCAACAGGAGAAGCTCCGCGAGTTGGCCGTCGTCCTCACCGAGCGCGTCCGCCAGAACGCCAGCATCGATTGGACGATCAAGGAGAATGTGCGTGCCAAGCTGAAGGTGATCGTTAAGCGGACGCTACGGCACTATGGTTATCCGCCGGATATGCAGAAGTTGGCGACGGAGCTTGTATTAAGGCAGGCAGAGATGTTGGCGGGGGAGTTCAGTAAGGGGCAGTTCTGATGGAACTGGGCCCGTCGTGTCATCGGGATGTCGTTTGTGACCGCCAAATCGGCATATTCGCAAGGGCCTCACTAACGAACTAATACGATCGAGCAGGAGTGCACTGGGCGACAACAATACTCATCGGATTCTTCCAAGGTCTCTACAGGGGGCTTCAAAGTTCCGCGGGGGTCCTTGGAGCCTTGGCCACGGTAGCCTCCTTTGTCCTTGGAGTGTTTGTTTGGGAGCCAACACCTCCCGGTGTGCAATTAGTAGGGCAGGTCGCCGTTCATCCAAATCCTGTGGCGGTAGTTTGGCCGAATGGGAATGTGGCGGTGAGCTTGGATTCCATGCGGTGCGATTCGGCGATGGATGCCCTCAGTCATATGCTGAGCATGGTGCATATCTCGTTGACCAACACCGGGAGTGTGGCTTCTTCGAGCAGCACCCGGCTCTTTGTTCCTGGAGGTGAGGGATGTTTGATCATCGATCACAACCGACATGGACGAGCGATGGATAGGTTCAAAGACCGCTATGACCTGGGTGTGATCGAGCCGCGTGATACGTTGGATATTTTCTGGTGGACCGACCTTTCCTTGGCCAAGTGCGAGGTGGAGGTCGTTTGTGAGCATGCTGAACCTCTCAAGTTGAACTGCACCCTGCCATGACGAACATTCAAGCCGTTCCTTTGAGCGAGAGCAAGGCATTCGCTCGCGGGATCGTACGGCCATCGGGATCATTCAAGTGGTTTGCATGGCTGCTCGCACTTGTGTTGCTGGGCGACTTCCTAATGGCGGTCTATCGTCCCTACCAAGGAAGACAGTTTGACCTCTCGAACTATTTGCCGGCCTTCGTCGCGGTCCTGCTGTATGCCATGATACCATCAGTTTGGCCCAGTGCGGGTCAACTACAGGGACGGTGGAATACGGGAGGGTCTAATGCACGGCTCGCAGTGCATTCGGCTTTGGATGCTTTGTCGCTGTGGCGTGTTACTGTGCTGTGCATTGCTTGCGCCTATTGCGTCGGGCTCTTGGCACAGCGCTGGGGTGCTGTTGACTATGATCGATCGTTCCATGTTGTACTAATGGTCGTGGGCGATCTGTTCAACATGCTTTCTTCACTTTCCATCTACTGGTTGTACTTGTTGTTCAGGTTCCCGAACCGGCCTGTGCATGCCATGGGCACGCCATTGTGGTCTATTGCAACGATCATCCTAACCCTGGGGCTGGTGCGGATAGGAGTTGCGGTGGGTGTTTGGCCTCCGCAGGCAGTTCTATGGGCCTATCTCGCTACGAACGTTTTGGATAGCGTGCTTGCCATGTTGGTTGTTGCAAGTCTGAATGTGCCCTACTTGACCCCGAAATGGTGGATGGCACCTGTGCTGTACTTGTTTGCGCTGAGCATGTTCATACCCTCAATTGGTTTGGTCATGCCAGGTGCGGATGCTCTTCCGGCTTTGAAATGGATCTACGCGGCTTTCCAAGCGGTGGGATTAGTGATCATCCAAGTCGTGTTATACAGTGCTGCTTCAAGAGGTGCATTGGCCATTTGGTTTGTCCAAAGGGTGCGTTTCTGCAAAGAAGTCGATGTATTGGGCGAGGAGGACCTCGATCTTGATTGGGCTGGTGTAAAGCGTGATCGCCCGGTGGAGCGTTATTGAAGGCCTCCGGGGACTATCGTGACATCCACGTTTCCTTGGCCAACTCCCGTGTACGAACCCACCCTCGACACCGAAGAGAACACCGTTCTGGTGGCCTTTATGCCCACGCCCAAGGACATGGCGTTCGCGCACACGCGGGGTTGGTACCGGCTGCCCGCCGAGCATGCGCCGCATGTGCTCACCAGCGGCAAGCTCTCGCACATCGCCTTCTACCAACCGCAGTCCTTCGGTGAGGAGCGCTCGCTGGTCCGCTGGTATTCGCCCGTGACAAGTCTGGTGCTGAGGCGGCGCATTGAGGTGCTGCCCAAAGAGCCGCATCATCCCAACGCGCAGCGGCAGTATTACATCATCGGTTGCGCCGAGATGCAGGAGTTGCCCGTGCCCATCCGGTGCCGTCGTCCGCGACGCGTCATCTTCATTCCCACCACCTATCGCAAGCTCGTCACCGCCACTGACATCAACCACCTCTTCAACGACAGTCCGCTGGAGAACCTCTTATCATACGAGTTGCACAAGGCCACAATACCCGTGGAGCGGCAACTGGACGTACGCGTCGGCACCAAGTGGTTCCGCTTGGACTTCGCGGTGTTCTGCAAGACGGGCAACATCGGTCTGGAGTGCGATGGTGCTGAGCACCACATGCACCCCGATGCGGTGGAGCACGACAAGCAACGCGCCAACCTGCTGGCCACCATCGGCTGGCGCATCCTACACTTCACGCGTTCCAAGCTCTACGGCGAAATGCCCGCCACCCTCGGCATGGTGCGCGATGTCATCAATCATTACGGCGGCTTGCAAGACCCCAACGCCGATGGCGGCTTCCGTTATGCCCACGGCCCCGATGACGGGCAGCCGCGGTTGTTCGGGTGAGGTTCCGGGGCTTTTCCCCCGGACTTGTCGCTCTCTACTGAATAGGTGGTGGGCAATGAACGCGGCAACTGCAAGCAGGTGGCCACTGGGTATACTTGGTTCCCTACATTGTCATCCCCACCGATGAGCCTTCGTTCCGCGTTTTTCTTTTTGGTCTTGTTGTGCACAGGCGTGCAGGCCTCCGCTTGGGCCCCCGACAGCCTCCTCCGCGTCTGGAACAGTCCCCAGCACGCACGCCTCATGCGGCAAGCGGAAGCCGCACATGGCGCACCCTACCACCCCGGCCCGGCCCTCGTGGCCGCGCGCAGGGCCTTGCAGCGCGGCGACCGCGACGGCGCATGCAGTGTGGCGCTGAACGTATTGCACGAGGGTGAAGAGAGGAGGGACAGTGCTGCGATCGGCAAGAGTTTCGCCTTGCTGTGCTTGGCTTTGCTCGAACCCGACTACGACCGGCGCGCCGTTGGTTTAGGCCGGTTGGCCTTGGCCCACTTGCGGGCCGGCGAGCTGGAGTTGCGCTCCGAAGTGCTGGACGCCATCTACCGCTGCCACGACTTCCACGAGCACCATGCGCTGGCATTGAAAGCACTGGAGGAGCGCATTTCCGTGGATGACCAGCTGGCGCACGAGGAACGCGTAACCAACGATGTCCTGGCCGAACAACGGCGCAAGGCGGACCAGGTGACGCGCACGACCAAGGTGACCATTGAGACCCTGCGCGCCGAACAGGAACGGTTGCTGAAGTTGGAGGAAGAACAGGGGCGCACCATCACCCTGCTGGGGTTGTTGAGCCTGCTCATCGCCACGGCTCTGGTGCTGGTGGTCGTACGGTACCGCGGCAACCGGCAGCGCGCACGGCAACGCCAAGAAGCGATGCTGGACCGTGAGCGGCTGCGCGCCGAAGCCATGCAGCGGGAGCTGGAGCACGTGAAACAGCGCGAGCGTTTGCAGCGCGAGCGCGCTTTGCAGGAAGAACGCGCACTGCGCGTGCAGCACTACCCGCACCTGGTCAGCAACGCGCTCACTTCCGTGCATGTGAAGTTGAACGAGGGCGACACCGAGGGCGCCGCGCGAATGCTGGAATTGCTCGAGCAGTTGTTGCGCATCGAGCTGCGCAACATCCGCAAGGAAGAGGTGAGCCTGAAGGACGAGTTGCTGGCCGTTGACACCTATGTGAAGATGAAGCGCCGCACGGTGCCCGGTAGGCTGAAGTACAAGGTGGAATTGGCGGACGACATCGTCCCGGCGTCGGTGATGGTGAGCCCCGGAACCTTGCAACCGCTCATCGAGAACGCCATCAAGCACGGCGCGCGCGGCACTGTGAAGCTCAAAGCCCGGCGACAGAACAACGACCTGGTCTTCGTGGTGGAGAACGAGCTACCGGCCACCGATGAGCCTGTTGCTGGCACCGGCGCGAACAACCGCATCAGCACGGCCAACATCGGGCGCCGCATGGAGCTGCTGAAGGATTACCTGGGCGATGGCGGTGCGTTGGAGGGCGTGCGCACCGAGAACGGATACACGGCCACGCTGCGCCAACCGTGGCGCACCAAGGACGACTGACACCCTATGTCGAAGAAACCAGCGACCACCGCGCTGCGCGCCGTCATCGTTGACGACGAGCCGCACGCCATCGAGCTGCTCAGCGGTCTCTTGCGGGCGAAGCACCCTGAAGTGGAAGTGGTGGGCATTGCCACCAATGTGCAGCAAGGCGTTCATGCGCTGCGGGCCTTCCTGCCGGACGTGGTGTTCATGGACATCGAATTATCACGCTCGCAGGACGGGCTGGGCACGGATGAGGACGAAACGTGCTGGCGGCTCTTGGAACAAGTGTCCGATGTGCTCCCGCAGATCATCTTCACCACGGGCCACGGGTCGTACGCCTATGCGTTGCGCGCGCTCGGGTTCAGCAACCTGGGGTTCATTGAAAAGCCGGTGGATGCGCCCCGACTTGCCGCAGCGTTGAAGCGCATGGGCAAGGAGACGCAGCAGGCTGAAGTTGAACTGCAAGCGCTGCGCACCAACAGCAAGCACAACCGGCAGATCGCCCTGCCCGTAACCCAGCGCGAGCACGGTCGCAACGTGCGCGGCTTCGTCTTCCTGGACCGTACGGACATCATGTATTGCACCAAGAACACCGACGACGACCACTACATGGACGTGTGGGCTGTGGGGTGGACCCGGCCCATCCTAGTTCGTGGTGCGCTCGATGACCTGGAAGCACTGCTGGACCGTACTGCCACCGTAGTGCGCGTGCACGAGAAGGCCCTGCTGAACGTGCAATACGTTCAGCAGTATTCCGAGAACGACGGTGCCTCCGAGTCCGGTGATGGCGGCGTAGTGGAAATGAAGGGCGGCAAACGCCTGCCCGTGAGCCGCCGCAGGAAGCGTGCCCTGCTGGACGCCTTCGACCTGCTCTGAGGGCACCGCCGCATTCCTGCCTTTTCATGCCACCTGCGCCAAGCTGGCCGCCGACCGCGCCAACTTGAAAGGGACCCCCAAGGGCGGTTCCGAGCATTGCTCCGTGGGACACGAAATCCCCCCACGAAAACAGAAGAGCAATGCGAACCACCATCCTGATACTGCTCTCCTTGCATTTGACGTCGCACCTGTGCGCCCAAGGTGACAAAGGCCTCCTAACACTGCAACTGACCAGCGACCCGCTGAATTGGTACCGCCAAAGCACATGGAACGCACAAGCAGGCATCGGCACGCGCCGTTGGGCGGTGCAGGCCGAGTTGGATGTGCAGTACACCCGCTACGCCGATGATATGTATCTGGTGGATTATACCCGGTGGGGCCAGGCATACACCGGCCGCGTGAAGTTCCCCGTGCGCACGTCGCGCAAAAGCGGACGGGGCAGTGTGGTTTGCTACGACTGGAGCCGTTCGCAACGTGCCAAGCCAGCGCGCGCACGGCCGTGCTTCGCCATGGCGGCCGTGTTCGGCGCCGGTTACCGGTCTGAGCGGTTTACCCACACCATGGTGCCCATGGAGCATGCGGACCCTGTTTTCAAGCAGCGGACCTTTTTCGTGAAGAACAATGGCCCTGTGGTGCAGGCCGTGCTCGCCCTGCGGCTCTACTGGTTGGCGGCCGAAGTGGGCGGCCAGGCCTTCATGGGCTTTCCCAAGTACGAGGGGGCCATGAACCCGTACGGCGATGCCCTCTATACCTCCACACTTCCCTTCAAGTACCGTTTTGAACTCACGCCGATCGTACGCATCGGCATCAACGTTCCGCTCATCCGAACCAAAACACAACTGAACTAATGAAAACGATAAAAGTCCTGTTCGCGATCACCGTCGCGGCCACGCTCATGACCAGTGCGTGCAAGAAAGAACCCCTTGAAGTACCAACGATCGCACCCAGCAGCGAAGTGGTGTTCGGCGTCATCGATGATTCGCTGCGCGGCGACTTCAACAATGCGATGATCGCCACTGGCGGTTGCATCACGGCACCAGCACCTATTGATCCGCCCGTGCAGATCGGAGCCGTTGCGGAGAGCACGCAAGTGGTAGGTAGCCAGGCGTGGGACTGCACCACGCAGAGCTATCAGATGGGAGCGAGCTTTAGTGAAGTGGCCATCTTCAATCCCAACGCCGTCACATGGCCCGGCAGTTTCATCGATGGCGGCAGCACGCAAAGCGGGGCATGGACCCCACTGGTGTTCAACAACCGCATGCCGGTCACCATCACCACCACGCTGAACACGGGCGGCTCACCATCCTCGTACATCATGGAGGATCCGAGCCTGGCCGCCTACAACGCCATCCACAACACGTTCGTCAACACCGCGCTCCCAGGCACCGCGCCCGCGTACATCCTGTACGAGTCGCATGAGGTGAAGGCGCGTGAGGAAGTGGTAGGACGCATCGGCGCGCACGTGGGCGGTTGGGGCGGCCAGATCGACGGTAGCTACGCCTGGAACAATGTGCAGCAGCGCACGAAGTACCTGCTCAAGGTGGCACAGCTCTACTACACCATGGACATTGCCCCCAAGGCGAACCCGGACGAGTGGTTCGGCGATCTCCCGGACTTCAACCAGCTGGCGCCGCGCTGCCCGGTGTACGTGGCCAGCGTCACGTACGGCCGCATGATCTACATCACCATCGAGACGAGCTCCAGCTCCCAGGAAGTGGAGGCTGCGCTCAGCGCTTCGTGGAGCGGTTTCGGCGCAAGTGCATCCGTTGACTTCACCAACTCATCCTTCCAGTCGCTCGAGGAGAAGAGCATCAATGCCTTCGTTGTCGGTGGTTCCGCTGGTGGTGCATCATTGGGCTTGGCGGCTGGTGACATCAACAACATCATCACGTCGGGTGGCGAGTTCTCGCCTACATCGCCTGGCGTGCCCATCGCTTTCACCGCGCGCCGCCTCAGCGACAACTCCATCGTTGATTTCGTCACCATCTCCGAATACAGCGTGCAGGAGTGCCAGCTCGCCGGCGACATTGTTACCGCCAACATCCAGAACGGGTCATGGCGCGACTTTCCGCCGATCCATACCGCTGGCGATGAAGAATTCGGCGGGAACGGACCTGAAGTCACCGGAACGTTCCAATTGCAGATAAGCCAGGATGGCACCAGAGTGGAAGTAGTCGCGGACATCCTCTTCGATGAGACGATCACCATGAACCCCGGCAACGACACCCAAGCCGAGTGCAACCAGGTGCATACGCTCTACACCGCGCCCAATGGCAAGCGCATCTCAACCATCGATGTCAACCAACTGTTCAGCCTGAACTACATGGAGGGTGGCAACCCCTCGCACTCCGCCGAGACACTGAACATCAACAGCGGGTTCATCGACCAGATCATCATCAACGGCGATACGGACGGGGATGATCTGCCTTGCGACATGTCGGAAGAACGGGCCTACATGAAGGTCAAATTCAAAGCGTTCCCTGTGACCTTGGTCGATCAGTAGCCAGTGGTGAACTCGATCCGCACGAACGCCCCCGACATCGGGGGCGTTCGTCGTTGGGTTCGCTGTGGAGCTAGGTGCGAGTAGGATGCATCCGGGCCGGTTGCGAACCTCCTGGCCACCATCTGCTGGCGCATCCTGCACTTCACCCGTTCCAAACTCTACGGCGAAATGCCCGCCACCCACGGCATGCTGCACGACGTCATCAACCACTACGGCGGCTTGCAAGACCCCAACGCCGATGGCGGCTACCGGTATTCCCACGGCCCCGATGACGGGCAGCCGCGGCTGTTCGGGTGATGGATTTGCCCTTTCCTTGCACGCCGCGAAGACCTTGCAAATGGAAAAGGAGATCAGCACCATCAACCGCGCGTACATCAGCATCTTGCCCAAGCAACCGTTCTACGATTGGGCAAATAGCATCTTCAAGGACAGCACGCCGCTGACAGCGGCCGACATGGAAGCCATGGCCTTCGCCATCCACGACGACTTCGCGGTGAAGGACCTGAGCACGGTTGTCAAGCGCCATGCCCCGTTCATCTTCGAGATGGAACTCTTCGGTGTATGCACCGATCCCGACCAATGGCCCCAGGACCGCAGTTGGCAACGCTTCACCGAATGGTTCAGCTACCATGTAGGCAGCATGGTCTGGGACCTGGTGCCCGAACTGCCGTTGGCGCACGATGAGGAGCCGTGAGGTCCAACCCCTTCGCCCTGCGGCACGCTTACCGCTTCACGCGGGACAAGTGAAGTCTTGCTACTGCACCAGAGTCCCACCTAGGTCTTTCTTGCACAGCATTGCGGCTTTCACGTGCGGTGGGTCCCCGCGATCAGCGCGGGCTGGACGGTCGGCGTGCCCGTGCGCAGAGCGTGTGTGGTAGCCGAGCCGTCCAGACTTTGATCGCGGTTGATTTTTGGCTCCACCTTTTCATCAAGGAAAAGGTGGAGGAAGGAAACTCCCTGGCCGCCGCACCGAGCGCACGGCTTGTGCGCTAAGGCGACACATTGCTGCTTTGTTAGCCTGCCCCGAGGCTCGGCGAGGGGAAGCAATTGGCTCCACCTTTTTATCAAGAAAAAGGTGGAGGAGAAAATCCTTCGACGCTCACTCCCTCATACGCAACCCCTGGACGATCAGCCGCTGCCCATGCCCTCTGCATGCCGAATGAGGAACGCGCAATGGGCAATGGGGAATGTGCAATGAGCAATGAGCAATGAAGAATGCGCAAGGTTGAACGGCCTTGTGCTCAACGCATTGCAACGCCCGGAGGCATCCGCCACTTTCACCGCTTCACGCGGGCCAAGAGAACCGCGCACACGCTTGAGCGCGCAGGTACCAGCCGCACAGCGCTCCAACCTCCCTCAGTACTGCTTCCGGTGTGCCGACCGCAAGTGCGGTTCGATGGCGTAGGCCTTGCCTTGGGCTTCGACGGCCAGTTCCCAGTGGCCCTTGTCGAGGAAGATGAGGCTGCTGCGCCAATGCGCCCGGGCGAAACGCGGATCCAGCCTGGCGGCACTGAGGTAGCAGGCGTTCGCGCTATCGGGCTGGTGAAGGAACTCGTAGGCCACGCCCGTGTAATAGAGGCCCAGGTGCCAGTCCCGCACTTCCTTCTTTCCCATCCGCGTGAAGTGGTCGATGGCCGCGCGGTGGTTGCCGTTGCGCAGCGCGCGGCCGCCTGCTATCAGCGGGTCGTCGGGGTCCACCAGTTCGAAGTCCTTGCGGGCGTTCTCCGCGGGCCACTCCAGCACCTCGGCGATGGGGATGGCGAAGTTGAGGTTCTGGGCGCGCGCCGAGCCGTATTGCCAGGTGGGCATGCCGATGAGCTCACCGCGCCCGTTCACCAGTGCGCCGCCGCTGTTGCCGGGCGAGATGGCCGCGTCGGTCTGGATGAAATTGTACACGCTGTCCTGCCGCAATCCGCTTACGATGCCCCGGCTGATGGTGTTGGTGAAGCCGTAGGGATTGCCGATGGCGTACACCGGTCCGCCTTCGTGCACGTCGTTGGGCCTTGCGCGGGGAAGGAGCGGCACCGTGCTGTACCAATCCGGTGCGTTGATGGTATCGATGGCCAGCACCACGATGTCCAACGTGCTATCGGCGCGTACCACGTGCAGCATGTTGAGGTTGTCGTCGCCACGGCGCGCACTGATGTCGGTGCCCTTGCCCGTTGCGTGGTAATTGGTGATGAGCCATCCCTTGTCGCGCAGGATCACACCGCTGGCACGGCCGCGTTGCACCAGGTCGTGCCCGTAGGCGAACACCTGCACCACGGCGGGGCTCACGCGCTCGTAGATGGCCACACCGCCGATATCGTCCTGGGCCCGCAGCGGTGCGCAGCTCAGCAGCGCGGCAACAAGGGCGATGTTCAACGCAACGCGCATGTCATTCCAGTTCGAGGCCCACTTCCTTGCCGATGAAGGTGTTGGTACGGTTCATTTCCATGGCGGGCAGGTCGGAGTGCTCGGGATCGCAGTGGAACACGCGTCCGTCCGAGGTGAACACATCGAGGCTCACGTTCACCTGCCGTTTGAAGCGGGGCGAGTCCGGTTTCCAGTGCCGCAACAGGCAGATGACGCGTCCGGTCTGCGCATCCCACAGCACGAAGGTGATATCGTCGCGCTGCACTCTGTAGCGGGCCGTATCGCCGAACACCACCTGTCCATTGCGCACCACGGCCATTCGTTGGCCGCGTTCGCCGCGCACGTCCATATCAACATCGGTGGCCGCACCGCGCCAGTCGCCCACGTTGAGCAGCACGGCGCCCTCGCTGCCCACCAGCTGCTTGCAATCGGCGAAATAGACCCCGCCGATCTTGAACACCTGGTCGCGTGCTCCTTGGCCCACCGCATGGGCCAACACGCCGAGCAACAGAACGGTGCACCACGATCTGGCCTTCATCGTTCTCAAATCTAGCCGGGCGCGCGTTCGGGAGCATCGGGCTCTTGGTCATTGTTTTGGCTTTCCTTAACGCACCCTCGCTCTTCCTTCCGGCATTTTCACCAACCCGTCAAGCCGGGTCTATGACGCATGCGCTCCCTGTTGCTCGTTCCCACCCGCACCCTTCGCCTTAGGCACCGCTTCGCTCGATAGCGTCACCGCGCCACCACCACCGTGCCCGCAGCCCGTTGCCCGCGTGTATCCACGGTCGCCACGCGGTACACGCCGACGGCCAGGTGGCGCACATCGAGCACGGCACGGTCAGCGGTGCTTTGTCCGTTGAGGACAGCACTGCCGTTCACGTCCACCACGGTGTAAGTGAAGCCGTTGGTCATCGGCATGCTCAGCACCACTTCATCGGTGGCGGGGTTGGGCCACAGGCCGACCTGCAAAGCGGGTCCTTCACTGATGCCCATGCCTACATCGATCTTCCAGAGGTTGATGCCGAAGCCGGGCGTGTAATCGCCGATGGGATCGAGCAGGTTGTTGGCCAGGTAGAGGTAGTAGCTGAAGCCGCCACCCGTCTCGAACATCACCACATCGGTGATGGTGCCCCAGGGCGCCACCACCTCGCCGGAAGCCACGTAGGTGTACGTGTCGGTGTAGGTGTTGCCGTTGAGGAACCAGTCGTCGGTGAACGTGCTGCCGATGCTGAAGGGGTAGGTGCAATAGGTGCGCCCGCCGGTGAAGTTCTCGGCGCTGATGCCGATCATCTCGGCGTGCGCGGCGTCCACCAGGTAGTGGCGCCACTCGGTGTTCATGTTCTGGTAGCGTTCTGCGCAGAGCGTGGTGGCGGGGTAGAGCCCGGCGAAGGGACTGTCGCCCGGCACGCGGTACACCACGGTGGCGCTGAGGCCGAAGGTCACCACATCGGTGGCGTCCCACGAGTTGCCGGTGCCGGTGAGCGACCACCCGCTGGCGTTGCTGGAGTTGTAGAAGGTGCGCGTTTCGCTGTAGCCCACGGGGGGAATGCTGTTGGCGTCGGTGAGGGTTTGCGCAGCGGCGGTGCCGGTGCAGAGGGCGAGGAGGAGAGCGGCGGGTAGGTGTGTTTTCATGTGCGTGTTATTGATGCAATAGTGGGCAGATCGCGGCACATGGGGCTACGGTGAACACCGTGATCGCACAGGGACGATCACCGGCAGCATGAACAGCACGCGACCGCCCGATCATGCGCTGGCACGACGGTCCGACCGTTCTTCAGTGCGCCACCACCAACGGCGCTGTGGCCATTGCTCCACCGCGCACACCAAGACGCACCACATAGCGCCCGCTCGGCAGGTCGTGCACCGCCAGCTGCGTGCGGCCGGTGGCATCGGCCGGTGCGCGTAGCACCTCTGCACCACGCGCATCGATCAGTTCGAGCTGTGCGCCGGCCGCCGCGTGCTCGTGCACCACGGTCACGTGTGCATCGGCCACGGTGGGCTGCACGAGCAGCTCGAGCGGTGATGTTGCCGCCACCGGCACGGCCGTGATCAGGTTCTCGGCATCGAAGCGCGCGCGGCCCTTCACGTTGCCGTCGGTCCACGCGTTCACGGCCTTGTCCTCAAGCGGATCGTACTCCACGCGCGGCCAGGCGCTGAAGAGCGTATCGCCCGGCACGTTGTCGTTGTACTGGAAGGCGCGCACGTTCCAACTGTTCGGATCGGGCATGTTCAGCGGCTGGTCGATGAAGGCATCGGTGGAGTACTTCGGCAGGGCCGGTGGTTGCGCCTGCGGTGCGTGCTTTCTGTGCGGTGGTGTGCAGTACGAGAACACCGGCGATGAGCGTCAAGGACTGTTTCATGGGTCGGTGATCAGGTGATCGCAAGCCAGGCGCTTCGGTCCGTGGTGAAAGCGACGTATTGTGCACAGCGGAATTCGATCCGGTAACGTGTTGGCCGGAACGGGACTGGGTCATAAGCACTGCGGCCCGCACCATTGGTGCGGGCCGCAGCAACCCTTCGTCGTTGCTCCTTTATTCCTTGACGAGCTGGACGGTGCTGAGCGTTCCGCTGCGATGGAAGACAGCGGTGTACGTGCCGGCAGGTTCCCCAGTGACGTCGAGGGCAATGACCTGCTGGTCAGCATCGGTGGAGCGGCGGAGCATTCGACCTGTATGATCGATGAGCATGATGTCGATGGCACCGCTTCCGGACAAACCATGCTCAATGAGGAATCGACCATTGGTCGGATTCTGCTGAACGTGTGCCTCCATAACGGTGACTTTGGTCTCCGGGGCGATGTTGCTACCCTGTTCTTGCACCATGCCACCTGGGCACGGGACACCATAATACAAGCCCATGAACGCCAGAAGATCATCGACGCCGACCACACCGTCATTGTCGAAGTCGCCCAATTGCAGACACGGGTCCTCGATCGTGTTGGTGTAAGTGCCGTATATTCCAATGAAGGTCAACAGATCAGTGTTGTTGACCGATCCGTCGCAGGAGAAATCTGCGGGGCATTCGGCATTGCAGCACGTTGGTGCGCAGTTCTCGTCCACTTTAGCAAGTTGCACATCGTCCAAGTACACGTCGTAGCCACTGCCGTCGTCGAAATTGGAGACGGTCACCTCGATCGCGATCGAATTGTACAGTTGGTCCACTTCCACGCTGCCCGTGAGGGTCAGCCACGTTCCTATGTCCGACGAGCCGTCATGTATGATCGTGGTCGAAGTGGTGGCGATCGTCGTTCCGGTCGCGTGGTCCAAGTTGGCACAGTTCAGATGTAGGTCAGTGCCGAGTATTGCGCTAATGGTCACATCGGCAACGGGCTGAGAGGCTCCGTAGCCGGCTTTCGCAGCCCACCGCATGGTCAGTTGATACTCACAGCCGGGATCAGTGCTGATCACTAACGGATTGACAACGCCCATGGTGAGTGAGCCACCATTGTTCACCGCAGCGTTGTCGTGCAGGCGCAATACCATGTATCGCGTATTGCCTGGGATGTCGTCCTCCGGCGCAGGGTGGTATTGGCTTGTGGGCTGGTATCCGCCTCCCCCGGTCAATCCGGGCTGGGGTGTTCTGAAATAGCTGTTGGCCGGTGAGGCCATGTCGGAATAGCCCTGCCAAGGATCACCGGTGCAACCACTGCATCCGATGTCAACGCATTGGATGTAAGTACCATGCTGGTTACTGTTCTCGAAGCCGGGTTCCGAGACTTGCGCGAGCAGTCGGCTTGCAGGTATGAGGAGCGCCACAGCGACTGAAGTGAGATTGGGTTTCATGATCTTGGGATTTGTTGCCAAGGTCACATGGTCCGATCGCCTCGGAAATACGATCCCACCCACGCCTGCTAATGATCCACAGTCGTTACCGACCGATCAACACTTGCTATGTAGCAATACCAGCAACTCACCCTGCTTCCGTGTCGCCACGGGCACGCGGGCGCCGTTCACGAGCTCGGCCAGCCCACCATCGGTGTTCAGCAGGGCCTTCACGTGCCGCAGATTGAGCAGGTGGCTGTGGTGGCAGCGGAAAAAGGGTGGTGCGGGCAGGTCGGTCTCCAGCTTGCCGATGGGTCGGCTCATGGTGTGGCGCTCGCCGCTCAACAGGTGCACGTGGCTGTAGCTGCCGTCGGCGTCCACGTGCGTGATGTCGGCGTGCGGCAGGAAGAAGTGGCCTTGTGTGGTGTGCAGCTGCAGGATGCCCGCGCGCGGTGCGGTGGTCCGTTGCGCGTGCAGGGCGCGCAAGGCGGGCACGAAGTGCTCGGGGTCCAGAGGCTTCAGCAGGTAATCGGCAGGGTGGGTACGGATGGCCTGCACAGCGTAATGTTCGTGCGCGGTGGTGTACACCACATCGAAGGCGCGTTGCGGAAAGGCGGCCAGCAGATCGAACGCATTGCCGTTGGGCATCTCAATGTCGAGCAGCACCACGTGCGGGTTGTTGGCGTTGATGCACGCGATGCCTTCGAGCGCGGTGCCGGCCTCGCCGACCAACCGTGCGAAAGGCGTGTACCGCTCGATGAGCGCCCGCACCAGTTGGCGTGCTTCCGATTCGTCGTCCACCACCACCACGTTCAGCAACACGCTGCCGTGGTCATCGCTGTTCACCTTCATGCTGTTCGATCGTTTTGTGTTCGGTGCGTTGCACCCAAGGCAGTGATATCCGCACACGCGTGCCGCACGGTGCGCCCGCGATGTCGAACAGGTCGTCCACCTGCAGCCGGATACCGCCCTTGCGCGAGAGCCGGTTCAGGGCTTCGATGCGTTCCTGCTGGATCCGCAAACCCTCCGAGCGCGGCTCGGTCCCTGCCGACCGGGCAAGGGCGGCCGAGCGCCCGATGCCGTTGTCGGCAACGGTGCAGATCAAGCCGTCGTTGCTGCGGCTGAATTCAACGCTGAGCTGCCCGGGCCGGCCGTTCAGGGGCCACAGGCCATGGCGGATGGCGTTCTCCACGTGCGGTTGGATGAGGTAGGCGGGCACCATCAGCGTGGTGGTGGGCAGCTCGTGAGCTGCGATGCTGTATGTGAAGGGTGGGTCGAAGCGCAGCGCTTCCAACGAACAGTATTGTTCCAGCAGATCGATCTCCTGTTGCAGCGTGATGGTGCGCTCGCGCCCGGCCTGCAACAGGCCGCGCATGAGGCGGCTGAACCGCCCCATGTAACGCATGGACCGGTCGGTGTCGTTGCGTGCGATGAACGATTGCACGCTGTTGAGCGAGTTGAAGATGAAGTGCGGGTCCATCTGCGCCAGAAGGGCTTCCTGGTGATGCGTGATCACTTGTTCCTCGAGCTCGGCCCGGCGTGCTCGCTGCCGGAAGAACCACCCCGCCAGCAACCCGAAGGCCAACGCGCCCAATGTGCTGGCGAGCACCGCGAACCACCATGTTTGCCAGAGCGCGGGCGCAATGGACCAGGACATGCCGACGGGTTCGGACCAGGTGCCGTCGGGTTCGCGCCCGCTCACTGCGAAGCGGTAGTGGCCCGGTGGTAGGCCCAAGAGGTTCACCTCAGGCTCGCGGGTTTCCGTAGGTACTTCACTGAGGCCATGCACGGTGTAGCGGAAGAGCTGATGCCCGTGGTCGCGGTAGTTGAGGTGGCAGAAACGCAAAGTCACGCGGTCCAGGTCGTGGTGCAGCCGCATGCCCTCCTTCAGTGCGGTGCCATCGCCCAGCGTGGCCGACAGGATGTGCACGGGTTGGGCCGGTGGTGTGCGGTCGAAGGCACGCAGGTCAACGGAGATCAGGCCTTGCTCGGTGAGCACGCGCAGCCGCGCGCCATCGAACCCGATGGTGCGGATGATCTCGCTCGGCAAACCCCAGTTGCGATCGATACGGGCCACGGGTGCGCCGCCGTCGCGCAGGTCGACACGTAAGAGGCCTTGGGCGCTGCCCACGATAAGCAGGCTGTCGCCGATGGGTTGCAGGCAGGTGGCACGCACATCCGGCACACCGAGGTCCATTTGCTCGGGCTCTGCACCGCCCGCCAGTCGCAGCAGACCATGGCGCGCAGTGGCCAACCACACGTTGCCGTTGCTCACGGCGCGGTCGAGAACAGGGGTCCGCAGCAGCGGCTCTTCGGGATACGCATCGTGCACTTCGCCATCGAGCAACCACCGTAAACCGTCCTGCGACCAGAGCCAAAGGGTATCGCCATCGCCGCGCATGCCACCCGAGAAGCGCTCGCCGGTACGCAGCCATCGGCTGGCCCCACCGTTCTCAAGTTCCACACGCACCACGCCACGGGAGGAGAGCACGTACGCTTCTCCGGGCCTTTGCACGAGCAACGCATGACCGTACCAACTGTTGGGATCGCTGGGTCTTACCACACGCTGCAGTTCCTTTTCGTAGATGATCAACCCACCGGTGGAAGTGGTCACCATTGCCGAGGAGAACGGGTCGATATGGAACGCACGGATCTCGCGCAACCAACCTTCGAAAGGCAATTGCCATTTGTGCAAGGTCCGATCCCGGGCGTCCACCACAAGGCATTCACCGAGGTTGGTGCCCAGCCACGTGGTGCCATCGGTGTGCACGCACATTGCTGTGATACCGTCGTTGAAGAGTTCCGCCAAGGCCAGCGGTCGCGTGCAATCGAGCGAAGGGGCATAAAAGAGCCCACCTCCCAAGGTGCTTATCCACAACCCGCCCTGAAGGTCATTGGCCACATCGCTGATGCGCCATCGTTGCAAGCCTTTCAAAGAAAGGGATGCCGGTCGTCCCACGTCGTCGAGCACCACTGCACTGCCGTCCTCGTGCACCACCACGCAGCTCCCATCGGGGGTGAAGAGCGCGCGCAGGATGGTGCGTTCCGATCGGTGGAAGACTCGGCAACCTGTCTTCTCGAAAGCAAGGAGATTGCTTCCGCAGATCAGGAAGATCGATCCGTCGGCGCGCTCGACCGCGAAGTTGCGCGGGCTCATCCCGCCGAGCGTGAGGGTTCCGGCGGGGACCGTGTAAGCCGTGTCTGGCCCTCTGTAGTGGATCGGGTAAAGCTGTCCGCTGTGGACCTCGCCCGAGATACTATGGTAGAACAATGGCCCGGTGGGCGTGCGTTCCACATGGATGCCGCTTACCCCCACCGTGTCATCCCGCACCTGCAAGTGCTTGTCGGAACGGCCACCGCCCAGCATGGATGGGTAACCGAAGCGGATACCACCGCGTCCGTCCGCAACGAGGCTTCCGATCCGGAGATCGATGCTGGTTGATCGGATCCGTTGGCGCAAGGCTTCCACTTCATCTATCCGATGGCCGTCCCACCTGAACAGGCGACCACTGACGGTCGAGAACCACAGGGTGTCCGTGCCCGTGGCGAACATGTGGTGCACAACCAAGTGGTCCAGGTCGCTGCCAGCACCGATATGCTCGAACCGGCTCCCGTCGTAGCGGTGCACGCCGGTGGCAGTGGCCAACCACAGGAATCCCTTCTGATCGAACAGCATGCGGTAAACAGTGCTCGATGGCAGGCCTTGTTCCACATCAATGTGTTTCACAAGGAGTTCCTGGGCATGCGCTGGTTGCACCACCAGGCAAGACAGCAACAGCAACCATACGGTGGCACGGCCGCACCGCCTTCGATCCGCTGCGCACATTGCAGGGGCACGCCGCCTTTTCACGAACGCATGGTGTTCATCGGTCGGGATTTTCGGCATCTGCGGCAAGGTGCGAAGGATGGTTGACCCACCAACCAGTGCATATCCCTGAATTATTTTCAGGTGTTCCGGAATTATTTTCAGGCCGGAGCGCGCGCCACTGCACGTTCTGTCGGCTTTCCGCTGATGGTCCCGGCTTTGACAAGGGGGCGTCGTCCGGCCACGTGGCGCCACGGCGATCGGACGCCAAAGAACAAACAACAACGAACACACCCTGAGCGAAGGCGAAGGGAAACAACCATGAACATGTACAAGACCAATTGTGCGCCGGTGCGCCATGCCTCACCGGTGGACCGCCTGGCCAGCGAACTCTTCGGCCGCGACATCAGCCACTTCTTCGGAAGCGACGACCATTTCACCCGCAGTGCCCGC
Source organism: Flavobacteriales bacterium (assembly GCA_016699575.1). Taxonomy (NCBI): domain Bacteria; kingdom Pseudomonadati; phylum Bacteroidota; class Flavobacteriia; order Flavobacteriales; species Flavobacteriales bacterium. Next base: position 546,001 of record CP064979.1, on the reverse strand, counting down.
GTCAACATCGTGGAGCGCAAGGAAGACTTCCAAGTGCAGGTGCTCGCACCGGGCTTCAACAAGGAAGACCTGAAGCTGAACGTGGAAGGCGATGTGCTCACCATCACCGGCGAACACAAAGCCACCGAAATGGCCGAGGGCGAGCGCTTCACGCGACGCGAGTTCAGCGCCGCCAGCTTCAAGCGCAGTTTCACCCTGCCCAAGACGGTGAAGTCCGACGCCATGAGCGCCACCTACGAAGCGGGTGTCCTCACAGTGAGCATCCCGAAAGCGGAGGAAGCCAAGCCGCAGACGCGCACCATCGAGATCCGCTGAGCGCTGATCATTGCTGAGAGAAGGTCCCCTGGCGACGAGCTGGTGGGACCTTCTTCGTAGGGTGCACATGGCACACGGAGACACAGATGCACGGAGGTGAGCTTGGCGACCTGGCAGGTTGGTATTTCTCCGTGCCTCTGTGCCTCCGTGTGAGGTTCAGTTCGGTTGATCGGCCGGGGGAAGTTGATATCCCCGCTGCTCGCAGAAGCGATCCTTCGCGCACGGCGGCATCTTTGCCCCATGATCAGACCCATCGTTGCCGGCAACTGGAAGATGCACAAGGACCGCGTGGAGGCCACTGGGCTCATCGACGGCATCCTCGCGCACGACCTGGCACCGGACGTCACGGCCATCGTGTCGCCGGCATTCCCGTTCCTGAACGATGCGGTGCAACGCACACAGGGCACGCGCTTGCATGTGGCCGCGCAGAACGTGCATGCTGCGGCACAAGGTGCGTTCACCGGCGAGGTGAGCGTGGGCATGCTGAAGAGCGTCGGCGTGCAGTATTGTATCGTCGGTCACAGCGAGCGTCGGCAGTACTTCGGTGAAACGGATGCGGAAGTGGGGAAGAAGATGGTGGCGCTGCTCGCGGCCGGTATCACGCCCATCTATTGCTGCGGAGAACGCAAAGAAGAGCGTCTGGCCGAACGGCATTTCGACGTGGTGGGTGCGCAGATGAAGGAAGCGCTCGGCGGCATGACCAACGACAACCTCCGCCGCATCGTCCTTGCCTACGAACCCGTGTGGGCCATCGGCACCGGGCTCACCGCCACCGCACAACAAGCGCAGGACATGCACGCGCACATCCGATCGCTGCTGACTGGTCACGGCGCCGACGTGGCCGCCACCGTGCCCATCCTCTACGGCGGCAGCTGCAAACCCGATAACGCGGCGGAGCTCTTCGCCTGCCCCGACGTGAACGGAGGCCTCATCGGCGGTGCCGCCCTCGACGCGGAGAGCTTCGCGGAATTGGTGAGGATAGCCGGAAGCCGTGTTGGTAAGTGACAAGATCCAAGTAGCAAGTGTCAAGATCCAAAAAGATGAACACGGACCTCGTTCAGTTGTCTTTGGGCCTTGTCACTTGACACTTGTGCTTTGTCCCTTGCAAGCATGTCCCATTACACCGCCGCCTCTTTCCGCATCGCCCCGCTCGAACCTTGGCGCGGCATCATGACCGCGCTGCTCGGCGAGATCGGCTACGACACCTTCGAGGACAACGCGGACGGGCTGGTTGCCTACATCCCCACGGAACGTTTCGATGCAGCGGCCGTCGATGCGCTTTTCCCGTTGTCGCAGCCCGATGTGATCATCACATGGAAGCACCACGGCATTGAGCCCCGCAACTGGAATGCGGAGTGGGAGAGCAGCTTCAGTCCCATCGAGATCCGGCACGATGCCAGCACCGGTCAACGAACCGGGGTGCGGATCCGTGCCGAGTTCCATCCCAGCGTGCCGGGCTTCACGCACGAACTGGTCGTTACCCCGCGCATGGCCTTCGGCACCGGCCACCACGCCACCACGCGCATGATGGTGCGGGCCATGCTCGGGCTCGACTTCCACGCAAAGACCGTTTGCGACCTGGGCTGCGGCACCGCCGTGCTCGCCATCCTCGCCGAACGCCTCGGCGCAGCCCGCGTGGATGCCTTCGACATCGACCCCGGCGCGGTGGACAATGCCAGAGAGGTTGTGGCCCGTAACGGTTGTGAGCGCGTGCGTGTGGACAACGGCACTGCCGCCGCCCTGAAGGGCCTGAGGTACGCGGCTATTTTGGCCAACATTGAACGCAATACGCTTCTGCGCGACCTGCCCGCTTTGCGCGAAGCCCTTGGGCCGGGAGGCATCCTCCTGCTCAGTGGCTTTGTTGTTGCCGATGTGCCCCGCATGCGCGAGGCCCTGGTGGAACAAGGCTTGCAGCCCGTGGAAGAACTCACCGAAGGGGAATGGGCATTGGTAGGAGGGAGAAAACCCTAATGCGGCCTCGGGCTTCGGGCCTCAGGCCTCGGGCTGCGCAGTGCGTCACGGGTATGCCACCGCGCAGCCCGAGGCCTGAGGCTTGTGGCCTGTGGCGACTACCACTTCGTTCGTTCCTCGCACTGGCGTTCCTGGTCGCATCCACATGGGCAGTGGCACAGACCAAGCCCTTCAGCTCCGACCAGGCCATCTTCCTCCAGGAGATCACCGACTTCCTGGAAGCCGCCGACAAGAAAGAGGCGCGTCCCTTCATCGAACAGACGTTCGCTCCCGCATGGAACGGCACCTTCCTCACAGGCGCCATGCGCATCAAGGTGGTGGAAGTCGCCAACTACATGCAGAAGAAGCGCTTCGAGGCCTTCCCCTCGTTCCGCGACTACCTCGGCGCCGTGGCGGCCTTCGCCTCCAGCGGCAAGAGCGCGGCAGAGTTCGATGCGTGGATGGCCAGCAACCAGAAGATCATCGACGGTGGCCGCAAGAAGCAGTTCAGCGATTTCATCGCCGTGTGCGCCGGCCTCTTCAAGGAGAACGTGCTCTACGCCAGCGCCAGCACGGTGTGGAAGAGCAGCAACAACAAGTTCACCTTCGCCTACGACACCGTGCCGAAGATCCTGTTCGAGCGCATGGACCTGAAGTGTTACGCCAAGCGCGATAGCGCGGTGATCCTTGGCACCACCGGCACCTACCTGCCCACGCTCGCCATGTGGTACGGCCGCGGTGGCAAGGTCACCTGGGAGCGCGCAGGGTTGAAGCCGGGATCCACGTTCGCCGAATGGGGCGGTGCCTATCAGGTGCCCTTGAAGAGCGCCACGTTCGAGGTGGACAGCGTGCAGTTCAACGACCCCTACTTCGATCGCACGTTGCGCGGCCGTGTGGTGGACAAGGTGTTGGCAGGCGCCGACGAGGACAACGCCAGCTACCCGCGCTTCGAGAGCTACGACCGCCGACAACGCGTGAAGGATATCGTGGAGGGCATCGACTTCGAGGGCGGCTTCACCATGAAGGGCGCCAAGCTGCAGGGCTATGGCACACGCGATGAACCCGCCTACCTCACTTTCTACCGCGACAAGCGACCGTTCATCGTCACCAGCGGCCTCATCTACACCATCGAGCAGGAGAAGATCAGCAGCGATGACGTAGGCGTGAAGATCACCCTCGACAAGGACAGCATCTTCCACCCGAGCGTGAGCCTCAAGTTCATCAAGGACAAGAAACAGCTCACCCTCATCAAGAAGGACGAAGGCCTGAGCAAAGGCCCCTACTACGACACCTACCACGAGCTCGACATGTACTTCGAGACGCTCGACTGGAAACAGGGCGATCCCGTGATCCACTTCGGCAACCTGCAGGGCAGCTCGCAGACCAAGGCCAGCTTCGAGAGCTTCGACTACTTCAAGGAGAAGCGCTACATGGGCATGCTCGGCATCGACGCCGTGCACCCGCTGGTCCGCTTGAACGACTACACCAAGCAGGCCGGTGAGGTCTTCACCGCGCAGGACTTCGCGGTGTTCACCAAGCTGCAGAAGACGACCGTGGTGCCCATGCTCATCGACATGGCCAACAAGGGCTACCTGCTCTACGATCCGGAGAACGAGCTGGTGACGGTGAAGCCCCGCCTGCGCGAGCACATCCTGGCCAGCGCCAAACGCCGCGACTACGACGTGCTGCAGATCAACAGCAACATCGACGACGGCAAGAACGCCCTGCTCAACCTGCTCAACTGGGACCTCACCGTGCGCGGTGTTTCGCGCATCATCGTCAGCGACAGCCAGGACGTGAAGATCTACCCGGCCAACAAAGAAGTGGTGGTGAAGAAGGACCGCGACTTCAGTTTCGGCGGCGTGGTGCAGGCGGGCAAGCTCACCTACCACGGCAAAGAGTACTACTTCCACTATGACCCGTTCGTGGTGGACCTGCTGAACGTGGACAGCGTGAGCTTCATGGCCGACAGCTTCGAGCCTGACGACAACGGCTACCACTACCAGGTGAAGGTGCGCAATGTGCTGGAGCAGGTGAGCGGTACCCTGGAGATCGATGAGCCGAGCAACAAGAGCGGCATCCAACAGGTGAAGGGCGAGGATGGTAAGATGAAGGCGAAGTACCCCGAGTTCCCAAAGTTCAACAGTGCCAAGGAGAGCTATGTCTTCTACGACAAGAAGGACATCCAGAAGGGCGTGTACGACCGCGACAAGTTCTACTACAAGAGCGATCCGTTCCAGATCGACAGCCTGGACGACTTCACCAACAAGGGCCTCAACTTCCCGGGCACGTTGGTCAGCGCGGGCATCTTCCCGGACATCCGCGAGCCACTGGGCCTGCAACCGGATTACGCGCTGGGCTTCGTGAAGCCAACGGGCGATGCGGGTTTGCCGCTCTACGGCAAGAAGGCAACATTCACCAGCACCATCAGCCTCAACCACGGCGGTCTGCAAGGTGAAGGCACGCTCGAATACCTCACCACCACCTACCAGAGCAAGGCGCTGGCCTTCTGCCCTGACAGCACCTACGGCATGGCCGATACGCTTTGGAACCAGAAATCCGCAGCGGCGATGAAAGTGCCCGAGGTGCAGGCCGCCAACGTGTTCACGCGTTTGGAACCGAAGAACGACAAACTGCTCGCCGACCGCCGCGCAAAGCCAATGACCATGTACGGCGGACAAGGATTCCTTTACGGTCTCACCGAGCTCACGCCCAAAGGCATGACCGGCGCCGGCCTCGTCGATTTCACCAACGCCACGCTCGCCAGCGATCTCTTCGACTTCACCACCATGCAGATCCATGCGGACACCAGCGACTTCCGCCTCACCGAGGGCGACACGGCCAGCATCGCCTTCCGCACCGACAACGTGAACGCCACCGTGAAGCTCGACGAACGCATCGGCGAATTCGTGAGCAATGGCAAGAACACCAAGGTGGAGTTCCCCGTCAACCAGTACATGTGTTTCATGGACCGCTTCAAGTGGTTCATGGACCAGGGCGACATCGAGCTCGAAGCCGACCAGACCGCGGCCGCAGGCAGCGAGGACCTGCAGTTGAGCGGCAGCAACTTCATCAGCACCCGGCCCGATCAGGACAGCCTCAGTTTCATGGCGCCCAAAGCACGTTACGACCTGAAGAACCACCTCATCACCGCCAACGATGTGCCCTACATCCAAGTGGCCGACGCGCAGATCACCCCCGACAGCAACCGCGTGCGCATCCGCCGCAACGCCCAGATGGACCCCATCACCAACGCGGTGATCGTGGCCAACTTCGTCAACAAGTACCACACGATCTACAACGCCACGGCCAACATCAAGGCCAAGCGCGATTACAACGCGGTGGGCGACATCGATTACGTGGACGAGAACCAGAAGAAGTGGCCGATCCACCTGGACAAGGTCGCGGTGGACACGGCGTACGCGACCTACGCCGAAGGCAAGCTCGGCGAGAAGGACAATTTCCAGCTGAGCCCGCATTTCGACTACTTCGGCGATGTGCGCCTGCGGGCCAGCGAGAAGCCGCTCACGTTCGACGGCAGCACGCGCATCATCCATGTGTGCGAAGGCCTCGAGAAGAACTGGATGCGGTTCCGAGGCCCGATCGATCCCATGGAGGTCTTCATACCCGTGGGTGATTCGCTCAAGGACGACATCGGTGCCGACATCGGCGCGGGCGTTTTCGTGAGCAACGACGACCCCTTCTCCCTCTACGGCACCTTCCTCAGCCGCAAGAAGGACGGTAAGGACCGCCCGGCCATCGCCAGCAAAGGCCTGCTCTTCTTCGACAAGGCCAAGCAGGAGTACGTGATCGGCCCCAAGGACAAGATCCGCCAGCGCAACCTGCCCGGCGATCTCGTGGCCCTCAACACCACGAGTTGCGAGATCACCGCCGATGGCCGCATCGGTGCAGGGCTCGATCTGGGCCGTGTGCAGCTCATCGATGTGGGCACCTTGAAGCACGTCCCCGGCACCAAGGAAACCACGGCGCAGGTGACGCTCACCGCCAATTTCCACTTCCACGACAATGCGCTCGAACGCATGGTGGAGGAGATCATGGCCTACCCCGACCAGAAGCAGCTCGACCTGCAGAAGACCAACTTCGAGAAGATGATGCGCGAGCTGCTCGGTCTGGAGAAGAGCGACAAGCTCATCAGCGAACTCAGCCTGAAGGGTGAACTGAAAAAACTGCCGGATGAACTGATCCGCAGCCTCATCCTCAGCGATGTGCAATTGAAGTGGAACCAGAACGAAGAGGCGTGGGTGAGCGACGGCCCCATCGGTGTGGCCAGCGTGCTGAAGAAGACCGTGTTCCGCACGCTGAAGGGCAAGGTGGAACTGGCGCGCAAACGCAGCGGCGACAGCATGACCATCCTGCTCATGCTCGACGACCAGACCTACTACTTCTTCCAATACTCGCGCAACTACCTCTATGCGTACAGCAGCGATCAGCAGTTCAACACCATGCTCGGCGAATTGAAGGACGACAAGCGCGTGCTGGAAGCCAAGAAGGACGAAGCAGCCTACCAGTTCATCCTCACCAACAAGAAGAAAGTGGACGACTTCAAGAACCGATACGGTCTTTGAACCATGGACAGCCACTGGTTGTACAGCGCCGCATCGATCATCCTCGCTTACATCGTGGGCAGCATACCCACGTCGGTGTGGTGGGGCAAACGCTTCCATGGCGTGGACGTGCGCGAACACGGCAGCCGCAATGCGGGCGCCACCAACACGTTCCGTGTGCTCGGCTGGAAGGCCGGGCTTCCCGTGCTGCTCATCGACGTGCTGAAGGGCTTCCTGCCCGTACGCATCCTGCCCAATTTCACCAGCTACGAAGTGGACAGCGATGCGTGGATGTGGTTCCGCGTAGCACTGGTGCTGGCCACGGTCATCGGCCACCTCTACCCGGTCTTTGCCAACTTCAAGGGTGGAAAAGGCGTCGCGACTTCCCTCGGTGGTGTGCTGGCGGTGCACCCGGGCGCAGCGCTCGTGTGCATCGGCGTTTTCGCCATCGTGTTCATGGCCACCAAGTACGTGTCGCTCGGCTCCTTGCTCGCAGCGCTCAGCTATCCGATCAGCGTGGCCTTCGGCTGGCACGAGACCAGCGACGTGAAGGTGGGTTTCTCCATCGTGTTGTGCGCGCTCGTGTTCTGGACGCACCGGCAGAACATAGGCCGCTTGTTGAAGGGAGAGGAGAACCGTATGCAGCTCAGCTCCAAAACCGGCAACGCATGAAACGTGCGGCGGCGTTCCTCCTTTTGTTCGTCATGGCTTTCTGCGCTATGGCACAGGGTGATGCCGCCCAGAAGGCCAAGGCTGCCGCGCTCTTCGATGGAGGCAAGTACAGTGAGGCACTGCCGCTCTACTCGCAGTTGGTGTCGCTCACACCCAGCGACCACGATCTCAACTACCGGCTTGGTACCTGCATGGTGCACGGCGGCGGCGACAAGGACAAGGCGGTAGGATTCCTGCGTTTCGCTGTCCAGGGTGCGGGCATTACCCCGCGCGCGCACTACGAATACGGTCAGGCCCTGCAGGTCACCTACCGCTTCAACGATGCGCTCGCAGAGTACGCCAAGTACAAGGCCACCGCCGATAAGCGCATGCTCGCCGAACGGCCGACGGAGGCGGTGGAGAAGCAATGCCGCAACGGCACCCAGCTGCTCAGCAATCTCAAGGAGATCGAAGTGCACAACAAGGTGGAAGTGGACCGCACCCAGTTCGATCGCTTCTACGACCTCACCGACATGGGCGGCCGCATCATCGCTGTACCGGAAGAACTGATGAGCGCGCTGGACAAGAAGAGCGGCGAACGTTCTTTCCTCTTCAAACCGGACAAAGGCGGCACCATCTACTTCAGCAGCTACGGCAAGGACGGCAAGACCGGTCGCGACATCTACAGTACCGAACTGCTGCCCAACGGAACGTTCGCCGTGCCGCGCAAGCTCGCGGGCTACATCAACACCGATCAGGACGAGGACTTCCCCTACCTGCACCCCGACGGCAAGTCGTTCTACTTCTGCAGCAAGGGCCACACGAGCATGGGCGGCTACGACGTGTTCCGCAGCACGTACGACCGGGGCCTTGATGTCTTCGGTTCACCGGAGAACCTCGACTTCGCGGTGAACACCCCCGATGATGACATGCTCTACATCGTCGATCCCGAAGGGAAGGAAGCGTGCTTCGCGAGCTCGCGCGAGAGCAAGCAGGGCCAGGTGCACGTGTACCGCGTGAGCACGGCCCAGCAACCGCTCGCGCTGGTGATCCTCAAGGGTCAATACTTGAGCGAGATCGATGCGGGCGATCGCAAGGCGCACATCGTCGTGGAGGATGCGGTGACACGGCAGCAAGTGGCCGATGTGCGCACCGGGCTCGATGGTACCTACGTCCTGTCGTTGCCCCGCAGCGGCAAGTACAAGTTCATGGTGGAAGCGGGCCCGGGCGGACGCACGCATGTGGGCATGGTGGAGGCACCGCGCGTGGACGGTGCGCGCGCCTATCGCCAAGAGCTGATCCTGCAGAACCCCGGAGGCCAGGAGAAACTGCTGATCAAGAACTACTTCGACGAACCGCTGCCCGATGACCTCATTGCACTGGCGCTCGATGAGATCAAGCGCAGGGCGAAGCTGGATATGACCGCCACGGCGCCAGTTGCGCAAGCGCCCGTCGAGGATGAGCCCGTTGGCGATGTGATGACACGGGCCGGCTTCGCGGGGAACATCACCACCACGCAAGCAGTGCAATTGGCAGCGGAGGATGCACGTGAACTCACCGCATCGGCACAAGACCTGAAGGACCAGAGCGAGGCGGCATACACCGCTGCGTTGCGATCCGCCGCCGAAGCCGAGCGGGCCAACACCGCTGCCGCGCAGCACATCCGCAACGCCGATGCTGCCACGGACGACGCGGTGAAGAACACCGAGATGACCGAGGCCGCGCGCGAACGTGAACGTGCACGCACGGCAGGTCTGCGTGCAAAGGCCGCCATGCGCGCCGGTGAGGACCTGGAAGCCGAAGCACTCGCACGCCAGCAACAAGCCGTGAACGCCGAACGCCTCAGCACCGACTTGGCGGCCGCCGTGAACGCCAAGAACGATGCGACCACCGTGCAGCACCTCACCAAGTTGAAGGAACGCGTGGACGTGAAGACCGGGCCCAACGCCGAGGTGGCCGCGCACGAGCGCACCCGCCGCGCCATGGTGGAGAAGGAAGCAGAGGCCAGCCGGGCATTGCAGGCCGCCGCAACCAAGCGCGATGAGGAGACGGATGTCGTGGCGAGCATCAACCGCTTGGAACGCGAGCGCGACCAGACCAAGAGCAAGGGAAAGAAAGACGAGATCACCCAGCAGATCACGCAGTTGAACGACCAGCTCGCCGCCATGCGGACCGAAACCGAACGCGCGTTCGCCAAAGCCAAGGGCGCGCAGAACGAAACGGCGGTGATGCGCAGCCAGTCCGCGCTGATGAAGTCCTTGGACGATGGTGCCGCTCCGATGACCGGCACTGAAATGACCGCAGCGCAACGCGGTGAACTGGGACAGCGCGTGGCCACCATTGAGATGAGCACGGCCGCGTTGCCCATCGACGAACGGTTCGAAGCGGCCATCGCCGAAGAAGTGGAACGCCAGCGCGCAGTGGCCAACGACTGGTCGACCGGTGGGGCCAGTGTTGCTGACAACGGAAGTGCCGCACCCACCGCGGTGCGCAACGTGGACGGCATCGATCGGTTGGCCACCCAGCGCACGGAAGCACAACGCGCGGACCTTGACAAACAGACCACCGGCGATCGCGCGGTGGGCACAGTGACGCAACCGGCCGGGTCGCAGGAGAACGCAGGCTCCGCGACCACGACCACCGCCGACGGCGCGAATACGGCCAACGGAGAGGACGATGGTTCACGCACAGTGGACAACGCAGCGATAGGAAGTGACGTTGCGCAAACGGGCAACACGGGAAGTACCAACACTGCGAGCACGAACGGAAGCCAGGTGCAGACAACGGGCACAGCGGTCACGGACCTTTCCACTGCGGCCCAAGCCCCGGTCCAAGTTCCACCTGACAGCTTGATGCCTTCAACGCCTGATCCCGGGGCAGCGCTCGTGACTTCCCCCGATCCTGCGCAGCAGCGGTTCGTGGTGGAGAACGAGATCGCGGAACTGGAGCAACTGCGGGCCAGCGAACGCAACAAGGACGAACGCGCAAAGCTGGAGGCCCGCATAGCCGAAGCGAAGGAACGTCTGGCCACGCTGAGCGCCGAAGCTGAACGCACCGAGGTGGCGGAGACCATCACCATGCAAAGCGACACCCCGGAAGTGGCGCGCGCCGCCGTTGAGTTCGATCGCACCATGCGCGATGAGGATCTCATCGGCAAGCTCTTCACCAGCTACACCGCTGACCGCGACCGCTCGCTGAAGCTGACAGATCCGGTGGAACGCGCCAACGCCGCCAACGGCTTGGAACTGATGCTGGTGGACAGCCTGCAGGCCGAGACCGATCGCCAGACCACCCTGCTAGAACTGGCGCCGCAACGCGCCGATGAGCTACTTCCACGCATAGAACGGTTGCGCCTCATGCGCAGCGCACACAATGCTGAAGCCGAGCGCTATGCCCGCGAGGCGGAACTTGCCCAGCGCCACGCGGCACTGGCCGCCAACCCGGAGGAAGACTACGCCATCGACAACACAGCGACGACCGCCACGCGTGCCACCTTCAGCGGAACGGAGCACGTGGACAGCTACGTGGATCCCACCGAGGACAGGCAGTTCATGCTCGAGAGCCCTGTAGAGTTCCGTAGCAGCAAGGTGAAGGATGCCGTAGCCATGCGCGAACAGGATATTGAGCGCATGGTGCGGTTGGAGGAAGAGATCGATTCGCTGGAGAACATGTTGGGTACCATGCCGCAGGGCAAGGACTATGACAAGCTGCGCAAGAAGACGGACAAGCTCATCGACGACCACATGATCGAGCGCACCGAGATGGGAGAGCGGTCGGGCTTCCTTAGCGACGAGGAGTACAAACATGCGAACGACAGCTTGAAGAGCGTGCGCACTGACGTGGCCAAGCTCGGCCTGGCGCCGGATGAGCCGTTGGTGCAGTTGGCGAAGCAGTTCGAGGAGGATGCGCGCACCAACTTCACGCAGGCCCAATTGCTGCGCAAGAGAGCCGATCGCACCGAGGACATTGTGCTCCGCGACAGTTTGTTCCGCACGGCCTTCGGAAAGGAGCTCGAAGCGTTGCGCGGCCTCGATCAGAGCATCACCGTCAACAACTACCTCCTTGGTGGTGAGCACGAACGCGGCCAGACGCTCACGTACGCAGAAGTGGAGCGCCGCATGTTCGGTCCGGATGAGCCTGTGCTGGCCGATAGCGCAACACCTGCAAGCGGGACAACCCGAACTGCTGACGACGCGACCGACAGCCTTAACGTCCCGGCCACCGGTACGGTGGAGCCCGACGTCCCGACCAGCAACTCAATCACGGGATCGGAACAGACGCAACCTGGATCCTATGTAGTTCCTCCTGTATCCACTACGACCGGCAACACGACCGCATCAAGCGGCGGCGCCACGACCACGGCCAGCAGGGAAGCTCGACCGGGGAATGCCCCGGGCACGCCACAGAGCGGAGCACAAGCGGAGCGCGCGGGCGTTTTCGTGGAACACAAATACGACGTGCTCGCAACGGAAGCACTGCGAGGATGCGCAATTGTTCGAGAAGAGCTCACTGGCCGAGGCCGATCGTGCCATGGCACTGCGCGACAGTGCCGCAACCGCAAAGAAGCGGGACCGTGATGGCATTGAAAAGTTGGCTGTGCTCGCTCAGCAGCGTTCGGATGAACTGCACCGGAAGTCCGTGACCTCCAGCGCGCGTTACGATTCGCTCATCGCGGAACGCGACGCTGCCGCACGCCAAGCTGAGTTCGACGCCCGCCTGAAACAGTTCTACTACTTGAGCCCGGAGGAGCAGGCCATGGTCATGCAGAACGGCGATCACAGCCGCTACTTCGAGGCGCGTTCGCAGGCCATTGCCCAGCGCGAACAAGCATCTGAAGCTCGCACGAACGCTGCAAGTTCCCGCGAGCTGGCGCGCTCGCTCATTGATCAGGCGCAAGCCATCATGAACAACGCCACGGGTGCGCAGGGCGCCGATCAGCAGCAGATGGCCCAAGCTTCATCGCTCAATGAGCGCGCTGTGCAGCTCACCAACCGGGCTGACTCGCTGTCCGTTGTTGCGGCACGGCAGGACGGCGCGGCAGAGTTGAACGAGAGCCAGGCCGCAACGCAGTTGCAAGCGTTGACCCCTGAGAAGAGCACGGATATCATGGCCTTGGAACAACGCGCGCGCCGCACCGAGCCGATGCTGGCCGAAGCCCGCAGCGCCGCACCCGTGGAGCGGACGGGCGATCCGGCTGTTGTTGCCATCAATAGCCCAGTGCAGCAGCAACCGGCCCCTGCGGAAGTCCCTTCGACCGCGAGCACGGTCGGTACGTCGCCCATATCGAATACCGCCGCTGCCAATACCGCCCTGCCGCCTTCGTCCGGAGCACCCGGGTTGCTGCCACCGCTCGAGGCCGATGTGTTCACGCTGCTGCCAGCCACCGGCCAGCCTCGCAACATCGTTATGGATGGACCATTGCCTGCAGGCCTGGTCTACAAAGTGCAGATCGGTGCGTTCAAGTACCCCATCACCGATGAGCTTTTCAGCGACATGACGCCGATCAGCGGCGAGACCTTGGGCAATGGGATGGTGAGGTACATGGCCGGTATGTTCACCCAGTACGCCAACGCCGATGCCGCAAAGCAACAAGTGCGCGACCGTGGCTATCGCGATGCGTTCGTAGTGGCCTATATGGATGGGAAGCGCATCGGTTTGTCGGAGGCTCGAACGGTTGCTGGCCAGCAGGGTCAACCCGCTGCGGCGCAGGTCCCCGCTGGAGATCGCACAGGTCAGCAACCGGTGGCACAAGCGCAACAGCCCGCGATCATCCAAGCCCCGGTGAGCACGGGTACGGTTGCCCAGCCCGCACCAACGGCCGATGTGCTGGCCAAGTACGCGCCCTCCGCCGATGCCGTGCTCGACGCCTTCAAGCCCGCGCCGGAAGCCGCTGCCTACTACAATGTGCCCGGCGCCGCTCCGGCCAAGCAGGTCGAGACCATCAAAGGGCTGTTCTTCACGGTGCAGGTGGGCGTGTACAGCAAACCAGTGCCACTGGACAAACTCTTCAACATTACCCCGCTCAACAGCGAGCTTACGGAAACGGCCAAGGTGCGCTACACCACCGGTATCTACCTGGACAGCGAGCGTGCGCGCGTGCGCAAGGACGCAGCGGTGGGCAATGGTGTGAAGGACGCCTTCGTCACCGCATACCTGAACGGCAAACGCATCCCGATGACCGACGCTCGTGCCTTGTTGGCCCGCTTCGGCAATGCGGTGCTTGCCGATCCAGCACTGGCCACACCGTAGTGCCGGGTCGGGTGACGGCAATACATTTGCTCGTCATCAGAACCAAGCCATGCCGACGAAGTACTTCGAGCAAGAGGAGACAGAAGTAGTGGAGCTCGTTGAGGGCCAGCGGGAGATCGTCCTCCACAACGATGACGTGAACACCTTCAGCCATGTGATCATCTCGTTGGTGGAGGTCTGCGGCCATGAGGTCTTGCAAGCTGAACAGTGCGCGTGGATCGTGCACCACAACGGCAAGTGCAGTGTGAAGCGCGGGGCTTATCCTGAATTGGAACCCATGTGCTCGGCTTTGCAGGAGCGGGGTTTGTCGGCGGACATCAACTGAACCTTTCATGAACAAGCGCTTCGTTGCCATCGGTCTTCTCGTTCTTGCTGTGGCCTGCGCCAAGGTGCCCATCACCGGACGCAACCAGATGAACTTGCTCCCGGAGAGCGAGCTCATGGGCATGAGCCTCACCTCTTACCAGGACTTCCTGAAAGAGAACCCACCGCTACCGGGAACGGATCAGCGCGTGCAGATGGTGAATGGGATCGGCGATAAGTTGGCTGCTGCCGCGACCAAGTACTGCAATGACAACGGCGCTGCCAGCCGTGTGGCGGGCTTCAATTGGGAGTTCAACGTCGTGGATGACCCGACGGTGAATGCATGGTGCATGCCCGGCGGCAAGGTGGTGGTGTACACGGGCATCCTTCCCGTAACGCAGGATGAAGCCGGCTTGGCGGTGGTAATGGGCCACGAGATCGCGCACGCCATTGCGCGGCACGGCAACGAGCGGATGAGCCAGGGTGTGCTAACCCAATTGGGTGGGGTGGCGCTAACGGTCGCTCTGAGCGAGAAGCCCGCACAAACGCAGAACCTTTTCCTCCAGAGCTACGGCATCGGCAGTCAGTTGGGCATGCTGGCCTACAGTCGCAATCACGAGAGCGAGGCCGATAAAATGGGCCTCATTTTCATGGCCATGAGCGGCTACGACCCCCGCACCGCACCCAAGTTCTGGGAGCGCATGAGCGCCGGGGGGGGGGCCGCGGTGCCGGAACTGCTCAGCACCCACCCTAGCGACGCCACCCGTGTTCGGGACCTTGAGGCGTACATGCCCAAGGCGTTGGAGTATTACAAGCCGTAAGGACCGTCCGGTTGTTGGTCGCCGGAACCCTTTCCGTTCCGTCTCGTTGAAACCGTCGCGCTCGGGGGCATCCTTACGCCCTGGGGTAGCGGAAAATGAACCTTCGTACCCTCCCAGTCCTCTTCTGCCTATGCAGTGCCACCATGCTTTCCGCCCAGTCCTTCCGGGTGAAGATCACCACCGGTTTGAGCGTTTTCAATGATGAAGCCAAGGTCCAGTTCTACACCGGCGCACCCACCATCGACCCGGCTGACGTGCCGAAGGTGGGATTCGGCCTGGGGCCAGGACCCAAGATCGCGTGTGTATCAGCGGACGGTGCCGATATGGAACTCAACGCATACGGGCCGTTCGGTACGGATATCACCATTCCGTTCAAGGTAAGCGGTCCTGTTAGCGGGGCATACGCCATCACCATCTACAGCATCCACGATCTGTTCGGGTCATCGTGCATCGTGCTCGAAGATGTCCTGGAAGAGGTCTCAACGCCGATTCTGGCCGGCACGGCCTACCAGTTCAACCTTGATGTCAATACACCCACCGACCCGCCCCGGTTCGTGTTCCATCTGTCCGCGCCGTTGGAGCCCTCGGTGACAGACGCTTCTTGCTCGAACATGAGCAACGGTTCCGTCAGTATACCGCTTACCGGAGCTGGACCGTGGATGGTATCATGTACGGATGATCAAGGCGGTCTGGTGCAGCAGGTCAACTCGTCATCCTCACCGATCTCGCTTGCGGCGCTGGCGCAGGGCCAGTATGACGTAACGATCTCCAACAACGATGGTTGTGCAAGGACCCTTCAAGCCACGGTGGGCGCGGTCCCGGCACCCTTGGCTGATTTTTCCATCGCATCGGCGAACGTTGCAGTGAACGATCCCGTGGCCTTCAGCAATGGCTCGATAGGGCATACTGCATCTTCCTGGGAGTTCGGCGACGGGGGAGCAAGCTCCGTTTCTTCCCCAACGCATGCGTACACCACTCCCGGCGAGTACCAAGTGGACCTCACCGTGTCCAATGGTCCCTGCACAGCGATGGCCGCGACGACGGTGTTCGTGGGCCAAGCGAACGGGATCGAGGGCAACGACCCATTGGAGGCTAGAGTATTCGTTCAGGGAGATCATATCACTGTGATCTGCCCTTACGCATCGAAGTCCATGAACGCTGCTCTGTTCAGTGCCAATGGTCGCGCTGCCAGCGAACAACAGCGCGCAATGGACGGCCGTACGCCCATGTACATACCCACTACGGGTTTGGCAGCGGGCGGCTATGTGCTCCGTGTATGGGACACTGAAGGCATGCGCAGCTACATGGTGCCGGTTGCTCGTTGAGATCGACGGGTCCTCGCGGCAACTATCTATATTCGCCGCCGCTTTCGCCGGGCGCTCCCATCCGGAACGCATGGCAAACACAAGGACCCGTAGCTCAATTGGATAGAGCACTTGACTACGGATCAAGAGGTTTGGGGTTCGAATCCCTACGGGTCCGCTGAGATTGAAAAGGCACTGGAAGGTGCCTTTTCGCTTTTGGACGCCCGTTGTGCGGGACAGGTCGGACCGCACCGGCCGGTGGTGGTAAGTTCCTGTAATGGCGGCCTTCTCCTCGGAGCTGCTGTATAAGTTTGGCAGCCTATCGAAAGAGCCCTGAACCATGATGAAGAAGTACGCTCAAGTGGCGTTCCGTGCAGCGTTCGCCACAGCCTGCCTTATCACCCTTCGCGCCGAAGCACAGTTGAACGTGACGGCCGCCAATACCACCTACACGATCACTTTCGATGCCACCTTGGCCGGAGTGAACAACGGGGCGTTCGCTGGCACTGGTTTCCAGTCCGTTCCCGGTGCAGGCCGCCTCGACAGCGATGCTTGGTCTCACACGGGCATGAGCGACGGTAACTTGGCTTTCGGCGCTGCGGGTCTGTCAGGCGACCATGCACGGGGTACTACTGCGCCTGGCAATGCCGCGATCACCACGGGTGGTTTCTACTCCTTCGGTGGTGGGTCCATAACGGGACGCGCACTAGGCATTCAGCCCATCGTCTCGGATTGGACCCCAGGTACGCTCACGTTGCGCATCGTGAACAACAGTGGGTTGAACCTCACTGCGTTCGACCTTGCCTACAACCTGCACATCCGCAACGATCAGAATCGCTCAAACTCGTTGAACTGCGCTTGGTCGACCGATAATGTCAATTACACGAATGTGCCTGCCTTGGCGCATACCTCCACCGCACCCTTGGATGCACTCGGATTCCAAGCCAACGCCAAGAGCGCCACAATGACCGGTTTCGTTCTGGCCCCAGGGGCGTTTTTCTATGTCCGTTGGAGCGGGGATGATGTGGGCGGTTCGGGCAATCGTGACGAGTTCGCACTGGACGACATCGCCGTCACTGGACGGGCTTACACAGCCCTGCGGTTCGTGAGCACTACCAGCACCGACAATGAAGACGGGATCACCCACAACATTTCCGTTGGTATTGTCAATGCGAGTGTGGTGAACCCCACGTCGGTCGATGTCGCCTTGCTCAGCGGCTCAGCTGCCCGGATCAACGGATTTGCAACACAAACCCTCAATTGGCCCGCGAACAACACGGCCAACCAAACGCTCACTGTAACGCTCACTGATAACGGTGCTTGTGATGGCAATGAGACCCTTGTCTTCGGCCTTCAGAACGCGACAGGGGGCACATCGGCCAACGTCGGTGCTCCTAGCCAACACACGTTCACCCTTGATGATGATGAGACCAACGTGGTCACCATTGCCCAGCAGGCGTTCGACGGTGGCATCAACGACAACTGGAACATTCTCGCCGGTGGCGCCAACGTGAGTTCCACCGCGGGTGCCGGTGATTTCCCTGCGAACGAACGGATCCTTTCCTCCGGCAGTTCATGGCAAGTGAGCAATGCCAGTGCAACGCTCGATCTCGGGACGGTTTCGGTTCTGGACTACACCGCTGTGACAGTGCGCATGCGCTTGTCCAGCACGGCAACGGTGGCAGCCAACGGTGCTGATGCCGGTGATCTCGTGAACGTGTTCGCCGACGTGGACGGTGCCGGATTCCCGGTTACGGCCGATATCACCGTGAACGGCAACGCGAACGCGCGTTGGGGCTACAGCACCGGGACTGGCGTTGCAAGCGCGATCGCAGGCACGCCGGCATCCTTCACCCCGGCCGGTGGTGGCAACCGCACAACCGATGGTTACTCGTACCTCACAGTGTCGATCCCGGACGGTAGTAGCACGCTTGCCCTCCGTGTCCAAGCGATCAACAACAATGCAGCAGAGCTGTGGAACATTGATAACGTAACCGTGGAGGGTGTGCGTTGCCGCCCCATTTATTACAGCCGTGCGAGCGGTGCCACTACGGGTTCCATCTGGAGCACATCGCGCACCGGTAGTCCTGCGGCTTCAACGGCTACGTTCGACTGTAACGCCACCATGGTGTTGCAATCGCCTGATGTGGTTGATATGGGCGCAGGCCCCTTCGATCTCTTCGAACTCCACGTGGAAATCGGCAGCACGCTGAACCTGACCGCTGCACCGGACATTGATCTATGCGGGAACGCAATGGACGTTGATGGGGCCGTGACCACGAACATGTTCGATGAGGTCGAGTTCCTTAACGAAGGCCCGGCAACGCTCAGTGGCGATGCTGTAGCGGTGAATTTCGAGACGCTCATCGCCAACGGCGAAGGCCTCACGGTCGTTGGGCTCGATACCGTGAACATCTGGACTGAACTGCGCGTGGAGAACGACGACTTCGACGCGAGCGCGACGCGACTGAACCTGCGCAGTGATGCGAATGGTACGGCACGCCTTGCACCGGTGATCGCACCGGACACCTACACGGGCTCTCTCACCATGGAGCGTTACGTTCCTGCGGGCACAACGAATTGGCGCTCATTGGCGAACCCGATCGTGGGCAAGAACGTGGCGAGCTGGAAGGACGACTACTACACCGCGGGTTTCCCGGGCTCGCACTTCCCCGGCTTCCAGGTAGGTGGCAACCCATGGCCCAGCATCCGCCATTACGATGAAACGAACGTGGGTGCACTGTTGGGCGATGGACTGATCGGCGTAACCGGCACCGGTATGACGCTGACACTCGGCAAGGGCTTCACCGCCTGGAGCGGTTCCACGTTGAACACCACAACCGCTTTCGTCATTGACGTTACCGGGGTGCCCAACATCGCTGGTACGCCCTTCACTTTGCCGATGACGTGGACGAACACCGGCGATCCGACGGTGGACGGATGGAATCTTGTTGGCAACCCGGTGCCATCCCCGATCGATTTCACGGACGTGGCGCTCGGTGCTGACGTCGACAACTTCTATTATGTGTTCAACCCGGTCACCGGCAACAACGCTACATGGGATGAAGGCTTGGGCTTGAGCATTCCCGGCGGACAGTTGAACGGCAACATACAGAGCAGTCAAGGCTTTTGGTTGAAGGCCAACGGTGCAGCGGTGACAACCACCGTTGATGAGAATGCCAAGGTGTTGGACCTCAACGGTGGTGGATTGTTCGGCGGTGAGCAGTCTGCTCCTCACCCTATGGTGCGCTTGCAGATCAACAGCGGCATCAATGCCTTCTTGGACGAAACAGTGGTGCACTTCGCCACCGGTGCTCCGACCTACGGTGATGAGCACGATATCGAGAAGATGGTCTTTGGTCACCCGGAGGCTCCGGCCATTTGGAGCAACAGCTCCAGCGGCGAAGACCTCATCCTGAACGCATGGGGCGGATTGGCGGCTGATGCCGTGATCCCGGTGAGCGTGAAAGTAGGCGTGACGGGTACCTACACGTTGAAAGCCTATGAAGCGCAAGGCATCATGGGCCGCAGTTGCCTGGTGCTCGAGGATCTCTGGACGGGCACCAGCACCCCGCTGACCGAGGGCGCGGAGTACACCTTCGCTGCCGATGTGAACGACGCTGCGGAGCCCGCGCGTTTCGTGTTGCACGCTACCGCCAGCTTGCCGCACTATTATGAAGCGACCACGTGCAGTGGTGTGAACGATGGACAGGCGACCGTCGTCAATACCGGAAGTACACCGATCGACCTGACCTGGATGGATGAAATGGGCAACGTCCTGCTTGTGCAGAACCAAGTGCTGGGGGTTGGCATCTTCACCGGGTTGGCTGCTGGCGATTATGCCGTTGAGGTTACGGGCGCTGGTTGCGGCTCCATGGTCGAAGCGTTCACCATCGATGCTCCTTCCGCATTGGCCATCTCTTCGGTGCCCAGTGCCGCAACCTGCGTTGTTGCTTCGGACGGGGCTGTGGACCTGATCGTGTTCGGCGGCACTGCCCCATACAGCTATCTGTGGAGCAACGGTGCAATGGATGAGGACCTGGTCGGTGTGCAAGCCGGTGTTTACGATGTGGAGGTTACCGACGCGAACGGCTGCAACATCCAGATGAACGGTTCGGTCGTCACTTCCGGTCAAGGTCCGGTGGCGGCGTTCATCCCTAGCGCCACATTACTGGCCATTGGGGAAACTGCCTACTTCTACAATACGGGCACTTACGGCGTCCAATACGCCTGGGACTTTGGTGACGGCTCCTCATCCGTCGATGGCGATGGTGAGCATGCCTATTCCATGCCCGGCAGCTATACCGTGGTGCTCTCGGTAACGGATGGCGACTGTTCGGCGGTAGCGAGTGCGCAGGTCGTCGTCTCAGGCAGCACGGGCTTGGTCCAGCTGGCCGATGAAGCGGTGCAAGCCATGGTGGTGGACAACGGCTTTGTGGTGCGCTGGGACTTGACCACTGCGGATGAGATGGTGTTCGATGTGATGGATGCTGAGGGGCGTGTGGTGGCCACCCGTGCTTCGTCCCTTGCATCAGGTCGTGCGGTCTTGGACATGTCCGCCCAAACGGATGGTGTGTACTTCCTGCGCGTCACCAGTTCGTCGGAACAGCGCGTCTTCAAGCTGCCGTTGATACGCTGATCTTGAAGGCCCTTTTCGGAACGCCCTCCCACGGAGGGCGTTCCGTTTTTGCAACCTTTCAGTGGCCGTCGCGTTCAACCGGCCGTCCAAGTAGTTCAGGTCAACTACTTTGAAGAGTCACGGGCCCTCACTGGCAGCAATGCCAGTGGGGGTTCCGTGCTTAACACCGGGATGAGCGTGCGCCACTATTTTGGCGCGGTCAGAACACAGCCTGTGGATCATCTGTTGGAACGTGCCATCCGCCTTGCGGCCAAGGTCCATAAAGGCCAGGTGGACCGGTTCGGGAAACCTTATGTGATGCATGTGATGCGCGTGATGATGCGCGGGCACGACGCCGAAGAGCAGGTGCTGGGCGCACTTCACGATGTTCTGGAGCGCAGTGAGCTCAAGCCGACCGATATCCTTGCTCGAGGATTCCCCGAGCGGGTAGTGAAGGCCCTTGAGCATATCAGCAGGAAAGAAGGGGAGACCTATGAGGCGTACATCGATCGGGTGTTGCAGGATGGTTTGGCGGCCCGGGTGAAGCTCCACGACCTGGCCGACAAAATGGACCTGAAGCTTGTGGAGCAGCTTGATCCGGCGGATCTGAGGCGCTACAACAAACAACTGGCGGCCTACCACCGACTGAAGCGTGTGGTGGAGGAAGCCCGCGCCAACATGACGATCTCCAAGCGCGCCCGAGAAGGGGCTTGACCTTCCGGGGCGCAAGCACATCCTGTCAAGGTGCGATGAAGGCCCCAGCGGGCCCGGGATATCTTCACCGACCTTTTACTGACCATCATGCGCACCATCCTTCTCTCATCGCTTGCAACGGCCCTGCTCTATTCCTGCGGCCAATCACCCAAAGCTGAGAACCTGGCCAACACGGAGGCCAAGGCCGATTCCTTCTTGTGGGAAGTCGATCAATTCAGCGACAAGCGCATTCTGCGTTACCGAGTGAGCGGTTGGGAGGAATTGCCGCTCCAGGAAAAGAAACTCGCTTACTATCTCACGATGGCAGGTCTTTCAGGCCGCGACATCATGTGGGATCAGAACTACCGCCACAACCTGGCCATTCGGCGCGCGTTCGAAAAGGTCCTTGCATCAGGGGGCAAGTCCGGCGTGGAGTGGGACGCAATGATGTTGTACGCCAAGGAGATGTTCTTCAGCAATGGGATCCATCACCACTACGGCATGGAGAAGTTCGTTCCGGGTTTCAGCAGGCCGTGGTTCGAAGGCGTGCTGAAGGAGAGCGGCGCGTTGCTCTCCGCTGAGGTATTGGATGCCATGTTCGACCCTGCCATTGATGCCAAGAAAGTGAGCCTCGATGCCGGCAAGGACCTGCAGCTGGCAAGCGCGGTGAACTTCTACGGACCCGATGTCAGCGAGAAAGAGGTGGAGGCCTTCTATGCGAAGATGAGGTCACCGGACCCGAACGCCCCGTTGAGTTTCGGTATCAACAGCCAGCTGGCCCGTGTCGATGGGGAATTGGTTGAGCGGGTTTGGAGGGTGGACGGCATGTACGGAGCCGCACTGAAGGAGGTGAACATGTGGCTGGCCAAGGCCTTGGAAGTGGCCTGCAACGAGCAGCAGAGGAAAGCCATAGGCTTGCTGATGGATTATTTCCGCACGGGTGATCTGCGCACGTGGGACGCCTTCAACATTGCTTGGGTGCAGGATACCCTGAGCAACGTGGACTTCATCCTCGGGTTTGTCGAGGTGTACAACGACCCTATGGGCAAGCGGGGCAGTTATGAGAGCTGTGTTGAAGTGATCGACCCTGAGGCTACGAAGAACATGCGCATCATACAGGACAATGCCCAGTGGTTCGAGGACAACAGCCCTTTGATGCCCGAGCACAAAAAGGCGAATGTGGTCGGCATCACCTACAAATTCGTGAACACAGCAGGCGAGGCGGGCGACGCTGCGCCGGCCACTCCCATCGGCGTGAACCTGCCCAATGCGAACTGGATACGTGACTCCATTGGTAGCAAGAGCGTCAGTTTGGGCAATATCAGTGAAGCCTACGACAAGAGCGGAGGTGCCAGCTCCCTGGAGGTGTTCTGCAACGACCAGGAGGAGATCGATCGCAGCATTGCGCACGGCACCCTTGCCGGTAAACTGCACACCGCACTGCATGAAGTGATCGGGCATGCCAGTGGCCAATTGGAGAAGGGAGTGGGAGAGACGGACGCCACGTTGAAGAACTATGCCAGTACCCTGGAGGAAGGGCGCGCCGATCTAATGGCCCTCTACTACATGATGGACGTGAAACTGGTCGAGATGGGCGTGATGCCGAGTTTGGAAACGGGCAAGGCTGAATACGATGGCTACATCCGGAACGGTCTGTTGGCCCAGTTGCGCCGGCTGAAGCTCGGCAACGATGTCGAAGAGGCGCACATGCGCAACCGGATGTGGGTGAGCGCGTGGGTGGTGGAGCGCGGGGTGAAGAACGGCGCCATCGCCAGGAACATCCGCAACGGCGCCACCTATTTCGACATCTTGGATTATGACAAGATGCGTGCCTTGTTCGGAGAACTGCTTCGCGAGGTGCAGCGCATCAAGAGCCAGGGCGACTACGAGGCATGCAAGGCATTGGTGGAGACCTACGGTGTCAAAGTGGACCAAGCCTTGCACGCAGAGGTGCTGGAACGTTCCAAGAAGATCACCACCGCACCGTACGCCGGCTTCATACAACCACAGTTGGTTCCTGTGGTGGATGCATCAGGGAACATCACGGACGTGAAGGTGGAGTACCCGACCGACTTCATCGCCCAGATGCTTTACTACGGTAAGACCTTCAGTTTCCTTCCTGACGTGAACTGAGGCGGGGATTCACTGGCAGAGCACGTTGGCTGCCCAGCTCGCGATCAACAGGTCGGGTTTGGTGCGGGCCTCGTAGCCGTGCGAGCGGATGTAGCCCACCGCAGTAGCGTGCAGACGATTGCTGCCGAACTGGGGATCGCTGTTCAGATCCATGTCGATCCGGCTAACCCGCACACCGGCCTCGGTGCTCAAGGCATGCGCAACGGCAAGGCTGCGCTCCACCTCGCCCCATAGGCGCGTCCAGAGATCGGTCACTTTACCGGCTTTCTCCCGGCGGTAAATGACGTGTGCTCCGTTCCGGTCAAAGCGAAGGACAACAGTGGTGGTGTACACGGTATGTGAGCTTCGGTTGTGGCTGTCACTGCCGACCAGTACCTCAACATCGGGCCACGCGGCAACAATGCTCCTTACGTGCTCCAACAGCGCAACAGGACTATCGTCGGCCATTCGTCTGAATCCATCCATCACCATGGTTCCGCGCTCAATGTAGTTGGTCCACTTGATGATCCCTGGCGTGCTGATGCTAGGGTTGCGCGGCTATATTTGCGGCCCCTTGGAAGGTACCTATCAGGTGCCAGCCACCGGAGTGGCGGAATTGGTAGACGCGCACGTTTCAGGGGCGTGTGACCGTAAGGTTGTAAGGGTTCGAGTCCCTTCTCCGGTACAGCAGAAGCGGCGAAAGCCGCTTCTGCTTTTTTCGGCCTCGTCGATCTTGGCGAGCGCATGGTCCGCTTCAGTGTTGACCGAATGAGCGAGCCTTCTGTTAGCCGCTCGATAGCAACATGTTATCGGACCTGAGGCTCAAGCCTTGGTTTCGCGAGGATATCTTTGGGCTTCATGCGCGAAAAGAGGTTCAGGACCAGGAAGGAGTGGCACAACGTGAAGCTCTATTTGCCTTTCGCGGCGGTAGTCGTGTTCATCCTGGGTATGCTGGCCTTGGATCGGGACCAACCGTTGTTGTTCGCGGTCCCGTTGGCAATTGCGCTTTCCGGATTGGTGGTGGCATGGCGTCGCGACCGTTCGGTGGATGCTGTATACATGTTCGATGGAAAGGCGCTGGCACTTCGGACGGCACGAGATGGTGATAACCTCGATATAGCCTCGATCGCAGACGTCAGCTTGATCGATAGGTCTGCCGCAAGGGATTATGTCCTGCAGCGCACTCGTGATATGGAGCCGATACAGAGCAAACAAGTCCGGCGGGATTTCGTTCGGTACTGCACCGTTGACATCGGCCTTACAAGCTATTCTTTCGGATTCGGACGGAGAATGATCGATGGTATGCAGGACGCCAAGCGCGACCTCGTCCTGGTGCGTTTGCGTGATGGAGGAGCATTGCTGCTCTCGCCTCAATACAACCACGATCTGGTCGATTCCGTAGGGCGCGTCCTGCACATACGGAACGCCGGCTGAAGCACGGAGTTCAGGAGAGCCTTATCCGCTGACCGATCCGCAGTGTGCTACCAGAGCGGAGCCCATTGAGCTTACAGAGCTTTTGAACGCTGGTGCCGTGCTTCCTTGCAATGGCGTACAACGTATCACCCTTGCGTATGACATGATAGCGGCCAGTTTGCTTGACGGTCTTGCCCAGCGCCGAGAACGACTTTTTGTGCAGGGCCAGGCGATCACCGACGAGTTCGCCTTCCTGAAGATCGAACACGGTGGCCGGGTCCATGGGTTGGCCCAAGTACCGTACCTCAAAATGCAAGTGACTGCCGGTACTACGGCCCGTACTTCCGCCCAAGCCTATCGGGTAACCGGCATCCACCATGCTGCCGGCTTGTACATCGATCCGGCTCAGGTGTGCGTACAAGGTCTCCAATCCGTTAGCGTGCCGTAGCACGATCACATTCCCGAAACTTCGGTGGTATCGTGCGATCCGCACCATTCCCTCGAACGCGGCCACCACGGGCGTGCCGGTTTCCAGATCAAGATCAACTCCGTAGTGCATTCGGCCACGGCGTGGTCCGAAGGGTGAGTTGAGCGCACCGCATACTGGCATCGCATGATCGCACGGAAGGTGCGTGAGGTCCAATACGACAGTGTCGTTCAAGGTGGACGGATCAAGGTCCTTGCGGAAAATGTCGTCCGTTTCCCAGCTACCGTAAAGTTCGTGCGCAGGTATGTACTTCACCGAGTCCGCATTGCACCAAAGACCATGTGGCACCGGTGCGCAGTCCGGCGATTCGAAAGCTGCATCCTCGCCGCCGCCCAGGTCAATGCTGTCTTGCGCGGTCTGGCCTGAGGCCAAGCCATGCAAGAGCAACATGGCAGCTAAGGCGGAGCGGTGCATTCGGTGATCTGTGGGGTGCGCGAATATATCCGCGGGTTCATTGGACGCTGAGGGGCTGGGTAGCATGTATTACACACCCCGTTGCTGGCTGACCTTTGTTCGGGAAGAACCGCCATGAACGGGCCTTTTGGCGCGTCGGGTCCTTCACCATCGTTGGGTTGATCTTTGTTAACGATGGTCGCCCAGCGCACAAGCGTTGAGCCTGGACCAACTTTACCGCATGAGCGCTCGGGGCCTGGATGATGACCTGGAAACACGACGGGAACGCGCCTTTGGCCCGGGGCATTGGCTTGTCCTCTACACCGTGGCTTTGCTCTTGGCGCTGCCCATCTTCATCGTTCTGTATCCGTTCGTTCCATCGATGACCCTACCGGTCGGCGGCGGGCTACGGATCGACCACGCCCTGACTTTCATCGTGGTGCTGGCCGCGTTTCTTGTTCTGGTGAAACGTTTCCAACTGATGGTGTATGCCGTGCTCGTGGTAGGCCTCTGCGCACTTACGGTCACAAGCTTGGGAGGTGGTTACGGCTTCGGTGACCTTTTCGACGACTACGCCGTGCTGCTCCATTCATTGCGCAAGCACACGGTGCAAATGCCCTCCGCGTCCCAAGGCGAGGTGCCCTTCGCGGAGGCGGACCGGATCCGGGCCGTGGTGGATGATCATGAACCCGCGGTGCGGAATTTCGCTGTAATGGCGGCTACGGCCTACTTCGGCGAGGTGGAGGCCGGCAGTAACGAGGCCACGTTCGTACAGTGCCTTTCGGTGTTCAAGACCATCAACGCCCGATGGCGGTATGTGAGTGACGTGAAAGGGGGGGAATACTTCGCGAAGGCCAGTGAAAGCGTGGGGTTGATGGCCGGTGATTGTGATGACCATGCTGTGTTGATGGCCGCGTGCATCAAGGCCATTGGTGGTGAGGTGCGTTTGGTGCGCACACGCGGGCACATCTATCCGGAGTTGAAGGTCGGCGACGGCAAGCAGATGGAACGGGCAGCTTTTTTGATACGACGGGTCTTGTTCCCGCGCGAAGTGGGCGATGCGCCGCTGTACCACCACACGGATGCCGACGGGACCCGCTGGATCAATATGGACTACACGCGCAGTTACCCCGGTGGAGAACTCTTGGAAGAGGACATCATGGGGATCATCATCGTGTGACCGTTCAAGGCAATTGTTCCTGTCGCGTGTTCGTGGGGACCGTCCCTCCGACGTTCACCAGGATCGGATCGCGGTCGTTCGATGTACCGGTGTACTTCGTAATGCCGTCCATCGTCACGTCCTGAGAGCGATAACCACCAACGGTATTGGTCGGTATCGTGCCGCCCACGGCAACCAGGATGGGGTCCCGGTCGTTGTTAGTGCCAGTGTATTTCAGTTGTACAGGCCCTGGGGAATCAATGGTGACATTACCGGCCCATAACAATCGAAGGGCCCCCGAGATCTTCTGTGCATCAGTGCCGAAGGTCGGCGTTGATCCATCCGAAAAGTCCACCGTCACAGGCGCCGATGCCAACGCAACAGGGCTCGCGGTCATGGTGCCCAAATGGTTGCGGTGGCGCACCGCGATGAAGTAGTTGCCGGCCGGGGCATTGAAACTGAGGGGTGAAGAACCGTCAACATCCACCACGTCCCCATCGCGTTGAACAAGGGCGCAACGTGTGTATTGCACGCTCGTGTTGTCCGTTGAACTGCGCAGTTGGACGAACACCCAATCAACGATGGCATCGTTCCCCGTCGTTGTCAGGACGGTAGCATTGATGGTCTCTCCACCACCGCCGCCTGTACTGGTGAAGCCCAGCGCAGTGTAAGGCTCGGTGAGCGGGAAGCCGTTCGGGTTGACAAGCGTACGCAGCACATCGTTCATCAAGCCCGATCCCGAATTGTAAGGCCCCTCGAGCATGACCTCGATATCCACGGTAATGTTCGATGCTGGCACGGTTTCGTTGGCCAGGCCGTCAAGGGGTGTACGGCCGTCCGTTCCGGTGAAGTTCTTCAGAACATTGAAGGTCAGCGTGCCAGGGTTGAACCTGAAGACCGTGCCCAGGTTGTTGGTCCCGCCTTCCACGCATGTGCCGTAAAGGTTGCCGTCCGTACCGACCAATAGAGCCGATTGCGAAGCTTGCCCTTCGGTCGTCAACAGAGGATACTCTTCCGTGTACGTGTTCGTACCGATATCCCAACTGAAGATGACGCCTGGGTCGAACAAACCGTTCTCCGAACAGATCCCATAGAGCTTACCGTTGGGAGCTTGTACAACCGAACCCATGGGAGTGCCGCCCTGTATCCCATCGAAATCGAACAACTTCGTGAATGTATTGCCGCTGCTGAAGCGGTAGAGCGTGCCTGCGGCAAACTGCCCGTTCTCGGATTGCACACCGTAGAGATGCCCATCGTTGGCGAGATGGAGTTCGGCCTCGGCATCCGTTCCGTCCAATAGTGCGAAATCGTGCACTTTGGTGGGCGTGTTCGTTGCTGGCACGTATTCGATGATCGTACCAAAACCGAAGGTGCCTCCTGCCCCCGTGGCCAAATAGAGCCTGCCATTGCTGCCCTTTGCGAAGCCGACCCTCGGTTCCTGGCCCAATGAAGCGGACAGGTCGACCTTTTTCGTGAACGTGTTCGTCGCGGGGTTGAACTCGAAGATGGTCCCAATACCGCCTGCACCGCCGTTACGGCATGTGCCGTAGAGTTTGCCTCCGGACTCACAGAGCGTTCCCAATGGGGTGGCGCCATCAACGCCGCCGAGATCCTTGCGTACCACGTATTGGTTGCTGACCGGGTCGAACGAAAAGATCACACCGGCATTATTGGCGCCGCCTACATTGGTAAGCCCATAGAACAGGCCATTGGTGTGTTTCAACATGCGCCCGTTGGGGCCCGATCCACTGCTGAAATTGAAGGGCACGGCAATGCTCAAATTGCTTGTTGCCAAGGTGAAGCGGAACAGTGCCCCGTTCTGACCGCTGCCGCCAGTGCGGCACAGCCCGTTGAGCACACCGGTCCCGTCTTCCATCAGACCGCCCCACGGTTCCCCGATACCGCTCGCGCCGAGGTCGGCGAGAACTGCGTAGTTGTTGGTCACCGGGTCGAAGCTGAACAATGTACCATCACCGGCAGGGCCACCTTGGTTGGTAAGTCCATACAGGAAACCATCCGTACGAGCGAGCAGTTTTCCGAACGGTGAATAGCCCCCGGCATTGTTGAAGTCGTGTTCCACGGCATAAACACTTCCGGTGATGGTGAAGCTGAAAAGCACGCCAACGGAGTTGGCACCGCCTGCTGAAGTTGTGCCATAGATGGTGCCTGATGCAGCTTGCACGAGTTCGCCCAACGGGCTCGAACCCGTTGCCACCGCAAGGTCGATCAATTTTGCGTGCGTGTTGGTGGTGGTGTTGAAATCGTACAACGTTCCGGCATTGTTCACCCCGCCGGAAAGCGTGGTGCCATAGAGCCTGTTATTGCTTGCCAGAAGCACACCACCATAAGGGTGCGAACCTGTTGCGAGCGCGAAGTGGTGCCGCACGGTGATCGCTCCGTTGGTGGGGTTGAATTCGTACAGGGTGCCACGTCCGTTCGTGCCACCTGATTGGGTGACACCGAACACGCGGGTGGAACTGACCTGGACGAGCCGGCACCGAGGGAAACTCCCGTTCGCAGCACCGGAGAAATCGGCCCGTTTGGTGAACGTGGATGTGGCGGTGTTGTAATCCCAGATACAACCCACATTGTTCGCACCGCCTTCACTGCAGGTGCCGGTCAAGCGACCGTTGCTGGTGAGGATGACACCGCGTACGGGACGCGATCCCGTTGCGCTGGTGAAGTCGTGCAGCACAACATAAACCCCCGTTGTGGGATTGTACTCCCACAATGTCCCCACGCCATTGGCACCGCCGAATTCGGTCGTGCCATAGTATCGTCCATTGTTGCCGCGCAGGATATCGCCTTTCGGGTTGGAACCTTCGAAGCGGAACAGGTCCAGGCGTTTGCTGAACGTACCGGATTCCGTCATGGAATAGATGGTGCCCACCCCGTATTCACCACCGACCGAGGTAAGGCCGTACATGGTTGTTTGCCCCATGGTCGGAAGCTGGAGCGCGCAGAAAACGAGGATGGACAGTTTGCGGAAAGCGTTGCACATGGTGACATGGGTCTGGAAAGGAGCGTGAAGGTAATGCACACGCTCATACAACCGCTGGTCCATGGCCCAACGAGCCCAGGCAGACGCCACCGGGTACATTTGGCCTGACGCATGAAGCGACTGGTAGACCCTGCGGAACTGGCGAAGGCCAGTCATATGAAACCCGGAGACCCGCGCATTCCAGTACTGAGCGAGGTGAGCGGTTTGGGCAAGCTGCAGCGCATGTACGTCGAGATGCCCGATGTGATGGGCATCGAGTTCATCGACGAGTTGTTCAAGCGCCTCGACCTTCAAATTGTGGTCTCGTCGGAGGACCTGGCCTTGGTGCCCCGTGAAGGCGGGGCCGTGTTCGTGGCCAATCATCCTTATGGTGCCATTGATGGGTTGGCGATGATCCAAACCCTGGATCCATTGCGCCCCGACCTGAGGGTGATGGCCAATTTCATGTTGAAGCAGTTGGAGCCTTTGCAGGACCGCTTCATCGGTGTTAACCCGTTCGAGGAGCTCAAGAGCCGCAGCAGTTTTCAGGGCATGCGCCAGGCCATGGAGCACGTGGGCAGTGGTGGGGCGCTTGGCATTTTCCCGGCTGGTGAAGTGAGCAGTTGGCAGACGGACATCAAGGCGGTCGCCGATACACGTTGGAAATCACCGGTCGTGAAGTTGATCCACAACGCCAAGGTGCCGGTGGTGCCGGTATGGTTCGATGGGAGCAACAGCAGGCTGTTCCATGCGTTGGGCATGATCCACCCCAACTTGCGAACACTGGTGCTGCCGGGTGAGATGCTTCGAATGCGTGGTAGGCATGTGCGCATGCGCATCGGCAAACCGATCTTGCCGAAAGAGCTGGACGAACTGCCCAACATCGAATCGTTGGGGCGCTATCTGCGCGCGAAGACCTATGCTCTGGGCAGTGGTGTCCAGGTGAAACGGGAGCAGTTCCGACCGTTGTTCTTCCCGCGTAGGCCCAAGGAGATCACGGCGCCGGATCCCATCGATCGGTTGGTGGAGGAACTTGCCGGGATCGCAGACTTGAAGCTGAGCAGCCAAGGGGAGTTCGATCTTTACTTGGCAGCTGCGGACCGCATTCCGCACATCCTGCGCGAAATAGGCCGACAGCGCGAGATCACGTTCCGCAACGTGGGCGAAGGCACCAACAAGCGTATCGACCTCGATGAATTCGACCTGTACTACGACCATCTTTTCCTGTGGGACCGGGCCCAGAACAAACTGGCGGGCGCTTATCGTGTAGGTGACGGAACACGGATCATACAGCGGTACGGTAAGCGCGGCTTCTATACCAACACATTGTTCCGCATGGGCAAGCCCATGGAAAAGGTGCTCGCCAAGTGCTTTGAGCTAGGCCGCAGTTTCATTGCCGAAGAATACCAGAAGCACCGCCTACCCTTGTTCATGCTCTGGCGCGGTCTGCTCATCCATATCCTGTCGCACCCGGACCATCGCTTCCTCATCGGCCCGGTGAGCATCAGCAGCAATTACAGCCGTTTCAGCCGTGCGCTCATCATGGCCTTCGTCCAGCAGCACCACTACGATCGCGCGCTGGCCGCGCATGTGGAACCTCGCAACCGCTTCAAGGTCCCACAGGAAAGCGCCGACAGTGAGGCACTGCTCAAGCACGCAGCGGCGGACATCAAGCAGTTGGACAAGCTGATAGCGGACACCGACCCCAACGAGACCACGGTGCCCGTGCTGTTGAAGAAGTACCTTGGCCTGAACGCCAGGATCATCGGCTTCAACTGCGACCCCCGTTTCAATGACGCCTTGGACGGGCTGATGCTGCTGGACCTGACAAAACTGCCCGGTAAGATCGTGGACGACCTCAAGAAGGGAATGGATGCCGTCCCCTCCACAGCACGTACCTGATATGCCGGACGGACCGAAAACCACACTCGTGCTCGGCGCCAGTCCCAGGGCCGATCGGTACAGCAACATGGCGGTCCGCAGCCTGCGCGATCATGGTCACCCTGTCTTGGCGGTTGGTGCGCGGGCAGCCTCCATCGATGATCTCCCGATCCACGTGACCATACCGGGGAATACCGAAGTGCACACGGTAACCCTGTATTTGAACGCCTCGAACCAAGCCGTCTGGGAAGACCGGATCATCGCGCTGAAACCCAGACGCATCATTTTCAACCCGGGGGCCGAGAACGAACGGTTGTTCAGGCGGGCGTTGGCCCATGGCATCGAACCATTGGAGGCATGCACGTTGGTGCTCCTGGCAACGGGCCAGTTCTGAACCGGTCGGCTTTGCCATCTTGTGCGCATGGACGGGGCTACCGCAACATGGACACTTGTGCTGGGCTTTGCCGTGGTGCTGGCCGTGGTGTTCGCACTGGTGGCCAGGTTCTTTTGGCGCAGGGACAACAAGGTGCTCCTTCTGCTGCGCAGGCAGACCGCGCTCGACCGCGAACGCCGCCGCATCGCCAGCGATGTGCACGACGACCTGGGTGCTGAAATCAGCCTCGTTCTGGGCATGGCGCGCAGTGCTGGCGCGCATGCGGCAACGGAGGAAGAACGCTCGAGGATGAGCGCCATCGCAACAGGTCTGGGCGGTGTGATCGATAAGATCGATGAGATCATCTGGACCCTGGACCCCAAGCGCGACCACTTGGTAGCCACCATGGATTATGTGGAGCGCTGGCTCACCGGTTTCTGCGATAGTCACGGCCTTTTACTTCGAAGCGAGATCACCAATCCCAAAAAGCGCGTGTACCTGGCGGCGGACCAACGCCGTGGCTTGCTGCTCATGGTGAAGGAGGTGGCGCGCAATGTGGCCCAGCATGCCGGGGCCAGGAACGTGAAGCTGACCAGTGCCGTGGCCTACGGGCATTTGTACGTGACCATTACGGACGATGGCACAGGCATGCCTTTGAGCGAAGGCGCTGGTCCTTCGGGCCGTCACGGCCTTAAGGGCTTGATGGAACGTGCTGCGAAACTGGAGGGCATCATTTCCCACGAACCTGCCCGGCAAGGAGGCACCACTGTGCGCATAGACCTGCCCTTGGCGGGTCACCATAAATGATGAAGCGGGACCCACAGCGGTTCCCGAACTTGGCGGCATGAAGGTGGACGGGAGCCTTGTGCGTGTGCTGATGATCGACGACCACGCTGACTACCGGGAAAACGTGGGCACCAAGCTGGATGAGCTGGACGGGATCGCGTGCAGGGCCGTGGCATCCACGGAGGAGGCCATGGACCTGCCCGATATGATGGAGCCCAATGTCGTCTTGATGGACATCCGGCTGCCGGGTGCCGACGGCATTGAGTGCACGCGGTACATCAAGAAGCGCTGGCCGCGCACGTACGTCATCATGTGCACCGTGCACGAGGACGATGAGAAGATCTTCAAGGCGCTGCGCAGCGGTGCGGTGGGATATCTGTTGAAGCGCAGCACCGTGGAGGAGATCCGCGAGGCCATCGAACAGGTACTGCAAGGCGGATCGCCCATGAGCCCCGCCATCGCGCGCCGCGTGGTGGGCAGCTTCCAACTGAAGGCGCCCGACCCGAACGATGCCCTGACGGCCCGCGAGCAGGACGTGCTCGATTGGATGGTGACCGGATTGCGCGACAAGGAGATCGCCGACAAGCTGGGCGTTTCGGTGAATACTGTGCGTACCCACGTGCGTAATATCTACGAGAAACTCCAAGTCCAGGGGCGGGTGGAAGCCATCACGCGCGGACAGCGCGGGTAAGTCTAAGCGCGTTCGCACCGCGCTCGTCCCGGGAAGTGCGTCCGTGGCGCACATGGTAGTTTCGCCCAAGCATGGAGCATGGTATTATCAGAGGCAGTGCGGACTTGTCGCGCACATTGGAACTCACCGGCACGCCGGTGTACGTGTACGACAGTGCCGTGATGGCACATCAGGTGGACCGCTTGAAACGTGCGTTCACCGGTTCCAAGACGCGTTTTATGTACGCCTGCAAGGCCAACGCCAACATCAACGTGATGCGGTGGTTACGCCAGTGCGGCTGCGGGTTGGATACCGTCAGTATCCACGAAGTGGAACTGGGCCTGCGCGCTGGTTTCCAGCCGCACGAGATCCTCTTCACGCCCAATATGGTGGCCTATGCCGAGTACAAGCGCGCCGTTGAACTGGGCATCCACATCAACATCGACAGCATCAGCGTGCTGGAGCATTTCGGTCACGACTTCGGCAGCACCGTGCCCGTGTGCGTGCGCATCAACCCGCACATCATGGCGGGGGGCAACGAACGCATCAGCACTGGTCACATCGACAGCAAGTTCGGCATCAGCATTCACCAGCTGCGCCACGTGCAACGCGTAGTGGCCTCGCACGGCATGCGCGTCAACGGCCTGCACATGCACACAGGCAGCGATATCCTCGACACAGAGGTCTTCCTGCAGGCCGCCGAGATCCTCCTGGACACGGCAGAGCACTTCCCCGACCTGGAATTCCTCGATCTGGGCAGCGGGTTCAAAGTGCCCTATAAGCAGGACGATGTTTCCACCGACATTGAAGATCTTGGCGCAAGGCTCTGCGTGCGGTTGAGCGCGTTCAACATGCAGCGCTCACGGCCGGTGGAGCTCTGGTTCGAGCCCGGGAAATTCCTGGTGAGCGAGAGCGGCGTGTTTTTGGTTACCGTGAGCCAGGTGAAGCAGACCACGGCCACCGTGTTCGTGGGTGTCGACAGCGGCCTGAACCACCTCATTCGCCCCATGCTCTACGGTAGCTACCACCGCATTCTCAATCTGAGCCGCCCTGGCGGCAAGCCGCGCATCTACACCGTGGTGGGCAACATCTGTGAAACGGACACCTTCGCCTGGGACCGCCAGCTGCCCGAAGTGCGCGAAGGCGACGTGCTCGCGTTCCTCAACGCTGGCGCCTA
This sequence comes from Flavobacteriales bacterium, assembly GCA_016699575.1. NCBI lineage: Bacteria > Pseudomonadati > Bacteroidota > Flavobacteriia > Flavobacteriales > Flavobacteriales bacterium. Next base: position 511,101 of record CP064979.1, on the reverse strand, counting down.
CGGCATGACAATGGCGAGCAACTACAACAGCCGCCCGCGCCCCGCCGAGGTGCTGTTGCACCAAGGCAACGTGCACTTGGTGCGTAGAAGGGAAACCATCGATGATCAGTTGGGCACGATGGCGGAGGTGGGGGGAATTGGCTAGTTGCCCAATTCCTCCAGGATCACGCCGCAAGCCTCCCGCACCATCCCTTCATCCGTGATCAACGGCGGGGCGATCCTGAACGCCGTGGGGCAGCTCAGGAACCAGAAGCCGAGCACCCCTTTGCCCAACGCGCCCATCACCACGCGTTGCACCAGGTCGGCATCGTCAAGGTCCACAGCCAGCATGAGACCCATGCCGCGCACTTCCTTGATGCGCGGATGCAACAGCAGTTCCTTGAAGAGCTCACCTGTACGCTGGGCATTGACAAGCATGCCTTCATCCAGCAGGGCATTCAGTGCCGCGAGCCCCGCCACGCACGGTAGTGGATGCCCGCCGAAGGTGGTGATGTGGCCGAGCACGGGATCGTGCGTGAGCAGTTGCATGCGCACGCGCGAACTGATGAACGCGCCCATGGGAAGTCCACCACCCAGGGCTTTGCCGAGAACAAGAATGTCGGGCACCACCCACATTTCATCTCCCTTCCCCCTCCCTTCGGCTCCGCTCAGGGCAGGCTCGGAATGGCCGGGGATGGGGTCAACACCAGCCCAGTGCTCGAACGCGAACAACTTGCCCGTGCGTCCGAAACCGGTCTGCACCTCGTCGAACACGAGCAGCGCTCCCACCTCGGTGCAACGCTTGCGCAGCGTTTTCAACCATTTCGCGTCGGGCAGCCTTACGCCGGCATCGCCCTGCACCGGTTCCACCACTACGCAAGCTGTACGCTCATCAATGTGCGACAGGTCGGCCATGGCCTGCTCCACCTGGCCAACGGAGCCGAACGTGATGTGGTCGCTGTCAGGCAACAGCGGCAGGTTGCGGTAGCGCTTCTTCGAATTGTCCGTCAGGCTCAGCGAGCCGTGCGTGCTGCCGTGGTAGCTCTTCCTGCAACCGATGATGCGCGTGCGCCCGGTTGAACGCTTCGCCAGTTTCACGGCGGCTTCAATGGCCTCCGTTCCACTGTTCACGAAGTAGATGCAATTGAGCGACGGCGGTAGGAGGGAGGTGAGCTTCTCCGCGAAGCGCACCTGAGGTTCCTGGACGAATTCGCCGTACGGGATCACATGCAGGTACTTGTCGCTCTGCTCCTTGATGGCGTCAACCACCTTCGGGTGCCGATGGCCAACATTGTTTACAGCAAGTCCGCTCACGAGGTCCAGGTAACGCTTACCTGAGCGGTCGGTGAGGTAGCAACCCTCGGCGTGCACAATGTCCAACGCCAGTGGGTGCGGACTGGTCTGGGCCAGGTGGTCGAGGAAGGCTTGGCGCAGCGGCATTGGGCGAAGTAAGCCCTCAAGGTGATGCCTTGGCACCGAAGAGTTTCCGCGCTGCGCCAACCCCGCACTTCTGATAAGCGTGGTAGGCCTGTGCAGCTGCCTCTCGCGCAGCATTGGCCTGTTTTCCCGTTACCCAGGACCGCACCGCAGCATCAAGCACATAGGCCTCAGGCGCCATGAGCCCGTAGGTGGAAACAAGCAGATCACCATTCGACCTGGCCACGTGCGGCCCGAAGTAGGAGGCGCTGTAGCAGCACAGCACCATGGCATCCGCATGCCGACCGGTCACGGGAGTTTTCACGTCGCCAACGCCAAGGTCGATGTCCATCAACCCATCGTGGCCCACGAAGCATACAAGGTCAGCGGCACCCCCGAAGGAAATGCTGGCGCCGTTCGCAACCAGGGGCAGAGTGTCGTGTCCCGCCAGCGCATTGAAGAATCCTTGGATGCATTGTCGCATGGCAGCACCATCGAACGCCTCGGCGAGAAGCAGCGTGCCTGAAGCCTTGTGCTTGAACAGCACATGATCGAGGACATCCGCGCGCTTAGCAGTGGTTATGGTCTTTTGCTCCCACTCGCTGCTCTTCCCCAGAAAGGTCTTCACCCCGAACATGGCGCCCCAATAGAGGTTGCGTTGCGGGTCCTGCCCGTTGCCCAGCGCCGCAGGCACCGGCACGATCCCCTGGTTGGCATTGTCGCACACCGCCACGAAAACATGCACCGTGCGGGCCGACCGGGCAAACGTGGATGCGGCCAGTAGCACAAGGAGCATGGGAAGTCGTATCATGCAACCTACAATGCGTTCAAAGTTGCAGCGTAATCGGAACTGCTGCGCCCGCTTGTCTCTCTTGTGTTCATCATCTTCATCATCCCCATCTGTGCATGCGTTCATCTGCGGTTCTCCCTCATCACAACCGTTCATCCCCGCCGGGCACGGAACTTGGCATTAGCCCCCGGCTATATTGGCCGACCCTTGTTCCACGCGCTCCGGCGCCAACACGTTCCGACATCATGTTCCGAAGCACTTCGCTCATTGCGGCCTGTGTCCTCACTGCCGCCGCTGCCGCCCAACAGATCACCAGCGCCGACATCTGGACCACACCGAAGTTCAGCACCAAAGGCGTCTATGGTCTGGCCAGCATGAACGACGGTGTGCACTACACCACCATGGGCCGCAAGGACGGCGCCACGCAGCTTTTCCAGTGCTCCTACGCCACAGGTGATACGGTGGGCGTCATCTTCAAGAGCAACGAACTCATTCCCAGCAGCGGCAAGGGTGCGTTGGAGGTTGAGGGCTACAGTTTCAGCGGCGACGAGAAGCGTGTGATGGTGGAAACGGACGTGGAGCCCATCTACCGCCACAGCTACGCAGCCTACCACTACATCTACGACCGCGCATCGAGGACCACCGTTCCGCTAAGCGACCCCAAGAAGCCGAAGCAACGCCTGGCCACCTTCAGCCCCGATGGCAGCAAGGCCGCATTCGTGCGCGACAACAACCTCTTTTTCGTGGACCTCGCGACGATGAAGGAGACACAAGCGACCATCGATGGCGTATGGAACAGCATCATCAACGGCGCCACGGACTGGGTGTATGAGGAAGAATTCGCGTTGGTACAGGGCTACCAGTGGAGCCCCGCCGGCACGAAGATCCTTTACCTCAAGAGCGACGAGACCGATGTGCGTGAGTTCAATGTGGACACCTACGCCGCGCAGCTCTACCCCAAGGAGCACCGCTTCAAGTACCCTAAGGCAGGAGAGCGCAACAGCACCGTGGAACTGCATTGCTATGACACACGGGGTGGAAGCTCCACGCTCATCCCGCTGGGCGATGCACCTGAGCCCTACATCCCGCGCTTCGGCTGGACGGCCAACGACGATGTGCTCTGGTACATGCGCATGAACCGCTTGCAGAACGAGAAGGTGATCAGCACCGTGGCCGTGCCGCTGCTGCGTGCCGTGCAGTCCGGATTGAAGCCGCGCGACGTGTACAAAGAGAACAGCAAGACCTATGTGGAAGTCACGGATGACCTGTTCTTCACCGAGGAGGGCAACGGCTTCGTGCTCACCACCGAGCAGAGCGGCTGGAACCACATCTGGTACCAGCCCATCAATACCAAGATCGGCGATGGCCGCATTCCCGCTGGCCGTTATCTCACCACCGGCAACTGGGACGTTCTCGGTGTGAAAGGTCTCGACGAGGCGAACAACCGCGTGGTGTTCACCGCGAGCAAAGTGGACGCCATGCACCAGGAAGTGTACGCGGTGGGCCTTACGGGCAAAGGGCTTGTGGAACTGAGCCCCAAGGGCGGGTTCAACGATGCCGAGTTCAGCAGCACGTTCAAGTACTTCATCAATACGCGCAGTACGGCCAACAGCCCCGATGCGGTGACCTTGCATGACGGCTCGGGAAAGCAACTGAAGGTCCTGGAAGACAACAAGGACCTGCGCAAGGCACTGGGCGAATACCAGATGACGCCTGTGGAGTTCTTCACCTTCACCACTGACAGCGGTGTGGTGCTCAATGGCTGGATGATCAAACCGCAATACCTGCGCGAAGGCACCAAGCACCCGGTGTTCATGACGCAGTACAGTGGCCCCAACAGCAACGAAGTGCTGGACAAGTGGGACGGCCGCAACTACGTGTGGGCCCAGCAGCTCGTGCAGCAGGGCAACATCGTGGTGTGCATCGACCCGCGCGGCACAGGTCGGCGTGGCCGCGACTTCCGCCACATCACCTACGGCCAACTGGGCAAGTACGAGACGGAGGACCAGATCGCAGCGGCCAAGTGGCTCGGCAAGCAGAGCTATGTGGATGCTTCGCGGATCGGCATCTTCGGTTGGAGCTACGGCGGGTACATGAGCAGCCTCTGCATCACCAAGGGTGCCGACGTGTTCAAATGCGCCATCGCGGTCGCGCCCGTCACCAACTGGCGCTACTACGACACTATCTATACAGAGCGCTACATGGGCCTGCCCAAGGACAACGGCAAGGGATACGACGACAACAGCCCCATCAACCATGTGAGCAAGCTGAAGGGCAAATACCTCCTCGTCCACGGTCTTGCCGACGACAACGTGCACTACCAGAACACGGCCGACATGGTCACCGCGCTGGTGAAGGCCGGCAAGCCCTTCGAGCAGTTCATCTACCCGGACAAAAACCACGGCATTGGTGGAGCCGCCACCCGCCTTCACTTGTACGAAATGATGAACCGGTTCCTGGCGGCGAACCTCTAGCGCTCCGGTCGCTAGGTCGATAGTTCTTGACCGCTCGGGCACTGCGTTGCCATACCCGCTAGTGGTGAACATCTATATTGGCGGACCTTCAACCAATCCAAACCACCCCTGCATGGATTTCGCACTTTGGAGCCTCGTCATTGGCTGGGCATTCGTGCTCGTCTGGGTACCTGCAACGCTTTACAGCCAGCGCAAGATCCATCCGAAGGCGCTCTTCGTGTTGTTCTTCGCCGAACTCTGGGAGCGGTTCAGTTTCTATGGAATGCGGGCTCTACTGGTCCTTTACCTGACCAAGGAGTTGTTCGATAAGATGGCTGCGGGTGAAGCGGACGCGCGAGCCTACGGTATCTATGGCGCCTATAATGCGCTGCTCTATGCCGCACCTGTTATAGGTGGAATGCTGGCTGACAAAGCCATCGGATTCCGCAAGGCGATCCTCACCGGTGGTGGCTTCATGGCATTGGGCCAGTTCATCCTCGCACTTTCAGCGGCCTCCACCGGACAGTTGCATGGCGAGTCGATCTTCTTCGTCGGCCTTGCCGCCTTGACCGTGGGCAACGGTCTTTTCAAGCCCAACATCAGCAGCTTCCTCGGGACCTTCTACGATCGCAACGACACCCGTAAGGACGGCGCCTACACATTGTTCTACATGGGCATTAACATCGGGGCGTTCCTGGCACCGCTCACTTGCGGCTATCTAGGCCAACGAGTGGGCTGGGAATATGGCTTCTTCACGGCTGGTCTGGGCATGCTGCTGGGCATGGTGGTGTTCTTCCTGAATTTCAAGCATCTCGAGGGTAAGGGACATGCGCCCGAGGCTGGCGCGAACTGGCGTTTCCTTGGGCTCGGAGCCTTCCCCCTCACTCTGCTGGGCTGCCTGGCGATCATCCCGTTCTTCAGCTTCCTGATCAATAGCGAAGGGATCACGGATTACCTGCTGTTCGGCGCGGGCGCGCTTTGCCTTGGATATCTGCTTTACACGGGCTTCACCGCACAGGATCGCGCGGAGGGTCAGCGTCTCTTCGCGTTCCTCATCCTGTTCTTTTTCCACATGATTTTCTGGGTGCTTTTCGAGCAGGCCGGTGGATCCATCAACATCCTGACGGACCGTTACGTGAACAGGGCTGGTATCGAGGCCTCCATGTTCCAATCGGTCAATGCGCTGTTCATCATGCTGCTCGCACCGGTGTTCAACTGGATGTGGGGGAAGTTCGCTGCCAGCAAGATCGAGCCCCGCACGCCGATGAAGTTCTTCTATGGATTGGTGCAGATGGCCGCGGGTTACGCGATCATTGTCTGGGGCGTGAAAGTGGGCATCACTGCCGGCGCCGGAGCCACGGCCATCCCCATGGGCTTCCTCATCGGCATGTACCTTTTGCACACGACAGGTGAACTTTTCATCTCGCCTGTCGGTCTTTCCGTTGTCACGAAACTCAGCCCGCAGAAAGTCGTGGGCTTCGTCATGGGCAGCTGGTTCCTGAGCATCGCTTTCGCGCACAAGGTCGCTGGCAAGCTGGGCCAGATGATCGCCAGTACCGGAACGGAGGGCCAGGATCCCGTGGCGGAGTTGACCGGCTTCATGGACGTGTACCTCCAATGGGGCATTTACATCGTGCTGGGCTGCGCAGCCGTGCTGCTGGTGCTCACGCCTACGATGAAGAAGTGGATGCACGGCATCAATTGATCGCGTGGGCGTCCTTTTGATCTGATGCATTGACCGATGGAGCGCAAGCACCCCGCCGCGCTGCCCTTCCTGTTCCTCACCGAGATGTGGGAACGGTTCGGGTACTATTTGATGATCGGCATCTTCCAGTTGTACCTCACCGATCCGGAACTCACCGGCGGCAAAGGGATGACGCGCGCTGAAGCCGCCGACATCTACGGGACCTTCATCGCCTTCGTCTTCCTCACGCCGTTCCTGGGTGGTCTGCTGGCTGACCGGTTGCTCGGCTACACACGGTCCATCTACATCGGGGGAACGCTGATGGGGCTGGGTTATCTGGGCTTGGCGCTGCCGGGCATGACGGCTTTCTACATCTCGCTGGCCCTCATCATTGTGGGCAACGGATTCTTCAAACCGAACATCAGTACGCTGCTCGGCAACCTCTACAACGAAGACCAATACCGCGCGCAGAAGGACAGCGGCTACAACATCTTCTACATGGGTATCAACGTGGGTGCCTGCATCTGCAATCTGTTCGCGGCCTACATGCGCAACCGGTTCGGCTGGGGCTATGCGTTCGCGACGGCGGGCGTGGGCATGTTCATCGGGCTTGCGGTCTTCTACTACGGGCTGAAGCATTACCGCCACGCGAACGTGCTGAAGCCTGCGCAGAAGGAAGACATGTCGCTGCTGAGGATCTTCTCAACCGTCCTGTTGCCGGCCGTTGCCGTGGGCATTGGCGCGTGGTTCATCCCGGACAATGTGTTCGGCAGCGACAGTACCGATGCGTTCATTTTCGCCACCATCCCGGTCATCCTCTTCTTCGTCACACTCTACCTGAAGGCCAGTGCGGAAGACAAGAAGCCGCTGGTGGCCTTGCTCAGCATCTTCGCGGTGAGCATCGCTTTCTGGGCCGTCTTCAAACAGAACGGCACAGCGCTCACCACATGGGCGCAGTTCTACACCGATCGTGAACTTCCGGCAGCCGTAGTGCCCGCTGCCGATGCACTCTACTTGGTGGAGAAACCAGTGAACGCCGTTGATACCGTGGTCGCTTACGACGACAAGTTCAAGGTGGTGAAGGAGGATGGGAAGGAGGTGATGGAGCAGGCCAAGCCCGTGTACTACAAGAACATTCAGGCAGAGCTGTTGCCGCCCGAGGGTGAGCCTGCCTACATCCTCAACACGGAGATCTACCAGTCCATCAACCCGCTCTGGGTCGTGCTCTTGACACCCGTTGTGGTGGCCTTCTTCGCCTTTCTGCGCAAGCGCGGCAAGGAGCCCACCACCGCGAGTAAGATCGGTTGGGGCCTGTTCATATCAGCGCTGTCGACGCTCGTTATGGTTTGGGCGGTGCAGGTGTGCAGCAATGGCGCTGTCAAAGCTTCGTCGTGGTGGATCATTGCCAGCTACGGTGTCATCACCGTGGGCGAACTGTGCCTCAGTCCAATGGGCCTTTCGCTCGTGAGCAAGGTGAGCCCGCAGCGCCTCACCGCGCTGATGATGGGCGGCTGGTTCCTGAGCACCAGCATCGGCAACAAGCTGAGCGGCATCCTCGCCAGTTTGTGGGACAACTACCCGGACAAGTCGGACTTCTTCCTGGTCAACTTCGGCCTACTGATGGGCGCCACCGTCATCATGTTCGTCATGCTGCGGTGGTTGAACAGGATCATACCGGAGAAGAAGTAGGACACCCTTTTGAAGAGATATCATGGCCAAACTGCTTGATGGAATAACAGGGCACCCCAAAGCGCTCTACATGCTCTTCTTCACGGAGATGTGGGAGCGCTTCACCTTTTATGGTATGCGCGCACTGCTCATACTGTTCATGACGAGCCAGTTGTTCTACCCGGACGCGAAGGCCAACCACATTTACGGGAGCTACCAAGCATTGGTGTACGCCATGCCCTTGTTCGGTGGAATGCTCGCCGACCGCCTGCTCGGGTTCCGCAGGAGCATTGTCTTTGGGGGGATCGTGATGGCCTTGGGCAGTTTCGTGATGGCGATACCGAGCGAGGTCGCTTTCTATGTGGGGATGGGTTTCATCGTAGTGGGCAATGGCTTCTTCAAGCCGAACATCAGCAGCATCGTTGGAAAGCTCTACGCCGAGAATGACCCGCGCCGCGATTCCGGTTTCTCACTCTTCTATATGGGCATCAACGTCGGAGCATTGTTCGGGGGCCTTGCTTGTGGGTATGTCGGACAACAGATCAACTGGCATTTGGGCTTCGGCTTGGCGGGCATCTTCATGATCGTCGGCTTGTTCGTTTTCAACAAAGGCAAACACCTGTTGGAGGGCAAGGGCGAAGCTGCAGACGAGAGTGCACTGTCGCGACCTTCGTTCATCGGGCTTCGTGCCGACCGTTCTGTTTACCTGTTGGCGGTTTGCTGCATCCCCGTCTTTGCCGCAACGCTTTGGTACTACAAAGTGATGGACTACGTTTTCAATCCTCTGGGCATTGCCGCCCTCGTATATCTCCTGTACTTGGCGTTCAGCCAAAAGGAGCGCGCGGCCAAGCAGATGATGTTCGCGGCAATTGCGATGATCTTCTTTAGCGTGCTCTTCTGGGGCTTTTATGAGCAGGCTGGTGGTTCATTGAACCTTTATGCGTTGCGGAACGTGGATCTTTCACTGTTCGGCGGACAGGAGAGCGCAGCAGCCGTGAACAACGGGGTCAACCCCTTGCTGGTCATCCTGCTGAGCCCTGTCTTTGCCGTGCTCTGGGTATGGCTGAGCAGTCGGCGAATCGAGCCGAATACACCGATGAAATTCGGCTTGGCTTTCTTGCAATTGGCGCTCGGCTTCTACATGTTCATCCTCGGTGGCAAGTTCTCCGATAATGGGATGGTGCCGCTGATCTACTTCGTGCTTGGATACATGTTCCTCTCCAGCGGAGAGTTGTGCCTCTCACCGATCGGGTTGAGCATGATAACGAAGCTCTCGCCCGCAAAACTGGTCGGGATGATGATGGGGGCTTGGTTCCTGGCTTCTGCATTTGGCCAATTCGTCGCTGGGAAAGTCGGTGCCATGATGGCCATGCCCACTGTGGACGGTGAGAGCACTTTACCACCCGTGGAGTCCTTGGCCATCTACAGCGGAGTATTCCAGGACATTGCGTACATCTCACTCGGGGCAGGCATCCTTATCCTACTGCTAAGTCCCATCTTGAAGAAGTGGATGCACGGCATCCACTGATCCCCAACCCGGCACGGTCATTGGTGACCGCGCCCAACCGAATGCTCACCATGCGACCCATCGCTTTTTCCCTCCTCATTTTGCCCTTGTGGTCGCTGGCCCAAGGCCGCACCGAGCCGGTCACCGAAGTGCTGCCCGCCCCGGCCGAGGCGGAGCAAACACCCGTCGAGACCCCGAAAGTCAAGTGGGTGACCATCACTGAAGCCCAAGAAGCGGCCAAGAAGGACCCCAAGCCCATTCTCATGGACGTTTACACCGAGTGGTGCGGCCCATGCAAAATGCTCTCAGCGAAGACCTTCACCGATCCGCAGACCGTGGCGTTGATGAACAAATACTTCCACTGCGTGAAGTTCAACGCGGAGGGTCCTGAACCTGTGAAGTTCAAAGGCCAGGACTTCAGCAACCCCGACTACCGGGCCGGGCAAGGCGGCCGCAACGGAACCCACCAATTGGCGCGGGCCATGGGCGTAAGCGCCTATCCCACCATCATGTATTTGGACAGCGACCTGAACGTGATAACACCGGTACCCGGCTACGTGACGCCCGAACAGATCGAGCCGATCCTCATCTACTTCGGCGAAGGCCACTACAAAACCAAGGACTGGGCCGCGTTCCAGCAAGAGTTCAGGAGCCGCCGCACGGGCAAGTGAGCCCTGTCATCAACGATCCAGAACGGAGCCCCGAGCTGGGGCTTCGTCGTTCAACGCCGCGTCCATCAAGACTTCCGGAACGTCGGGCAAGGCGTGTCCTGTTTTTTGTCCACAGCTCCCGATCGCGCTGCATGCCCGGCTAAATTCGCGCCGCCGCGCGGGAAGCCGCGCGCAGAACAGCAGCCCCGAACTTCGACAGCAGCGCAGCACCATGAGCGAGAAGGCCACGATCATCTTGGACGGAAAGACCTACGAACTGCCCGTTTACGTGGGCTCGGAGGGGGAGAAGGCCATCGACATCGCCAAGTTGCGCGACCTCAGCGGGCACGTCACCCTGGATTTCGGCTACAAGAACACCGGTGCCACCACCAGCGCCATCACGTTCCTTGACGGTGAAGAGGGCATCCTTCGCTACCGCGGTTATCCCATAGAACAACTTGCCGAGAAGAGCAGCTTCATCGAGGTGAGCTACTTGCTGCTGAACGGCGAATTGCCCACTCCTAAGCAACTGGAGGAGTTCGAAGGCAACATCCGCTATCACTCGCTGGTGCATGAGGACATGAAGCGCTTCTTCGAGTTCTTCCCGAACAACGCGCACCCCATGGGCATCCTCAGCGCCATGGTGAACTCGCTCAGCACGTTCTACCCCAAGAGCCAGGACCCGCACCGGCCGAGCAAAGACGTGGAGCGCACGATCTTCCGCCTCATTGCCAAGATGCCGACACTGGCAGCCATCAGTTACAAGAACAATCTAGGGCACCCGTACATGTACCCCAACAACAAGTTGGGCTACGTAGAGAACTTCCTCTACATGATGTTCGGCATGCCGACAGAGGAGTACGTGGTGGACAAGGATGTGGCCAGCGCGCTGAACACTTTGCTGATCCTGCATGCCGACCACGAACAGAACTGCAGCGCCAGCACGGTGCGCATGGTGGGCAGCAGTCAGGCCAACCTTTACAGCGCGGTCAGCGCCGGTATCGCCGCGCTTTGGGGCCCTTTGCACGGTGGCGCCAACCAAGAGGTGATCGAGATGCTCGAAGCCATCCGCAACGATGGCAGCGATCTGGAGAAGTGGGTGAACAAGGCAAAGGACAAGAACGATCCGTTCCGCCTCTTTGGCTTCGGCCACCGTGTGTACAAGAACTTCGATCCGCGTGCACAGATCATCAAGAAGGCCTGCGATGACGTGCTGAAGAAGATGGGTGTGAACGACCCCGTCCTCGATATCGCCAAGCAGCTGGAGGAGATCGCGCTGAAGGACGATTACTTCATTGAGCGCAAGTTGTACCCGAACGTGGACTTCTACAGCGGTATCATCTACCGCGCCATCGGTATCCCTACGCGCATGTTCACCGTGATGTTCGCACTGGGCCGCCTGCCCGGCTGGATCGCGCAATGGAAGGAGATGGTGGAGAACAAGGAACCCATCGGCCGCCCCCGCCAGATCTACACCGGCAAGACGAAGCGCGATTACGTGGCGATCAAGGAGAGGAAGTAGCCTAAGTGGTCAGTTGCTAGTGGCTACTGGCCACTAGCAACTAGAGCTTCACGCTCAGCACCGGGAAGGTCGTCCGGTTGACGATGTCCTCCGTGAGGCTGCCGTTCACGACATGGAAGAAACCCGTGCGCCCATGCGTGGCCATTGCGATCATGTCCGCATCGATGCTGCGGGCGAAGTTGAGAATGCCCTCTTCGATGCTCAGGTCGTTGTAGATGGTGGCAGAGTACTTCTTCAATGGGTGACGTTGAAGGAAGCGGTCAATGGCTTTGCCCGTGTCTTCGCTCCTTTCAAAGCTCTTTGGCGTGTTCACTTTCAGCAAATGGACCTTGGGATCGAAGAGGTCCAGCACCGGTTGGAAGGCATCGAACTTGACCACGTCAACCTCGGTGAAGTTGCTCGCGTACACAAGGTCCTTCACCTGGAAATCCTCCACGTGGTGCTTGATGACGAGCACAGGCATGGGAGCTATGCGCACGATCTTCTGCGTGTTGCTGCCTACCAGCGCTTTTGCTCCCTTGGCACCATGGCTTCCCATAACAACCAGGTCCACATGTGATAGGTTGTTGTTCTTGAAGATGTCCGTGACGGTCAATTGTCTCAGCATGAACTTCTTCAGTTCAATGCCCTTGAGGAACGGCAGGTGCGGCACCTTCTCGAGCTTTTCCTCGATCTCGTCGCGCTTTTTCTGGTTCCCGGTGTGGAAATCGGTCATCTGTTCGTAGACGTGCACAACATCGATGGTGGCACCGGTGAGCCGTGCGATCTTGGCGGCCACGCGCAGGGCATCGGTGGCGCAATCGCTGAAATCGTAGGGAACCAACAGGGAACGGATGGCCATGGCGATCGGTTTTGGGTTCGACGGGTTGGGGCCCGGTGAAGTTAAGACGGGACTTGGGCCGAACAACTGATGGTTGGTAACGGAAGTGGGTCCGGGCTTCGCATGCGGCAGGCGCCGGTACATTGGCCCGTGATGGAGGCACTGCGCATTGAAGCCACCGCCAAGACACCGGCCGTGCGGTTCGAGCCGACGAAGGGCGAACTCGAAGTGGCCGGGTGCAGCATCCATGAGAACGCGGACGGCTTCTACGGTCCTTTGTGGGAACGCGTCGACGCGTACTGCTCAGCTCCGGCTGCAAAGACCTCTGTAAAGGTGAAACTGGAGTACTTCAACAGCAGCAGCGCCAAGTACCTCTTGGACATTTTCAAGCGGCTGGACGACCTGCATGCCGCCGGGGGCAGCAAAGTCATGCTTGAATGGTACTTCGAGGAAGGCGACCTCGACATGCAAGAGGCCGGCAACGATTACAAAGGCCTATTGGATATGCCCGTGAGGGTGGTGGAGCGCTAGGTCAACGGTTCCCGAAACGCTCGCGCCAAACCCGGTCGCCGATGCTCTCGCCGTCCCTGAAAAAATAGAGCTGCCCCCATGGGTGTTTCACTTTCTTGTACACCACGGTGCGCTTGCCTTCTCTCACCACGATCTCAAGGACTTTGGCGTTGCCCTCCACGTATTCGCGTTCACCCTCCTGCACTGGCGCACTCGGATCTTCAGGAGGTGCTGCGCGTTGCTCGGTACGCAGGGCTGCGGGTTTCGGCTCTGCTTTGGGCCGGGTGGGTGGTAGTGGGTCGGGGCTGTGCGCGGCGGCCTGGAACACGATAGGTGCCTTTGCCGTATCCGGAATGATCGGCTCGGGCATATGGTCAACGTTGGGTTCTGCTTTGGCGGCTTCTTCAGCTGCCCGCTTGGTCACCAGAGCTTCCAGATCCTCCAGCTTCACTTTGGGATAGACGTTCAATGGGCGTCGTTCGCGAGCCTCCCGGAAGAGCGTTCGGGCATTGTCGTATCGCCCGGCCGCAAAATCCTTCTCCGCCCGTGCCATCAAGTCCTGGTAAACAGCATCGTTGGTCGCCGCCGCTTCTTCCTGTTTGGCCAGTTTGCTGCGCTCCTTGGCGCTCAGGTCCGCGAATTCCTTGGTGAGGCTTTCGTCGCGTTGAGCAGCCATTGGCAGGCAGCCGCATAGCACGAAGCCGCAGAGAAGAACACGAGCCACCATCAAGCGCGAATCTATCGTGCTTGGAAAGCCTGGAACGGGGGATCGATGGTTCTTGGACACTCGCGGAGGTCAACAACTAACGGAGTGTTTACGCAAAGGACGGGTTGAAGGCTACGCTGGTCGGCGATGCGCCGGCGATGGTCATGGACTTCCGGAGGCTCTCCGTCGTATTCCTTCGGGCAGCCAACGCTGATCAGTGCCGGTACTGCGTTGAACCTCGCAATACTTGCAGCATGAAGATCCGTTTTGCATTCCCCGTCCTGGTCGCCGGGGCTTTCGCGGCTTGTGAAGACCCCGACCCGCGCCAGAGCGAACCCTACAAGCAACTCGAAACGGAGCACCAGGCCACGGTGGAATCTTCGGCCGGGAAGGACTCCACCATCAATGACCTGTTCGGATCGTTCAACCGCATCGGCGATAACCTGCGCATGATCCGCGAAAAGGAAGGCCTGCTAGCGGCGCCGCCTGGTTCCGACGGTGGTTTTTCGGGGAACACAGAAGAGTGGATGCTGGCCGAGATCCGCGCCATTGATTCCCTGTTGAACGAGAACCGTGCGCTCATCGCCCGCATGCGGCGCGAGACGAAGGGCAACAAAAAGGAGCTGGGCGAACTACAACGCACGGTGGATGAACTGGAGAAATCCATGGCCGCCAAAGACGGGGAGATCACCACGCTGAAGGACGAACTGAGCAGCGCCAACAGCTCGTTGGCCACGCTCATCGAGATGTACCGCGACAAGGATCAACTGGCCACTGACCAGGAAGTGAAGCTCAATTCAGCTTGGTACTGCGTAGGTACCAGCAAGGAACTACGGGAGAACGGGGTCCTCACCAAAGAGGGTGGGTTCATCGGCATAGGTCGAAGCGATAAGTTGAACTCGGCAGCGCTGAACAAGGACTGGTTCAGGCAGGTGGATGCGAGCACCACCACGGCCATTCCCGTGAGCGGCAAGAAACCCAAGCTCGTCACCAGCCACCCGGTCGGCAGCTATGCGTTCGAAGGGACCACGGACCTGAGGATCCATGACCCCGAAGCCTTCTGGAGCATGAGCAAGTACTTGGTGGTAGTTGTCGAGTGATGACGGCGCTGATAGCACCAACGAAAAAGCCCCGGTCATGCCGGGGCTTTTTCATTCAGTGCAGGAAGTTCATCGCGAGATCGTGGTCTTGATGGGTTCGTTGCCGGTGGCAGGTGAGGCACTGCCAGTGGCTCCGGCTTTGCCAGCGCAGCACCCGGCCTTGGCGCCGTCCTTGGCACAGCCTGCCGCGGCTTTCTCGCCGTGCGAGCAGCCATGGCCTTCGCAGGAAGCGGCGGGCATCGATTTCAACTTCGACATCTGCTCCGGGGTCAAGACGCCCTTGAGGTTGCCAAAGGCTTCTTGCGTCTTCATGTTGATGCTAGCCTGCAGTTCGGCGCACTTGGCCCTTTCCGGTGCCACTTCGGTCTCCACCCCCACAAGAAGGTCTTGCAGCTTAGCAGCCTGTTCGGCATTCAGACCGAGTTCGGCCGTCAATTGCGAGGTCCGCGCTTTGGCCCGCGCGGTGGCATCGGAGGTTTGCGCAAACAGCGCGGTAGCGCCGAAAAGTGCCACGGCACAGAAGGTGAGTTTCAAGCTCTTCATGGTGTTGCTTCGTTAGGTGCGCAAAGTACGGGGTTGATCGTTCAGCAGCAATCGTGCCGGTCAGCCCAGCAACCAGGTGCGCGCCACGTCAACATCGTCGAAGTAGGCGGTTTGGAAGGTGATGACCCCCGCCGCGTCGTCCATGATGCGTTCCACGCTCATTTGGTTGAACAGGTCGGTGCTGGTGACGATGGCCATTTTCTTCAATCCGGAAGATGCCGCTCTGGGGAACCAATCCGTGGCTGACCATTGCTCGTCCCTTCGAAGGATGGCGCTCATCCCCCTAAGGTCTGCTAACCAATACAGCACTTTGTGTTCAACGACCGTGTGCAACGCTTCGTCGAGGGTGCGCCTGAATTCCGGTGTTGGGGCAAAGCCCTTCCACTTCAAGTGGACCAGCCTCGCCGAATCGTCCACGGTCACTGTGACGAACTCAGTCTCCAACGCTGTGGTCATGCTGCCAAAGTAGTACAGCACAGGTTGTAGTGCGCGTGTTAACTGCCACGCACGCCCCGCACCATCTGCTCAATGGCGTCCCACATGCCCGGTTCCACGGCTTCAAGGCCGCTGAACTGCCCGGCGCCATAAAGCCATTCACCACCATCAATGGTCACCACCTCTCCGTTCACGTAACCACTGAAGGGGGAAACCAAGTATGCGGCCAGGTCGGCAAGTTCATGGTGCTCGCCCATGCGTTTCAACGGCACGCGTTTGCTGAGATCAAAGCGCTCCATCATCTCACCGGGCATCAATCTGCTCCATGCGCCCTTGGTCGGGAATGGTCCCGGCGCGATGGCGTTGCTGCGGATGCCGTACTTGGCCCACTCCACCCCGAGCGAACGGGTGAGGGCCAGGACACCGGCTTTGGCACATGCGCTGGGCACTACGTAGCCGCTGCCCGTCCAAGCATAGGTGGTGGTGATGTTCAGCACCGCCTTTTCGCGCTCGTTCTTCTCGATCCAATGCTTGCCGAAGGCCAGCGTGCAGTTCACCGAGCCTATGAGGACGATGTCGATGACGACCTCAAAGGCTTTGCTACTGAGCCGTTCCGTGGGGCTTATGAAGTTCCCGGCGGCGTTGTTGACCAAGGCATCCACGGTTCCGAAGCGGTCCGTAGCGGCGGTCACAAGCTGCTCCACTTCAAGGTACTTTCGGACGTCGCAGGCCACGGCCAGCACCTGGCCACCTGTGGCTGCCTCCATTTCCGTGGCGGTCTTTTGCAGAACATCGAGCTTGCGACTGGTAATGACGACGTTGGCGCCCAGGCTGAGGAAGCGTTCGCTCATGCTACGCCCCAATCCGGTTCCGCCGCCAGTGACAACAATGGTCTTTCCGGCCAGTGCATCGGCCCGCATCATGCTGGGTGGAAGTGCGTTGCTCATGGTGCGTTGCCGCGTTTCTTGTTGGGTGCGTTCGGGGTGTTGGGTGCGGCCGGGGCGTTGCGGTCCTGCATATCCTGCGGTGCTGGGCTGGTGGTCTTGCCGCAGTGTTGGCGAACGAGCTCCTCCACCTCGGTGCCGAAGCGCATGGTGAAGTCCTTGTCGATGGCTTGGCGCCAAAGTGTGCAGGCCAATTGTGTCTTTCCTTGCTCGTGTGCAATGACGCCAAGGTTCCGGTCCACCATCGCATTGCCGGGGTTCTTCCGGCCCGCCAGGCGGATGTCCCGTAACCCTGCTTCCACGTTGCCGAGCTTGTAGCGGCTCCAGCCACGGTTATTGAAGGCGTATCCGTGGTTCTTGTCCAACTTGATCGCCTTGTCATAGTCGGCAATGGCGCGCTGGTGGGCCCCGAAAATGCCGAACGCATAATAGCCCCGTGTGTTCCATTGCACGGGGTTCTCCGGCTCCAGTTCCACGGCTTTGTCCAGGTCGGCGCGTGCGGCGGCGCTATCGTTGAGCAAGGCGTGGATAACACCGCGTTCCCTGAAGTAGCGCGCGGACTTCGATCCTGCCAAGACTTCATTCATCAAGTCCAAAGCAGCCTGCTCACGATCGGTTTCCCTGAGAACGAGAGCGAGCCTGTATTTCGCTTCGTCGCTGACATCAAGTATACCACGGAACATCTGGTCCGCGCTGTCGCGCATGCCGATCGCGTGGTACGCGATGCCCAGCTGCAACTGTGCGTTAATGGAAGACTCTCCTTTGACCCTCATTCCCTGTCGCGCGTCAAGGATCGCCTCACGTGGCTCGCTTATCCGGTTGCGCGCCTCGGCCCGCAGCGCGTAGCAAGCCGCATCGGGGATCTTCTTGCCGAGTTCCTTGGTGCAGAGCTTCAGGGCGCGGTAGGGCTTGTTCGCATCCAGCGCCTCGCGTGCCTTGGCGGCCGCTTTTGACGTTTGGCCGAAGGCAGGCACAGCGGCGAGCACTGCACATAGAACGATCGATCTCACCATCGGCCCGAAGGTATCGGCACATGCGGCGTGCGACCGTGCATGCGGGGCTACTTTTGAGCACCTGCCTCAATGATGCGACTGGAATACCCGGCCAAAGTGCTTCTCGCTTGGGGTGAAGCCATCCGCGGGAACCCGGGCCTGCGTGACTGGTTGATGAAGAACGGCTACCCGGAACTGGGCATCTTCATTTTCGCCCTGCACCTGAAGAAGGAAGCGCGTGAATGGTTGCTGAAGAACGGCCACCCGCACCTGATGGCGCTCATCAGTGCGGTGGAGGGTGATGAGGGAGCGATGAAATGGCTTGAACACCACCATATGCCTGTCCTCCTGCGCATGGCGCGTGCGGGCGATGGGGACATGGATTCACTGGAGTGGCTCAAAGCGCACGGGCACAAGGAGTTGGCCGTCATCGCCTATCGCATCAAGGAGGTCAAGGACAGTATCGATGATGCGCATTCCTACGGTATCGACAGGGAATGAACCTGCGCCTCGGCCCTTTGAGCCTGTTTGGGATCTCTTGAACGAAGGGCTCCCAGGCTATTTTTCGTTCACGCGCATCCGGAAAAGCATCGCGTAGCGGTGCCTACGGGATCATTTTCCGGCGAAGCATGGGCGGAAAAGAGACCGGAGAGCGGGTTTGAAGAGATCCCAAACAGGCTCTTAGTGCCGCAGGATGGTTACTTCCGTTGCGCCAGATCCGTAGCGCCTCGGATCCGCGTCCACGAACCGCACGCTCTCGTAATACTGCAACGTCCGACGCACCTCTTCACGAAGAATACCTTCACCCACGCCGTGGATGACAATGAGCTTTCGCTTGCCGTCGCGGATGGCGGCCTCAAGGGCGCGCTCGAAGTACGCCAGTTGGTAGCGGAGCTTCTCGTCGTGGCTCAGCACGGTTTCGTCCTCTACCAGCTCGTGCAGGTGAAGGTCCACCTCGGCCACGCTCTTGTCCTCAGGCTTGGGGGCCGTTTTGCCGGTGCGTAATGCTGCGCCCTTTCGCTGCGATCGCTTTTTTTCTTCTTCGAGCTTGTCATTGGCCGCGATCAACTGGGCCTGATGGTCGCTCACTGCATAGTACTTCTGGTCGGGCATCTGTACCACCGGGACCAACGCACTGAGCGGGTATTCCAACGTGAAACCAGCACTTGTCCGCACCCGAACGCGGTTGTGGCTCAACAGTTCCAGTACCGTGCCTCCACCCTCCTCGTCGAGGAAGATGAAGCGGTCGCCGGGACGGAACTTGCTGGACATGCGCCAAATTTAGCCCCATGCGATCCGCGCTTGCTCTACCGGTGCTGCTCACCACAACGCTGCTTCAGGCCCAAAGCGGCGTTCCGCTGCCCTTCGATGGAAAGGCCGAAATGCAACGCTTCATTGAGGAGGAAATGCGCTATCCGGCAGAGGAGCTCGGCGCTCAGCGTGCGGGCAGCGTTACGGTCGTGTTCACAGTTCATGCCGATGGCCGAACGGAAGACTTCAGGGTGCTCCGGTCCGTGACACCCGCCTGCGATGCTGAGGCCCTGCGACTAGCTGGATTGGTGCGGTGGTTACCCGCACAGAGGGATGGCCAGGCCATTGCGTCCGAGCAGATGGTCCAGATCGATTTTGATCCGAAACGCTTCGAGCGCCTGCAGAAAAAGCGGCCTCCGCAGGAGTCCAAGGACGATATGGACGCCAGCGGTGCACTCTACACCGCAACACAGCTCGACAGCCTGCCAGAACCGCTTATTGATGGTGGGGTACGAGGACTGCCCCTCCACTTAGGCCGGAACATGCGCTACCCCAAGGATGCTTTCGCACGCAGTATCGAAGGCACCGTGCACGTCGAGTTCACCGTGGAAACGAGCGGCCGCGTGGCGAACGTGCGAGCCCTTGAACAAGTGGGCGGTGGCTGCACTGACGAGGCCCTTCGCCTGGTGCGAACGATCCGTTGGAAACCCGGAAGGAAGAACGGCAAGCGGGTCCGAAGCATCCAGGAAGTGGGCATCGTTTTCAAATTGGGCACTACCCAGCGCTGAGGCGGGCTCCGGTAAGGAGGGTTTTCTTTGCCGCACATGAAGAAGCGCGGCCCCTGGACAACCTTGAGCGAGGAGGTGGTCTATTCCTCGCCCTGGATCGTGGTGAACAAGCACGATATCATGGATCCGAGCGGTGCACCTGGCACGTACAGCGTAGTCCATTTCCGCTCACTTGCCGTTGGCGTTGTGGCCCTCGACGACGAGATGAACTCATGGATCGTCGGCCAATACCGCTATCCTATTGAGACGTATAGCTGGGAGATCCCCGAAGGTGGCAGTCCGCGCGATGTTCCTCCGTTGGAAGGCGCGAAACGGGAACTGCTTGAAGAGGCCGGCATCACCGCGGAGCGTTGGACCGAGGTCCTACGGATGGATCTGAGCAACTCCGCAAGCGATGAACATGCAGTGCTCTTTGTGGCGCGCGGCCTCACGTTCCAACCTCCGCAACCGGACCACGACGAGGAACTGGTGCTGCGCAAATTGCCGTTCGAGGAACTGTACGGGATGGTGGCGCGCGGCGAAGTGCTCGACAGCTTGACGGTGGCCGCCGTGCTACGTGTGAAGTTGATGATGCTCGAAGGCACATTGCCAGGCTAGAAGTGGAGCCCGTGTGCCAGGAAACGCCCATTGTGCCATTCCAATGCCGGCGCCGGCACCTTGATACTGTTCAATAAGAACAAAGCGGTCCGCACGAAAGCTGATCGGCTTTTGATGCAGGTGAGGTCGGCATCCAGGGAGAGGAAGATCTGAGGGTTGCGGGGCCCGATCCCTCGCGCTGCATTCAGCCCGTCGTCCTCGGCCGTCACCATGTTCTCTGCGCCGTAGCCAACGGACACGCTCAGCCACTTCGGGAATGCGGATCGTTCGGGCATGAACGCGTGGATGTTGCCGCTCAGCCAGATGGTCTGCCCATTGTAGTCCTTGAGCAAGCGCTCGGCCGTGCCTTCACCCAACAGGGACGGTCGCATTGCGGCAAACTGCGTCAGATGAGCCGACAATTTCACACGCACGCGCTGTTCGTTCCAAAGCAGCTGCTGGCCGATGAACGTGGCTGCACCCCCAGCGTTTGCCGCCATGTCCCACCAACTGAACCCCCAACCGCTGCTGGTCCCATCAAGCACTTCAACACCGGTGAGGAAGATCAAACCCATGCAGCCTCCATAAAGGGTTGCTCGCCGATGATCAACACCGCTCCAACGCAGCATGGCGTGGCCCCATGCACCACCGTTGTACGCACTCCAGAAATGGCCCGCCTTGTCCATGCCCAGCCACTCGCGGCCATCGTTGAACGCATGCAAGGAAGTCCGCTCATAGTCCGCATACCACGCGTTGTCAAGTGCGATCCAAGATCCGGCGGTGATCACCGTGGAACCCGAGCCGACCAGCCACGGTCGCCAACGGGGCACGGAGTCAACAGCCAACTGCTGACCAATACCATTGAGCGTCAAGAGCAACGCGGGGAACATGGCCGGAAGTCGCACCATCTGAAGCCTGCCGGTCAGCCGGACGATCGGTTACGGCAACCGGCCGAATGTAGGCCCGTCTTCCGCCGTGCATCTTGAAATGCCCTAGGCATACCGGTTACCTTCACCGGCCTTTCGGAAAGGCGGGTCGCAGCAACGCATGAAGCACCAGTACACGACGATCTTCCTCGCAGCGTTGTTGGGTCTTGCAACACCAGGGCTCTCCCAAGGGAAAAAGGGGAGCGCCGTGGTGCGCGACACGGCTGCTTCCAAGCAGAAACCGGACCTCGAGGAACTCGACTTCAAACCTTCCGAGGCAGAGAAGATCCTTGTTGCCGCCAACTGCCATCGTGGATACAAATGCTGGATCTCAGGAACAGGGTTCTCCCTGGTTCCGACCCAAGACATACAGGGCAGTTTCGCGTTCGATATCCAAGGTGTAGGACGTGGGGGATACCCGATCAGGAAATGGGTGCCTTTGCGCTCCGAAGTTGCAGGTGCCGTGGCTCGTTATCATGCTGCGGAGGCAACTGCTGAGTATGTGCACGACCAAGTTGGCCTCCGGCAGAATTTCATCGTGCACCAAGCACCAGTGGGCGACGGGATGTTGCGTGTGGACCAGCGCATTTCGTCCCGCGATGCGGGCGCGGTGCTCGTTAGCGAAGGCGACCTGAGGTTCGTGACCGCTGCAGGCACCGTCGCAGCATCGTACAACGACCTC
Organism: Flavobacteriales bacterium; assembly: GCA_016699575.1. Classification (NCBI taxonomy): domain Bacteria; kingdom Pseudomonadati; phylum Bacteroidota; class Flavobacteriia; order Flavobacteriales; species Flavobacteriales bacterium. The sequence goes on along the minus strand of CP064979.1, from coordinate 489,159 downwards.
CATGTTTGGGATGCAAACGGCAAGGAACTCCACGCATGGTTCGAACTGGAGGATGATCTGCTCTCGATCGTCGTGGACGATGGTGGTGCGCGCTATCCCGTGACGATCGACCCGATCAGCACCACGCCGAACCGCTTACTTGTAGGGCCTCAGGCAAACCAGGAGTTCGGTATCAGCGTGGCCACCGCTGGTGACCTCAATGGAGATGGCTATAGCGATGTTGTCGTGGGTGCCCACCTCTCCTCATTCGGGCAAGCCACCGAAGGCGCAGCGTACGTTTATTATGGAACGGTGAACGGCATTGGCGCCGCGGCCAGTTTGATCCTCGAAAGCAACCAAGCCGGTGCACAATTCGGCTGTTCGGTCAGCACTGCAGGCGACGTGAACGGCGACGGGTACAGCGACCTCATTGTGGGCGCTCGGACGTGGGAAAGCGCGGTTGGCGAAAACAACGAAGGAGGCGCTTTCGTCTACTACGGATCAGCCATAGGCATCCCCTCCACACCCAATGTGATCCTGCAGACCAACCAAACGAGCGACAACTTCGGCAGTAATGTGGCCTGCGGTGGCGACATCAACGACGATGGCTACAGCGATGTTCTTGTCGGTGCCTACCTGGCTGCATACGGTTCCACCCAAGAGGGGGTGGTGTTCGTTTACCTCGGTGGCGCGGCCGGCATTAACCCGGTACCGGTGCACCGTCTGGAACGCAATCAATCGTTCTGGCACTTCGGTCGCAGCATCGCGTGCGCAGGTGACGTGAACGGGGATGGGTACAGTGATGTGATCATCGGCGCGCCGGATTCACCGAACGTGAACTCCGATGCGGGACAGGCCTTTGTCTATTTCGGCGGGTTCAACGCGCTCGGCGCCACGCTGAACGTGGCCCCGGACCAGACATTGGTCGGCAGTACGTTGCTCGACGGTTCGTTCGGCTGGAGCGTGACCTGTGCCGGCGACGTGAACGCCGACGGGTACAGCGACGTGGCGGTCGGTGCCTACTATGACAACCAGGGAGGCCAGGCCCAAGAAGGTACCGTTTGGGTCTTCCACGGCAGCGCAGCCGGATTGAGCACTACCGCGGCCGTGGTCCTTCAGAACAACATTACCACGGGCTGGTTGGGCCGCGCGGTGAGCACAGCTGGTGACATGAACGGTGATGGTTACGGGGATCTGCTCGTTGGCGCGCCGCTCAGTGAGGCAGGGGAGGCGGACGAAGGTCTTGTGTACTTGTACTTCGGAAGTGCGACGGGTCTTCCAAGCACGGCTTCCATGAACTTCCAATTGAACAATGCCGGAGCGAACCTTGGCGAAAGCGTGTCCACAGCTGGTGACGTGAACGGTGATGGTTATACCGACATGATCATCGGTGCACGCATCTATGGCACGAGCGGGGCCGCCGCCATCTTTCATGGAGGCCCGTATGCGATGAACCTCACCAATTCGGGTGTGCGTGCTGGTGGTGCCACCAATGCCGAACTGGGCTGGAGCGTGGCGCAGGCAGGTGATGTGAACGGTGACGGCTACAGCGATGTGCTCGTTGGTGCACCACAAGCCGAGAACGGTGAAGTAGGTGAGGGGCTTGTGTACGTGCACATGGGTTCTTCCACTGGTTTGTCCATGGTGCCTGCGCTTGTACTTGAGGCCAACGTGGCCAACGCACAGTTCGGATTCAGCGTGAGCACTGCGGGCGACGTGAACGGCGACGGCTATGCTGATGTCGTGATCGGTGCGCCGCTGAGCAACAACATCGGTCGGGCCTATGTGTTCCTTGGCAGTCCCGCCGGTTTGAACACAGTTCCCACGCGCACCTACACGGGAGCTGCGGCATCACGCTTGGGCTATAGCGTCGGTACCGCAGGTGACATCAACGCGGACGGCTTTAGCGAAATACTGATCGGAGCACCGGACATAATCCAGGCCTACCTCTACCACGGCTCGGCGGCTGGTCCATCATTGGTCGCGGATGTTACGCTCACGCAAGGTGTCGTTGGCGGGCTGTTCGGGCATTGGGTCACCACCGCAGGCGATGTGAACGGGGACGGCTATTCTGACGTGGCCATCTCTGCTCGTGCCTTCACCAACGTACAAACGAACGAAGGTGCCGTGTTCATCTATCATGGATCGGTCACGGGGCTTCAGTTGCCTGCCGCAACACAGATCGAACCCAATCAAGCATCCGCGAACTTCGGAGTGGGCCTCAGCGCGGCAGGCGACGTGAACGGTGATGGCTATTTCGACATCGTGGTAGGCGCTGATGCATGGGAAAGCGGCCAAACCGATGAAGGGGCCGCATTCGTCTACTACGGTTCACCGACCGGTATCAACACCGCAACGCCGACCATCTTCCAGCGCAATGTGGTGAACGCACGTGTGGGCAAAGCAGTGAGCGAGGGTGGTGACATCAATGGCGATGGATACGCGGACATTGTTGTTGGGGCACCCGTCCTTGAGAACGGACCACAGACCGACGAGGGTCTGGTCTTCGTCCTTCGTGGATCCCCAACAGGTCTTGTAACTGCATCATACGATCAATTGGAATTGAACGCTGCGGGTTACCAACTGGGCTATTCCGTGGCGGGGGGGGGCGATGTGGACGGTGATGGTTACAGCGATGTGATCGCTGGCGCCCCGTTCGCCAACCCGGTCTTCGCCCAGGAGGGAGCCGTGTATTGGTACCGTGGCAATCTGGCGCGCAGCCTAATGCGCCAGTCGCGCCAGTATCTGAGCGACCTCGTGAGCCCGCTCTCCGTGAACAGCGAGGACTACACCAACCCGCAGTACTTCGGCATCGGGCACCGTGCCCGCAGCCCGATCCAACGGACCGATGCCAGACTGCGTTGGGAAGTCGTGTTCGAGGGGCAGCCGTTCAGCGGGAACCCGATCACCAACAGTTTGGGCAGCACGGGCACTGGTGCCGTGTGGACCGATCTGGGCGTGGTAGCCCCTGAGATCAAGGAGCTGATCTATAAAGCCGCAGGCTACATCCGCTACAAGTGGCGGGTGCGAGTGGAATACCAACTGGCCAAACTGCACGACGGCCAGCGTTTTGGCCGCTGGTTCTATGGATACGCGAACGGCTGGGGTGATATCGGCGTGCTTCCCGTGGAACTGCTCTCCTTCACCGGTAGACCTGCTGGCGATGTGAATGAGCTGGAATGGACCACGGCGAGCGAGGAGAACAGCTCAGCGTTCATTGTGCAACGGAGCATTGATGGGGGTACTTTCCTTGACTTGGGTTCTGTGCAGGCCGCGGGCAACAGCCAGCAAGTGATCCGGTATGCCTTCGTCGATGGTGAGCCTCTTTCAGGTGTGGCGTACTACAGGTTGCGGATCGTCGACCTTGATGGTGCTGCGGAAGAGAGCAGCATCGTGGTGTTGCAAAGGGGGGCGAACGACGTGCTTCTGTATCCCAACCCGGCCGAGACGTTTGTTAATGTCGTTCCGTCCCTTCCCGGTATAGCAACTCTTCAGTGTTCGGATGCCACTGGCCGCCGCGTTCTGACCATCGACATCAGCAATGGAGCCGGTGCTCCGGTTCCATTGCACGTTGCCGATCTTCCCCCTGGCTTCTATGCCGTGGACTGCTTGTGCGCTTCAGGCGCTGTGCTTGCCCGATCGTCCTTCGTGAAGAACTGACCGCTCAAGCGCCGATGGCCTGCTTGCACGCCGCGAGGATCCTCCGCGCATTCTCCAAGCTGTTGCTTTCGGCATAGGTGCGCAGCACAGGTTCCGTACCGCTTGCGCGGATCATCAGCCACTGGTCGTTGTCGAAGTGGTACTTCCAACCATCAATGGTCTCCAGGCGTCGCACTTCCAGATCACCGAACTTCTTGTACTTGTCGTCCGTGCAGTTCTTCAGTACTTCCTGCTTCAGGCTTTCGCTGATGTGCAGGTCATTGCGGTCGTAGCTGAATGGCCCCACGATGGCGTACACCTCCTGGATGAGTTCCTCCAACGTCTTGCCGCTCTTCGCCATGAACTCCCAAATGGTGAGCCCCATCCAGATCCCATCGCGCTCCGGGATATGGCCCTTGATGGCAATGCCACCGCTCTCCTCGCCGCCCAGCAACACGTCCTCAGTGATCATGATGCCGCAGATCCACTTGAAGCCGATCTTGACCACTTGGTACTCCAGGCCGTAGTGCTTGCACATTTTCTCCACCTTGGGCGTGGTGCTCACGGCCACCACCACCTTTCCGGTGAACTTCTTGTACTTCACCAGGTAGTGGATGAGCAGCAGGATGATGTGGTGGCTGTCGACGAACTCACCCTTGCTGTTGTAGAGCCCGATACGATCGGCATCGCCGTCAGTGGCGAGACCGCACTGGATGTCCGAGTTCTTGATGAGTTCGCTGAACTCGATGAGGTTCTTGTGGATCGGCTCCGGCGCCTGTCCCTTGAAGGAGGGGTCGTTGACGCAGTGCAACAGCGTGGCTTCGGGCAGTATGCGCGGGATCACGTTCTGGCCTGCTCCGTACATCGCGTCGTAGCCCAGTTCCAGGCCGCTTTTCCGGATCGCGTCCAGGTCGAAGTTCTTCTCCACATGCTTAACGTACATGCCCTCCAGGTCCACGATGCTGATCATGCCGTCGGCCTCTGCCTTCTTCAGGTCGATGTCGGCGAGCTTCAGGCCGTGCGCAGCGGGGATGATGTCCTCGATCTCCTGCACGTGCTCGGGAATGAGCGGGCCGCCGTAGTGGCCCTTCAGTTTGTAGCCGTTGTAGCTGGGCGGGTTGTGGCTGGCGGTGAGGATCACGCCCATGCTCGCCTTCAATTGCGCGGCACCGAGCGAGACCATCGGTGTACTAACAAAGCCTTTGGCCAAGTGCACCTTGATGCCATTGCTCACGAACACCTTGGTGCAGGTCTCGGCGAAAAGATCACCGGCGAAACGGCAGTCGTGGCCCACCACAATGCTGGGGTTGTCGGGGAAGTTCTTCCTGACCCATTGGGCAACGGCCACGCTCACGCGCGCCACATTGTCCACGGTGAATTCCTCTGCGATGATGGCGCGCCATCCATCCGTGCCGAATTTGATCTTGGTCATGCTGTTGTTGTGTGCCCGAGAGAGCGGGCGAAAATAGAAGCGGCCTTAACGGGGGTGAGACCACGGAGGTTCGGCTATGAGCCGGCCGATGTTCGGAGCGACCGGTCAAAGGCAGCACTTTCCGCAGCTTCAGCGTCATTTGGGCAATCCCAGGCTCATGAGAACTTCATTCCTCCTTGCTTTTGTTGTGCCGCTGGCCGCCACGGCACAGAACGACTACTTCGCCAACGATCCCGTGTGGCGGGTGGGCAGCTTGTGCAACAACGGCGGCGGGATCGGCGGTTCGTGCATGTCCGACAAGGCCTACAACTATTTCCTCTCCGGGGACTCGTTGGCCAATGGCTATACCTACAAGAAGGTGATGAGGCAGGGTACGGAGACCGTGTATTGGCAGGGTGGCAACCCGCCTCCACCGCCCATGTGCACGGGAACAACGCAGTTCGGTCCCGAACTCGTTGCTCTGCTCAGACAAGATGGCCAGGCCATCTTCGAGTGGCAGGAAGACATGGACGTGCTGGTGTACGACTTCGATCTGAGCGCGGGCGATACGCTGCCTTTGTCCACGACCAATTGGAACAATGACATCACCGTTGGGGCCATCGACAGCATCCAAGTGGGCACGGAATGGCGGAAGCGGTTCGCGTTGGTCAACAGTTGGGCTCCGTACTTGGTGGAAGGGATCGGTAGCAGCCACGGCTTGTTGGAGCCGATCAGCAATTTCTTTGACTGCGGATATGAACTGGAGTGCTACGGCTTGGGCACTACGGGATATTACCCGGTCCAAGGCCCGGATTGCCATTTGGTGATGGGACTTCCAACTTCTCTGGAACAATTCGAGCCGCTACAGGTGTTCCCGAACCCGACCGCAAACGGGATCATGGTAGTGGGCGAACGCCCGCTCGGCACCTTGCGCTTTTTCAACGCCCAGGGCGGCGAAGTACTGGTGCACACCACCTATGCGATGTCCGCATGGATCGATCTGGCCAGCCTTGCTCCAGGGATCTACGTAATGGCAAGCGCCAATGCCCGTCTGAAGGTGAGCATCGAACACTAGGTCATCTATAGATCCCGCGCTTGTTCAGTGCTTGGTGGTAACGGCGCGCGTTCACCAGATGCTGCTCGTAGGTCTTGGCGAAATTGCTGGTGCCGTCCAGCGCTTCACTGGCGCAGAAGTAGAGGTACTCGTGCTTGGGCGCGTTCAATACCGCATCGAGGAACGGCTTCTCCGGCAAGTTGATGGGGCCGGGTGGCAAGCCGGTGTACTTGTAGGTGTTGTACGGCGATTCCACTTGCTTGTCTATGTTCAGGATGCGGCTGACCGTGTCGAGCCCAAGGGCGAACTTCAACGTTGGATCGGCCTGCAACGGCATGCCGATGCGCAAGCGATTGAGGTAAACACCCGCGATATTGCCTGCATCCTTTCGCGCTCCGGTCTCTGCTTGAACGATGCTGGCGAGCGCGCTCACTTCGCCTTGGTCCAGCTTCAAGCTCGTTGCTTTCTGCTTGCGTTCCGCCGTCCAGAACGCCTTGTACTCGCGGGCCATGCGCGCAACGAAATCGCTTGGCGTGTCCGTCCACCACATTTCGTAGGTGTCCGGGATGAACATGCCAATGAACTCCTCTTGGGCAAAGCCGTATTGCCGCGCCACGGCCGGGTCGAGCAGCACGCGTAGCATGGCCGTTGAATCGCTTTCGAGATATGATGCGGCTTTGCCGGCCAGCTCGGGCATGCGCCGGATGGTGTTGAACGTAACGCGCACAGGGTCCTGTTCCCCGCTCCTCAGCTTGTTCACCAGGTCGTTCGGGCTTATGCCGCTCTGCAGAACGTAGCGGCCCGGCTTCACCCGTTGGGCGTACTTCTTCCGTTTCGCCAGTAACCTGAAAGCCTGCTCATCCGCGATGATGCCGTGATGGTTGAGGCTATCAACCACCTCATCGAAGCCTGCTCCTGTGCGGATCAGCAGCACGCGATAAGGCTCTCCGAAGTCCGGTCCCGGTCCGAACGCCTTGCGCCAGATCTGCCAACCAACAATGCCGGCAACCACCAGCAACGCGACCGACACCAGAGCGAACCACTTGGCCCGCTTCATCTGCGTGGGGGCAATTGTCCGCCGAAAACTTCGCGCGCCGGGCCAATGAGCTTGATGTTGCCATAGCCCTCCCTGTCCACCAGTTCTGCTTCTACTCGAAGGTCGCCGCCGCGTGCACGCACATGCACCGGTGATGGCATGTGGATACGGTGAAGCCCGCTGATGGCCGCTGCCACGACACCTGTTCCACAGCTCATCGTTTCATCCTCAACACCACGTTCGAAGGTCCTGATCTCCATGCGGCCATCGCGCCACCGCACGAAGTTCACGTTCGTTCCACCTTCGCCACGCCGCGGTGCCCAACGACGCTTCGCTCCTTCCGTTCGCACATCAACCGTGGCAGGGTCTTCCACCCACACGAGTTCGTGCGGCGAGCCATTGTGGATGAAATCGACCATGGGCTCGGCAGGGTCATGACCTACGTACGGCACATAGGCCAGTGATACAGCAACTTCGCCCTCGTGCCACTCCGCCGAGTGCTCCCCATCCACCGCCGTGAACCGGGCCGAACTTCCGCCTGTCAACTTGCTCCAGAAGGCGAACGTGCAGCGGCTGCCGTTGCCGCAGAAGCTCCTGCTCCCGTCAGGGTTGAAGAATTCCATGTGGAAGTCCAGCCTATCCGACTTGGCCTTCTGGAGCAGGATCAAACCGTCACTTCCAATGCCGTAATGACGATCGCACAGCTGTCGCACGTACGGAATGTCATGCGCGGGGAACAAGCCCTTGTGGTCGTCCACCAGGATGAAGTCGTTGCCGGTTCCTTCCCACTTGCTGAACGCTTGGGGCTGCTTGTCCATCGCGGCAAATATCGCGTTGAAGCCTTTGCTGGCGCGGCCTTCCATGCCCGGAACGGATCACACCAATTAACAGCGCCAAGCATGCCCCAGGCCGGGCACTCGCGTTGTTTTGTTCGGCTGCGGCACACCAGTTGATCGCACCGGCAACAGAAGCGAACAACCATGAAACGTATCCTCGGTTCCCTCTCCATGGCCCTCGCTGGCGGCCTGCTGGCCTTGGGCATTCACAGCTACTTCCAACCCGATGCGACGATCAATGCCGCCAATGGGGGCACTTCTCCCGCGGTCCGGTATGTGAACCTTCCAGGTCCGGCCGGCACCACCATGGCCGCACCTGACTTCACAGGTGCCGCTGAACGTACGGTGAACGCAGTAGTGCACGTGACCACCGAAACCATGGTAACCCAGCGCGATCCCTTTGCGGACTTCTTCTGGGGCTATCGCGCACCGGTGCAGCAGCGCCCCGTTCAGGGTGCCGGCAGCGGGGTCATCATCAGCGATGATGGCTATATCGTCACCAACAACCACGTGATCGAAGGCGCTGACAAGATCCAAGTGCACTTGAACGACAAGCGCATGATGGAAGCGAGGATCATCGGCCGTGACCCCAGCACGGACATCGCCTTGCTGAAAGTGGATGCAAGTGGCCTGCCCAGCATGCCCTTCGGCAACAGCGACGACGTGAAAGTGGGCGAATGGGTGTTGGCGGTGGGCAACCCGTTCAACCTCACAAGCACGGTTACAGCGGGTATTGTGAGCGCCAAGGCACGCAGCATCAACATCCTTCAGCAAGATGCCAACCGCGACATCTTCCCCATTGAGAGCTTCATCCAGACCGATGCCGCCGTTAACCCGGGCAATAGTGGTGGTGCTTTGGTGAACGCTGCTGGCGAACTCATCGGCATCAACACGGCCATTGCCAGCCAGACAGGGAGCTATGCCGGGTACAGCTTCGCTGTTCCGGTGAACATCGCCAAGAAGGTGACCGGCGACCTGCTTGAATTCGGCAGTGTGCAGCGCGCATACATCGGTGTGAGCATCATGGACATGGACCAAAGCCTGGCCAAGGAGGTGGGCATGGACCGCATCAAGGGCGTCTATGTGCGGGGCCTCACCGACGATGGTGCCGCGGCTGCTAGCGGCATCAAGGAGGGTGATGTCATCCTGAAGGTGGGCAATGTGGACGTGAACAACGTCCCAGCGCTCCAGGAGCAGGTGGGCAAGTTCAGGCCGGGGAACAACGTTGCGGTAACGGTATGGCGCGACGGCGGAGAGCGCACTGTGGATGTGAAGCTCCGGGGCAAGGACGGTTCCACGAACATTACCCTTGCGAAGGCTTCGACCACCGCCAGTTCGGTCCTGGGTGCGGAAGTCAGGGGGGCCACTGCAGAGGAACTCAAGGCCCTGAACATCCGGAACGGTGTGAAAGTGACCGCGATCAATGGTGGCCGTCTCCGTAGCAGTGGTATCAAGGAAGGCTTCATCATCACCCGCATCGACCAGCAACCGGTCACCACGCCCGAGGACATCGCCCGGGTATTGGACAACAAGCGCGGTGGTGTTCTTATTGAGGGGATCTACCCCAATGGCACCAAGGCCTATTACGGGCTTGGTGTTTGAGGCTTTCGACGAAACGCAACGACCCCCTTACCGATCGGGTTGCCCCCTATCGGAAGGGGGTCTTACCTTCGGCCCCCAATTCGCCCAGCTTGGCGCATTGACGCACCCCTAACAAACCCTTAAAGACCCCAGCCGCCCGTGACAACAAGGATGCGCCAGCTCAAGATCACCAAGTCGATCACCAACCGCGAGAGCCAATCGCTGGACAAGTACTTGCAGGAGATCGGCAAGGAGGGCCTCATCAACGCCGAAATGGAGGTTGAACTGGCCCGGCGCATCAAGCAGGGGGATGGTACCGCGTTGGAGAAGTTGGTGAAGGCCAATCTCCGTTTCGTGGTGTCGGTGGCCAAACAATACCAGAACCAGGGCCTTAGCCTGCCTGATCTCATCAACGAGGGAAACCTCGGTCTGATCAAGGCGGCCCAGCGCTTCGACGAAACCCGTGGCTTCAAATTCATCAGCTACGCTGTTTGGTGGATCCGCCAGAGCATCCTTCAGGCACTGGCCGAGCAGAGCCGTATCGTTCGTCTGCCCCTGAACCAAGTGGGCAGCCTCAACAAGATCAACAAGGCCTTCGCGAAGCTGGAGCAAGAGTACGAGCGCCCCCCCAGCGCTGATGAGCTCGCCACGCTCTTGGACCTTCCCCCTGAAAAGGTGGCGGATACCATGAAGGTGAGCGGTCGCCACATCAGCATGGACGCACCCTTCGTTGAGGGTGAGAGCAACAGCCTGCTGGACGTGCTGCCCAACTTGGACAGTCAGCCAGCCGACCGGATGCTCATCAATGAGAGCCTTGCCAAGGAGATCGAGCGAGCGCTGAGCACGCTTACCGAGCGCGAGCGCGATGTGGTGAAGCTGTTCTTCGGCATCGGCATCAATCACGGCCTCACCTTGGAAGAGATCGGAGCCAAGTTCGACCTGACCCGCGAGCGCGTGCGCCAGATCAAGGAGAAGGCCATCCGCCGCCTGCGCCACACCAGCCGCAGTAAACTGCTGAAGGCGTATCTCGGTTAGGCGCTTCCTCGTAGGAACGTCCCATTCTTACACACCATATATGGAGACCCTCGAAGCAAGAACTGGCTACGAAGCCGGCCTGAAAGAATACGTGGACCGCGAAAAGGCGTCCGTTGATCTGTTGAACTCCGTTGGCAAGCTCATGTACGAGCGCGGGGTGGAGTTGGTGTTCTTCCGCAATCACCTCTTCGATGTGAGCATCAGCCAGGTGTTGTCCTTGTTGGATTACTCCGAGAAGGTGGTGAAGAAGCCCGTTGATGCGGCTACCACTGCGTTGGTGGCCCGTGAGCTTCTCAACCTGGACCTCGCACCGAGCAAGATCGACATCGGTAAGCTCACTTTCGAGTTCAAGACCTCCGGCGAGAAGGATGCGAAAGCTTGGCTGGGCGATCACCTAAAGGGATTCATCGGGCAGGACAAGCGCCAATTGGAACCGCGTGACGTTGTGCTCTATGGGTTCGGCCGTATCGGTCGCATTGCTGCCCGCGAACTGGTGAGGCAAGCCGGTAAGGGCCAACAGTTGCGCCTTCGCGCCATTGTGACCCGCACGAACAGCGATGAGGAGATCGTGAAGCGCGCCGCTCTCTTGCGCAACGACAGCGTGCACGGCAGTTTCAAGGGCACCGTCATTGAGGATCTGGCGAACAAATGCCTCATCATCAACGGCCAACGGGTGCAGATGATCGCCAGCGCAGCTCCAGAATCGGTTGACTACACAGCATACGGCATCAACAACGCTCTCGTGCTGGACAACACCGGCGTTTTCACCAAGCGCGCCGACCTGGGGCGCCACCTGCAAGCCAAAGGTGTGGCCAAGGTGATCCTGACCGCCCCGGGGAAGGAAATGCCGAACATCGTATACGGCATCAATCACAAGGACCTGGACATTGAGAGCGAAACGCTCTTCAGCGCTGCGAGCTGCACCACCAACGCCATTTGCCCCATCCTGAAGGTGATGGAGGACAAAGTAGGCATCGAAAAGGGGCACATCGAAACGGTGCACGCATACACCAACGACCAGAACCTGCTGGACAACTACCACAAGAAGCCCCGCCGGGGCCGCAGTGCCGCCATCAACATGGTGATCACGAGCACCGGGGCAGGTAGTGCTGTCACCAAGGCCATCCCGAGCCTCAAGGACAAGTTGACCGCCAACGCCGTGCGTGTTCCAACGCCCAACGGCTCCCTGGCCATCATGAACCTGACGTTGAACCGCAAAGTGACGTTGGACGAGGTGAACGAGTTCCTGCGAAACGCAGCACTTGATGGCGATCTGGTGAACCAGATCCACTACCAGATCGACCCGGAGCTGGTCAGCAGCGACATCATCGGCGATACGTGCTGCAGCGTTTTCGACAGCAACGCCACCATCGTGAGCCCCGACGGAAAGAACGTGGTTCTTTACGCTTGGTACGACAACGAATTCGGTTACACCAAGCAGGTGATCCGGTTGGCCAAGCACGTGGCCAAGGTGCAGCGATTGATCTACTACTGAGAACTGAACGTTTTCGTGCGAGGGCTGCCCAGAAGGCGGCCCTTCGCTTTCACGGGTGAGCCCGTCGGTAACGTTCCCAATACTGTGGCAGCTCCGAGTTGTCCGGGAGGGTGGGGCTTGCGCGGAGAGCTTACCTCCGAACAGGCCAGGAGGGCCTCCTTCAAGCTGGGGTTGTGGTAGGCAAACGGCGATCAGTACCGCCATAAGGAGAACGGCCGCCACAATACCCGGTTCCGTGTATTTTTTACGGTGTGCAGGAGCGGTGCCCCCGGTCATTCCCTCACCTTTGGTCCCATGCCTGCCCGCGTCTTCATCACCGATCCGCACCGCCGATCCGCTGCGGGCCATCCGTGGATCTTCGATAGCCAAGTGGTGCGCAGCGAGGGCGACTTCGAGCCCGGCGATGTGGTGGAAGTCGTGGACGTGAAGAAGGGGACATTGGGCCTGGCTTTCATCAACCCCAAGAGCGTCATCCGCCTTCGATTGCTCACTCGTGATGTGCGGGCCGCCGTGAACGGGGACTTCATACGGCACCGTGTGAGGGCGGCGTGGCTGCACCGGCAGCGCTTGGGCTACACCGGTAGTTGCCGCGTGGTGTTCGGCGAGAGCGATGGTTTGCCTTCCCTCATCGTGGACCGTTTCGTGAACGCCGACAACCCGGGCGACTGCATCATTTCCATGCAGACGTTGGCGCTTGGCATGGAGCGCTGGAAGGACGTGGTGGCCGATGAACTGCGCTCACTTTTCAGTCCGCGGGGCATTTTTGAGCGCAATGATGTGCCCGTGCGGGAAAAAGAGGGACTGCAACCGTTGGCCGGCCCGATCGGCCGGGCTTTCAGGACGCGCATCACGATACAGGAGAACGGCATACGCATGGAAGTGGACGTGGCCACGGGCCAGAAGACCGGCCACTTCCTGGACCAAGTGCGCAACCACGCGGCGATCGCTCCCATCGTGCAAGGTGCACGCGTGCTCGATTGCTGTACGCACACCGGCGGCTTTGCGCTGCATGCCGCGCACTATGGCGCGCGCGAGGTGACCGCCCTCGACATCAGCGAGGAAGCTGTTGTGCTGGCCCGTCGGAACGCCGGGCTCAACAACCTTGATGAGCGCTGCGACTTCCGCGTGGCCAACGTGTTCGATTTCCTCACCGCGGCGAGTCGTGACAGCGCTCGCTGGGATGTGATCGTGCTCGACCCGCCTGCGTTCGCCAAGAGCAGGAGCGCGCTCGAGAACGCCGTGCGCGGCTACAAGGAGATCAACCTGCGTGCGCTGAAGTGCCTTGCGCCGGGCGGCTTCCTCGTCACGTGTTCGTGCTCCTTCCACATGGGGCCGGATCTTTTCCGCAAGACCATCCAGGACGCCGCGCGCGATGCCGGCAAACAACTGCGAGAAGTTTACTCAGCTGGCCAGCCGCCGGACCATCCTGTTCTTTGGGGCGCACCCGAGACACACTACCTCAAGTGCCATATCCTGCAAGTGATCTGAGCGTTCAGCGACGTGGCGTTGCACCGCCGCAGTGCTCAAGAATGAGCGCATCAACCTCCGGACCGGGACCGATGGCCTTGCTCAGCTGGAGATCTTCACACGCTTTTCCGCGCTCGCCTTTGCGCAACCATAGCACGGCACGTGTCCGAAGCGCGAAGGGGTTGCCCGGATCGCGCGCCAAGCTCCTCTTCACCTCCTTGAAGGCTTCATCGTTGCGGCCCAGTTCCATCAGGCTGTAGGCGCGGTTGCTCAGCAGGACGGGCTCTTCGGCATCGAACTTGGCTGCCTCGTCATAGACGGTGAGCGCTTCGGGGTGCCGGCCCAATTGCGCCAGTTCGAAGCCTTTGTTCACGAGGTGGCCCATGTCCTTGGGCTCAAGCCGGATCAAGTGATCAAGCGTGTTCAGCGCCTTCTCGAATTGCTTCGTTTGGTCGTAAAGGCGGGCTAGCACACGCAGTGCGGCCGCGTCATTGGGCACCAAGCGCAAGCCTTCCTCCAAGTCGCCCAATGCAGCACTGTGACGTTTCATTTCAGCCCGCGCCTCGCCCCGCACAATGAGTGCCTGTGAGCGCAGGGGCTCCCGGGCTGCATGGCGTACGGCCTTGTCCGCATGGATGTCGGCAGTGGTCCAACTCTGGCCGCGCATAGCATAAAGCGCCCGCTGATAGTTCGCTTCGGGGGAAATGCTGTCGAGCTTCAATGCACGGTCCAGGTCATCGAGCATCTTACTGGGCTGGTCCAACGCATACCAAGCACTGGCGCGTGCGGCCAGGCTGCGTGCGTCGGCTTGCGCCTTCACCGCCTTGTCGAAATATTCCACGGCCTTCTGCGGCTTGCCCAACGCCAGTACGCTGTCGCCCTGCGCGATCAGGCGCTGGGCATCCTGCGCGGTGAGCGCAAGGGCACTGGTAAGCACGAAAGCGGAGCTGAAGAACCGTCGGAACATGGGACGAAAGTAGAGGCCGGGCATGGGGCAGAAATGGTGCCGTCCTACGAGTTTTGAAGGATCGGGATACACCTCAAATGAACCGGGCCTTCGGCACCACGTCCAACGCGGTGACTTGGCCGGCAGCGAGCAGGAAGTGTCCGGCCATGGCGATCATGGCGCCGTTGTCGGTGCAGTAGGCAAGGGGTGGAACGAACAATTCCCAACCGCGCTCCGTGGCCTCCGCGGAAAGGGCGGCGCGCAATCCGCTGTTCGCGCTCACGCCTCCACTGATGGCCACCCGCTTTATGCCGGTATGGTCAACCGCCATGCGGGTCTTCTTCACCAGTACGCGGATGATGGCGTGTTGCAGCGCGGCGCACAGGTGGGCTTGTTCTTTGGTCTTGAACCCCGGGTCGCTCTGCACCCCGCGTTGCACGAGGTTGAGGAAGGCGGTCTTCAATCCGCTGAAGCTCATCTCAAGACCCGGCAAATTGGGCAGCGACAGCGCATGCCGCGAGGCATCGCCTTGCATCGCCAGTTTGTCAACGAGCGGACCACCGGGATAGGGCAGGCCCAGCAACTTAGCCCCTTTGTCGAAGGCCTCGCCGGCGGCATCATCCAGGGTGGTGCCGATCAACTCCATATCGATAGCCGAGCGTACCACCACGAATTGGGTGTGGCCACCGCTCACGGTAAGGTTGAGAAAGGGGAAGGTGGGTTTGGCGCGGTGGTCGCCGTCCTCGATGAAGTGGGCAAGGGCGTGTGCCTTCAAGTGGTCCACTGCGATGAGCGGCTTGCCCAGGGCATGGGCCATGCTGCGGGCGAAACACGAGCCCACGAGCAGGGCGCCGATGAGCCCGGGCCCCTGCGTAAAGGCCACGGCGGACAGGTCGCGCGGCGTTACCCCGGCCTCCTGCAACGCTTGGTGCACAACAGGTACGATGCTCTCCTGGTGCGCGCGGCTGGCCAGTTCCGGCACCACGCCACCCCATTGGGCATGCACGGCTTGCCCGGCCACTATGTTGCTGCGCACCGAACCGTCCACAAGCACTGCGGCCGCGGTTTCGTCGCAACTGCTCTCGATACCGAGGATGATCACCGGGGCGGGGGCGGGCAAGGCGGGGCGGCTACTTTTGGCCGGAGGGCTGCAACCGGCCGCGAAGGTCCGGTTCTTGTCCCTTCCCTGCGAAAGGCAACGGAGTGGAAAAAACGGCCCGCATCCTAAAGCGCTTCTTGCGCTTCGCCGTTCGCACCGTGCTCATCCTGTTGCTGTTGCTTGTCATTGGCATCGGGCTGCTTTTCATGCCCGGCGTGCAAACATTGCTCGCGCAGTGGGCCAGCGGTGAGGCGTCCGGGCTTTTGGGGGCCACTGTCCGGGTGGACCGGGTGGAGATCCGTCCGTTCAGCACCATCAGGCTGCATGGGCTGTACGTTGAGGACCTGCACGGCGACACGCTCATCCATGCGCGCGTATTGCGGCTCAACCGCTGGCGCTTGCACCCGCGGACGCATCGGGTGACCGCTCGCCAAGTGGACGTGGACGACATCCGGTTAAGGCTCGATACCAAGAAAGGCGACCACCGGAGCAATCTGGAGCAGCTCATCGACAAGTTGGGGAGCAGTCCGGAGGACACCACGGCAGCGCCGGAATGGACCATAGCCGTGGACCGGTTCAACGTAACGGGCTTCAACTTCACCTTCAATAGCGGCAACCACGAGCCTGAGCCGCTCATCGTCGATTTCAGCCACATCGACATCCCCGATGCCAATGTGATCGGCACCGACCTGCGTGTGGCCGGCGACAGCATCGTGGCGCTGTTGAGCACCGTGAACCTGAGCGAGAAGAGCGGGTTGCGGGTTGATGGCCTGAGCGGCCTGGCCACCGTGAGCGGCCGGGGCATCAAGGTGCATGACATGCATTTGCGCACACCTCGCAGCGATGTCAAAGGCCAATTGAAGTTCACCTCGCCGAACTGGAAGGCGTACAACCAGTTCGTGGACAGCGTGCACATGCGGCTCGACCTGGACAGCTCGCGGTTGCAGTTCGCGGACATCGCGTGGTTCACCTCGGAGCTTCGTGGGGTGGACCTGCCTGTAACGCTCAAGGGAAGGTTCAGAGGCACGGTGAGCGAACTGAAGGGCCGTGACATCGACCTGTGGTTCGGGCAACAGAGCCATTTCAAAGGCCGCGGCGAACTGAGCGGGCTGCCAAATATCCGTGGCACCTTCATGGTCATCGACGTCGAGGACCTGAACACCAATTCCGCCGATATCGCCACACTCCCGCAACCGCCGTTCATCGAGCAGCGCACCATCGACGTGCCAGTTGAGGTGGCCCGCATGGGCAACATCGGTTTCCGCGGCAACTTCACGGGTTTCCTCAACAGCTTCACGGCACGCGGCCGCTCACGGACGGACATCGGCAACCTGGGCATGGCGCTCAGCTTCGAACGCGACACGCTCACCAATGTGTTCGGTGCGAACGGCCGCTTGGCCACCGAAGCCTTCGACCTGGGGCGGTTGGTGAACGACAACCTCGTGGGGCCCATCACCAGCGATCTGGAAGTGCACGCAAGCGGCAAGGACGTGCGCACCATGAAGAGCGAGCTGATCGGGCGCGTGCCATCGTTCGTTTTCAACGGTGTTGAGATCACAGGGATCGATGTGAACGGCACCTTGCAACGCAACCTGTTCAACGGGGCTGCCCGCATCAACGACCCCAAGCTGCAGCTCGACTTCGTAGGGCTGGCCGATCTGCGCGGGCGATGGCCGAAGGTGGACTTCCACAGCACTGTTGCGCACGCTGACCTGAGAGCCTTGGGATTGCTGCCCACCGACAAATACAATGTCGCTTCCGCCGAGGTGCGGGCCGCCGGAACGTTTGCACCCGATAGCCTGAAGGGTTACATCATGGTGGACGGTTTGAGCTATTGCACGGCCGATGGCGACCACGACCTTGGCGATATCGAACTGCGCAGCGACCGGCGCAACGGACGACCACTACTGCAGCTACGCAGCGATTTCGCTGATGCCGAAGTGGAAGGCGAGTTCCTGCCCACGCAATTGCCCGATGCCCTGAAGAGCGTGGTGTACAGTGTCTTCCCCAGCTTGGAGGAGGAAGTGCGCTTCAAGCAGAAGAAACAGGACTTCTCGTTCGTGGTGCAGGTGAAGGACGCCGGAACGATCCTCGGTCTGGTGGCTCCGGACCTGGAAGTGGCGAACGGCAGTGTGATCAACGGGTACTTGAATACCAGCACCTTCGATCTTGGGCTCTCCGCCAGTTTGCCCCGGTTGCGTTACAGAACATTCAGTGGCGATAGCGTGGTGGTCATTGCCGACAAGACGCTGGATGTCCTGGCCTTCAGCTTGCGCAGTGCACGCCAGTCGCTTGGCGACAGCACGTGGATCGGCGGCATCGGCGTGAGCGGCAAGGCCTATCAGGACGAAGTGGAGCTGACCGCTGATTGGGATGCCAGCAGCACGGGCACCAACGGCGAACTGAACGTGGTGGGCATGGTCGAGAGCCCGAAGTCCGTTGACCTCGACCTTTTTCCCAGCCGCCTGTTCTTCGGACGAGGCATCTGGACGAACGACGCGAGCGCGCATATCCGCATCGACACTTCAACTGTGCGCGTGGACTCGCTCGTGCTGAGCAACGAAGGGCAGGATGTGATGCTGGACGGGTACCTCAGTTATGACGCTAGCCTGCCCATGGCCTTCGCTCTCGACAATGTCCGCTTGGAGAACGTGATGCCCTTCTTCGAAGGCCCGGAACTGCATGGTAAAATCGAAGGAGACGGCCGTGTGTTCGATCTCTACCGCTCGCCGTTCCTGCTCAGTTACCTGTGCATAGACAGCATGGCCATTGGCGACAAGCCGCTCGGCGATGTGCGGTTCGCGGCTTCATGGGACAACACCGACCGCGAGGTGGACGTGAACGGTTCGTTGCGTACCGGCTTGGTGGACGCAATGGCCTTCACCGGAACCGTGGCCCCCGGCAAAGCCGAGGAACTGGACATCAAGGCCCGCTTCGACCACCTCGACCTGTCCTTCGTTAACCCGTTCATCGAAGAGGGCTTGAGCGATATCCAAGGCAAGGTCACCGGCCAGGTGGACATCACGGGAACGATCGCTGCACCGCAAGCCAATGGCCGTTTGCAACTGGATGACGCCGGCATGCGCATCGACTACCTCAACACGAGCTACCACTTCACGCACGCTGTGAACGTGACGCCGACCATGTTCGCCATCGACCGGGTGGAAGTGATCGACGAAGAAGGCAACCAGGGTTTCGCGAACGGCACGATCCTGCACAACGGGTTCAAGGATTGGAACTTCGACGTGAGCGTGGAGATGCAGCGCATGCTGTGCATGAACACCACCGCTGCGATGAACCCGCTCTACTTCGGTCGCGCCTATGCCAGTGGCGACGTGGGCATCAGCGGGTACCTGGACCGTTTGTGGATCTACGTTGACGCCACCACCGAGCGCGGCACCGATATCAAATTCCCGTTGGGCGGCAGCACCGAGGTGAGCGGTGTGGACTTCATCCGCTTCGTCAGTGCCGACAGCGCTGCGATCGCGGCCCAGGAAGCCATAGACCTCACTGGCATCGGCTTGGAGATGAAAGTGAAAGTGACGCCGGACGCACGATTCGAGCTCATCTTCGATCCAACCGTGGGTGACGTGCTGAGTGCGCGCACGCGTGGCGATATGGAGATGACGGTCAGCCCCAGCGGCGAATTCAGGATGAACGGCGGATTGGAGGTAACGGAAGGGGACTACCTGTTCACCCTGAGGAACCTGGTCAACAAGCAGTTCTCATTGGTGCCGGGCGGCCGTATCACATGGTTCGGCGATCCGTTCGACGCGCAGCTCGACCTGCGTGCGGTGTACCGTCTGAGCGCACCGTTGTACGACATCATGCGCGAGAACCGCGAGGCATACCGCAACCGGGTGCCGGTGGATGTGGTGATGCACTTGGAGGACAAGCTCATGAACCCGCAGATCAACTACGGCATTGAGCTGCCGCGCGCCGATGAGAACGAGAAGGCCCAGGTCCGCAGCGCACTTTCCGATCCGGACGAGCTGAGCCGGCAGGTGTTCTTCCTTATCGTGCTCAACAAGTTCAACACACCCGAGAGTTACGGCCAGGTGGGCGGCAGCAGCAGCAATGTGGCCGGTACCACGGCCAGCGAACTGCTCAGCAATCAGGTGAGCAACTGGCTCAGCAAGCTGAGCAGCGATGTTGACCTCGGTGTGAACTACCGACCGGGCTCCAATGTGTCGCAGGATGAAGTGGCGCTGGCATTGAGCACGGCGCTGCTCAACGAACGCTTGCTGCTCAGTACCAATGTGGGCGTGCTGTACGGCAACACCAATGCCGCCCAGACGAACGCGCTCATCGGCGATTTCCAAGTGGAATACCTGCTCACCGCCGATGGGAAGCTCCGCTTGAAGGCCTTCAGCGTGAGCAACGACCGCAACCTGAACCAGGTGGACCAGGCGCCCACCACCCAAGGCGCTGGCGTGGCCTACCGGGAGGAGTTCAACAGTTTGCCGGAGTTCTGGCAGAAAGTGCGCAACGTGTTCCGGCGCAGTGCGAAGGACGTGGTGTTCGACTAGAACGTGATCACTCGATCCTCAGATCGTGCCCCATCTTCAGCTTCTTGGTGAGCAGGTAGCCACGGTTGTGGTCGTTGGCTTGCACCTCGATGGCCACGTTGTCCACGATCTCCAGACCATAACCAATGAGGCCGGAGCGTTTCTTGGGGTTGTTGGTGAGCAAGCGGATCTTCTGCACGCCCAGGTCCCTTAGGATCTGCGCGCCCACGCCGTAGTCGCGTGCGTCGCTGTCAAAGCCCAGAAGCTTGTTCGCTTCAACGGTGTCGTGGCCTTCTTCCTGCAGCTTGTAGGCCTTCAATTTGTTGATGAGCCCGATGCCGCGCCCTTCCTGGTGCATGTACACCACCACGCCCCGGCCCTCGCGCTCGATGGCGCGCATGGCGGCGTGCAGCTGCGGACCGCAATCACAGCGGCAACTGCCGAACACGTCGCCGGTGATGCAGCTGCTGTGCACCCGCACCAGCACCGGTTCCTCTTCCTTCCACTCGCCTTTCACCAATGCCAGGTGTTCCTCGCCGGTGGTGGTCTGCTTGAACGCGATGAGCTTGAAATCGCCGTGCTCGGTGGGCAGTTGCACTTCCACCAAGCGGTCGACCAAGCGTTCGGTGCGCAGGCGGTAGGCGACCAGGTCTGCAATGGAAACAAGCTTCAAGTTGAAGCGCTTGGCGATCTCGCGCAGCTGCGGCAGCCGGGCCATGGTGCCGTCCTCATTGAGGATCTCCACAAGTACACCGGCCGGCTCGAACCCTGCGAGGCGCGCCAGATCAACGGTTGCTTCCGTGTGGCCGGTGCGGCGCAGCACGCCTCCATCGCGGGCTTTCAGCGGGAAGATGTGGCCAGGGCGGCCCAGTTCGTTGGGCTTAGTCTTCGGGTCGATGAGCGCAAGCACCGTCTTGCTCCGGTCGCTAGCGCTGATGCCGGTTGTGGTGCCGTGGCCTTTGAGGTCAACGCTCACGGTGAACGGCGTTTCGTACTGCGCTGTATTGTCGCGGACCATCAGGTCCAGCTCCAGTTCCTTGCAGCGCTGCTCGGTGAGGCTCGCGCAGATCAGCCCGCGCCCGTGCATTGCCATGAAGTTGATGACCTCCGGTGTGGCGTTGCGCGCTGCGGTTATGAAGTCTCCTTCGTTCTCCCTGTCCTCATCGTCCACGACGATGACCACTTTGCCTGCCTTGATATCGGCCACGGCATCCTCGATCCTGTCCAGTCCGCTCATGCTTGTCCGTCCCATGCGGCAACGGCGGCGCGAAAGTAGGCTGACCGGGCGGCGCAGACCTGACTTACGGTTCCGGAACTACCGCACCAACGTCACGTGCCCGGTCCAGTTGCGCTCGTCGCCCACAGTGCTCATGAACACCTTCCAGACGTAGACGTCCACAGGGCTTTGCTGGCCACCGAAGGTGCCGTCCCATTCGGCGCTGCGGTCGTTGGTGTCGAAGAAGAGCTGGCCCCAGCGGTCGAAGATCATGAAGCGGTAGTTCCAGCGATCGGTGTCGAAACCGACCATGCTGGGACGGAAACCGTCGTTCAAGCCATCGCCGTCAGGGGTGAACGCGTTCGGCACGTATGCGCCTAGATCACCCGGCACGTTGATCACTTTGCAAACAGTGTCAGGGCATTGCAAAGCGTTCTCGGCCACCAGGCACACCACGAACGGTCCACCGTCCGCAGGGAACAGGTGCACGGGTTCGAACTCGGTGGAGGTCTCGTCGTCTCCGAAGTCCCACCACCACTGCACGCTGCCCAGGCTGAGGTTGTCGAACTGCAGGGCATTGTCGAGCGTCAGCAGGGTGTCCCATCCGAATTCGGCAATGGGTGTCGGGTTCACCACCATGCCGTCCTCCACCAACAACGTGTCCGTGCATCCACCTGCGCCCCCCACGATGAGGGTGATATCATAGATCCCCGCCTGCATGTATGTGTGCACGGGATCCTCAGCGGTGCTGCCGCCACCATCTCCGAAGCTCCATTCCCAGATGCTGTTGTTCAGGCTGTGGTCGGTGAACTGCACAGGATAGGTGGCGCACGCAGGGTTCGGTTCCACGGTGTAGTCGGCAACCGGGGTCGGGTACACGGTGAAGTCGGCCGTGGCAGTATCGGTGCAGCCGTATTGGTTCAAGGCAACTAGTTCGATGGTATAGGTGCCCGGCGAATTGTATGTGCCCACAGGGTCGTTGAGAGCAGTCGTTTGGCCGTTGCCCAGACCCCATTGGAAACCGATGGCGCCACTGCTGTTGTTGTCGAACTGCACGTCCACCGGCGAGGTGCAACTGAGGCCCGGCGAAAACGTGAACGCCGCATCCGGCAGGGGATACACGTTCACCTGCGTGTAGCCGGTATCGCTGCAGCCACTGAGGTTCTCGGCAATGAGCTGCACGAGGTAGGTGCCGTCGTTCGCGAATGTGTGTGAGGGTGTTTGCAAACCGCTGGTGTTGCCATCGTCGAAGTCCCAACTGTAGAACACGGCGTTCGTGGTGGCGTTCGTGAACTGCACATCGAGCGCCATGCAGCCGAACTGCGGCACCACACCGATGGACACCACGGGGCTCGTGATCACGGTCACCGGCACGGTCACGCTGTCCACACAGCCGTTCAGCAGACTTGTCGCGGTGAGCATCACCGGCCACACGCCGCTGGTGGTGTAGCTGTGCTGCGGGTCGGTGAGGTTGCTGCCGTTGCCATCGCCGAAGTCCCAGATGTAATTGGCGGCGTTCTGGCTCGTGTTGGTGAATTGGAACGGCACGTTCACGCAAACGCTGTCGGGGGCATAGGTGAAGCCGACGATGGGTTGTGCGAACACCGTCACGGTGGCGTAGGCCGTATCGAAGCTGCAGCCGTTGTTGGCGAAGAGCGTCACGGTGAACGTGGTGTCGTTCGCACCGGCGAAGAAGGTGTGGCTCGGGTTCTGCAACGCGCTCACGTTGCCATCGCCGAAGTCCCAACTGGTGAAGGTTGCCCCGCTGGTGAACTGCGTGAAGTCAACGGTGAGCGGTGAGCAGCCTGCCGCAGGGTCCGTGTTGAAGAACGCGGTGACGGTGTTCGGCAACGCCGTGACTTGTTGAGTGGTGGTATCACTGCCACACTCGTTCGCCACGATGAGCGTGATGGTGTACGTGGTAGGCACCGTGTCGGTGAAGAACGTGTGCGTGAAGAGCGCATCGTCCGTGGTACTGGTGGTGCCATCGCTGAAATCCCAGGAGTACGTATCGGGCAGGCCAATGCTGATGTTGGCGATGTTCGGGGTGAACGGCGAGCAGCCTTGGCTGTAGTCCGTTCCGAAGATGGCCGTCGGTGCGGGCATAACCTGCACGCTGTCCACGGCATCCACATCGCCGCACACGTTGCTCGCGGTAAGGGTGATTACATAAGTAGTGTCGGCGATGATGCTCGGTTGGTAGGTGATCGGCGCGGGGAACTGCGCATTGCTGGTGATACCATTGCCGAAGTCCCAGTTGAAGCCGGTGATGTTGCCGGTGCTCAGGTTGTCGAACGCAACCGTGAGCGGCCCGCAACCACTGTCAGGAGCAACCGTGAACGCGGGGTAGGGCGGCTCCCAAACGTCGATGTTCACACTGGTGGTGTCGTCGCAACCTGCGCCGGTGCCTGCAACGAGGGTAACCGTGTATTGCCCGAGCGCGGTGTAGGTGTACTGCGGGCTCTGCAGGTTGCTACTACCGCCGTCACCGAAGGTCCATTGCCAACTGCTCGCTCCTGTGCTCAGGTCCGTGAATTGGAACGGCGCGTTGAGACAGGCGATGGGGTCATTGGTGAACGCCGCAATAGGCAAGGCGTTCACGTCAGCGATGGCCGCAGTGCTGTTCGTGCAGCCGTTCGCATCGGTGTAGGTGTAGGTGATGTTGTACGCGCCAGGGGCCAGTTGTGCCGGGTCGAACGTACCTGCGTTCGGATCGATGACACCGGCACCGCTCCAGGTGCCACCAACCGGGTTCGCAACCATCACTTGCACGCCGCCGTCCACGCAAACGTTCGGTACGCTGGTGATGGCCGGTGTGGGCAGCTGGAATACGGTCACCGTCATCTGGTCGCTGGTGAGACAGGTCAGGGTGCCCACGGTGTAGGTAAGCGTGTACACACCCGCAACACTGGGCGTGAACGTGCCTGTAGGTGTCACCAGCGGCGTGCCGGACCATGTACCGCCGATCGGCGAACCGGCCAATTGGAACGCAGGTTGACCCACGCAAATGCCGATGTCCGCACCAGCGGTCGCCGGGTTCACGATCGGCACAACATCCACCTGCAGGTTGTCGCTGTTGGTGCAACCGTTCGCGTCGGTGTAGGTGTAGGTGAGCGAGAACGTACCGACGCCGTTCGGGGTGAACGAACCGCCTGCGGTGACGTTCGGTCCTGACCACGTGCCGCCCACCGGTGTGCCGGAGGTGATCTGCTGCGGGAAGGGCTGGTCGCAGAAGACGATCGGAGGACCCGCATCCACTACGGGCAGCGGGTTAACGGTCAATACCACGGTGGCGCTGTTGAAACAGCCGATCGGCGAGGTGTAGCTGTAGGTGAGCGTGTGTTGACCAACTCCCGCAAGGGCGGGGTCGAAACTTCCGCCGGGCGCGACCCCGGTGCCGCTCCAAGTGCCGCCTGCCGGTGTACCGTTCAACTGCGTGGCCGCATCATCAACGCAGAAGCTCGCAGGATTGCCCGCGGTCACTGTCGGTGGAGGGTCCACCGTCACCACCATCTGGTCGCTTGTCAAACAACTCCCGTTGCCGACGGAGTAGGTGAGGACGTACGTTCCCGCAACGCTCGGCGTGAACGTTCCATTTGCGGCCACGTAGATGCTGCCGCTCCATGTGCCCCCGGGAGGCATGCTGGCCAAGCCGAAAGGAGGATCGCCCTCGCAAACGTGTTCGTCAGGACCGGCGTTCGCGGGGTTCTGCACGGGCACCACATCGATCACCGTGCTGTCGATGCCACTGCACCCGTTCGCATCCGTGTAGTTGTAGTACACGGTGAACGAGCCCACGCCACTACCGCCGAAACTGCCAGCAAGTGTGATGAAGGGACCGCTCCAGGTGCCGCCCACCGGCAACGCACCCGTGAGTTGCGTGCTGCCCGGCTGATCGCACAAGGTCCAAGGCCCTGCTGCATCAACTACCGGCGCGGCGAACAGAGTGATCATGATCGCATCGCTCGCCGTGCAACCGTTCGCGTTGGAGTATGTGTAGGTGAGGTTGTTCGCGCCGAGCGGAGCGGTTGCGGGATCCCATGTGCTGCCTGTTAGGCCCGGTCCGGTCCAGGTGCCACCAACTGGCGTTCCGTTCAAGGTGATCGTCGCTCCGTTCGTGCATGCGGTCTGATCGAGGCCTGCGTTCACCACGGGCAGCGCGTTCACGGTTACCGTCATGGCATCGGTCGTTTGGCAGGTGCCAGCACCAACGGTGTAGGTAAGCACGAAGCTGCCTGCTGTGATCGGCGTGAAGAGACCGCCGGCCGTCACGTTCGGACTGCCGCTCCAAGTGCCACCGCCCGGTGTGAGCGGCAGTTGCAACGCAGGATCACCAACGCAGAGCGTTTCATCCGGACCCGCGTTCGCGGGAGCGCCCAGCGGGTTCACCGTCACGGTGATCTGATCGCTGTTCACGCAGCCGTTGGCATCGGTGTAGGTGTAGGTAAGGTTGAACGTGCCCGCACCGTTCGGGGTGAAGAGGCCGCCGGAAGTCACGTTCGGACTACCGCTCCAAGTACCACCGGCAGGCGAGAAACCAACCAGCTGAACACCGATGGGTTGATCGCAAAGGGTTACGTCGGGTCCGGCGTTCACTGCGGGCAAGGGGTTCACTTGCACCAAGGTGCTCGCCGTGCCGGGGCAGCCGCCCCCCGGCGTCGCCGTGAGCACATAGGTCGTGTTCACCGTTGGGGAAACGTTGATGGTGGTGCCGCTCCCGGCGGGTGCACCATTGGCCGTCCAGGTGTAGTTGCTGCTGCCGCTGGCCGTCAACGTCACCGCATCGCCCACGCAGATCACGGGGTCGCTCACGGCGATGTTGATCGCAGGCGCGGTGTTCACGGTCACGGATACCGTGCTGCTCGGTCCGGTGCACCCGTTCAATGTTGAGGTGACAGTGTAAATGCCTCCCTGGCCGACGGTGATGTTCGCGATGCTCGGCGTGCCACCGCTCGCGCTCCATCCTCCGGGACCTGTCCAACTCAATGTGGCGCCGGGCACGGTGGTGGCATTCAGGTTCAAGGTCTGGCCTGCGCACAAGGTGATCGCTGCTGGCAGCACCGTGGGCGCGGGTGGCGTATCGATGACGGTGATCGGTTCGCTGTCACTGGCGGTGCCGCACGAGTTGGTTGCGCTCGCGGTCACCGTGAAGCTGCCAGCCGTGTTGTAGGTGATGCTACCGGGGTTCTGCGTGTTTGCGGTGGCCGGATTGCCGCCTGTCATCGTCCAGTTGTAGCTGGTGATGGGGTTGCCGCACGGCGTGAACGTCGCGGACGGTGTCACGCTCTGGCCTTCGCAGATCTGCGGCAACGGGTTCAGCACCACTTGCGGCGGCGAACCAACGGTGACGGACTGGTTCACAGGGAAGGTGCCGCACGAGTTGATCGCTTGCAGCGTCACCGTGTAGTTTCCCGGACTGGTGAAATTGAACTGCGGTTCGAAGCTGGTGGCCGAGGTGCCGCCCGCGTAGTTCCATGTACCAGCGCCACCGCACGGTGCACCATTGAAGACAGCGTTCCACTGATAGCGGGTCAAGCAACTGTTCGGGCTGGTGCTGGTGTTGTCCGTAAGGCTCAGCAAGGGTGCGCAGCCCAGCACCGGGTTCATCGTGAACGCTGGCACCGGCGGGCTTTCGATGCAGACGGACTGCACAAGTGTGTCACCGCCGCATGAGTTGCCCGTGACGAGCGTTACGGCGTACGTGCCCGGCGTGTTGAAGTTGATACCGAGCGATTGGCTGCCGGTGAGCCAGCTGCTGGGATCGTAGGTGGGACCAATGAAGCCATTGTTATTGCCGAGCGATCCGCTGCTGATCGTCCAGCCTGCGGCGGGTGCGATGCTCCAGAGCAGGGCAGGGGTGAGGTCGCACACGGCCCCTTGTATCTCGTTGCCCGTGCTCGTGCTCGTGAACGTCACGGTGGTCGCCACGCAGGCCGTGTCGTTCGGGCTGATGGTGAAGCCGCTCTGACCGGCAAGGCTCACCGTGATGGGCAGCACGGTACTGCCGCTTGTTCCGCACGGGTTCTCGATGAGGATGTTGGCCGAGAAGCTGTTCGTGTAGGTGTTGATGCCGTCGGTGCTGGTGGTGCCGCAACTACCGATGGCGAAGGTGTGTGTGATGGACGCCGGGGGCGGATGGCTGTACACGATCGGTGGCGTGCCGTCGTTGAACGTCACCGTGTAGATGGTGCCGGGCGTGTTGGTGGTCCATCCAACGATGGGGAAGGTGAGCGTGAGAGGACCGCAGCCGTTCGTACTGCCGGGGTTCACCAAGGCACCGGCCGGGTTCGTTCCCAGGAACACGCTGTACGTCTGCGTGTCGTTGCAGCCGTTGCCCTGCGTGATCGTGTACGTGATCGTGTAGATCCCTTGGTTGTAGGTGTGCGATTGTGTGGGCCAAGTGTTCCCTGTCGCCGTGTAGTTGGGCGAGCCGTCACCCCAGTTGATGGTATGCGATGCACCTGCGGTGGCCGATCCACCGAAGTCGAAGAAGTACAAAGAGCTGGGGTTCGCGGAGCACTTGTAGAACGTGGGCACGCCGTTGAACACCGTGAAGAGCGCATTGCTGCTGGTGAGCGTCGCGTCAGCCGTGGGAAGTACGGTCACCGTGATGTCATCGGTGCATTGCACACCGTTGTCATCGGTTACGGTGAGCGTATAGGTGGTCGTGGTGGTGGCGGTGCAGATGGGGTTGGCAATGTTCGGGTTGCTCAGTCCGGCCGCAGGAGCCCATTGGTAGGTGTACGGCGGCTGGCCACCGTTGGCCGAGCCGTTCAGTTGCTGCGGCCCCCCGGCGCAGATGTTCACGTTGGGCGGACCGGCATTGGCCGTGCATTGCCCATGTGCCGATCCAAGTACCAATAGTGCGGCCCCCCCCAACAGTGCTCGTAGCATCTTCTGCATGCGCATAGTGAATGCGCTAAACTACCCGGGGCCGGAGCGGCCTGCCCAACGGTGTTCCCCGTGTAGCCAACGTCGTCCTGTGGAGAGCCGGGGCTGTTTTCCGCGACTTCCGGAGCGGCATCTTTGCGCGGCCCCAACCTGCCTGTGCACCATGCGCGCTTACGATACCCGCAACTGGCTCAAGCCCGTCATCCAGTTCCACAAAGCCGACACGTTCAGGAAGATGCTGCCGTTCGTGGTCGGTGTCGGCCTGTTCAGCGCGGCGGTGGCCTATGTCGACCTGGTGTGGCTGAAGCTCGGCGACGACAGCCGGGTGAAGAACCTGCCCACCATGCACAGCTTGTTGGGCGTGGTCATCGGTCTACTGCTGGTGTTCCGCACGAATACGGCCTACGATCGTTGGTGGGAGGGGCGCAAGCTGTGGGGCAGTTTGGTGAACGTGAGCCGGAACCTGGCCGTGAAGCTCGATGCGCTCGTTGACCCTGTGGACCATGGCACACGTTCTTTCTTCGCCAAGTGCATTGGCATGTTCGCCGGTGAACTGCGCACGCACCTGTTGCAGGAGAAAACCAGGCTCGAGCTCGATTCGGCGCCGCATCCCGAGATCCCCGACTTCGATCGCAGCAAGCACGTGCCCACGCAAGTGGTGAGCCTTATGCAGCGCCGGGTACAACGGTTGGTGGCCGAGAAAAAGATCAGCGACATGCAGCAATTGGCCTTGCTCACGGACATGAACGCGTTCCTCGATATCTGCGGTGCCTGCGAGCGCATCAAGAACACACCTATCCCTTGGAGCTACACCAGTTTCATCAAGAAGTTCATCGTGCTCTACGTGCTCACACTGCCATTGGGCTATGTCTTCTCGCTCGGATGGATCGCCGTACCGGTGGTGATGTTCATCTTCTACGTGCTCGGCAGCCTTGAACTCATCGCGGAGGAGATCGAGGATCCGTTCGGCGAGGACACGAACGACCTGCCCATGGACCGGCTCAGCAAGGTGATCGCACGCAACGCGGAGGAGACGTTGTCGTGATCAACCGCGGTTCCTCCACAGGAGTGATCCATCGCCGTAGCTCAGGAACCTGTAGCCATGGGCCATGGCGTGCGTGTACACCGTGCGCCACTGCTCTCCCACGAAGGCCGCGACCAAAAGGATCAATGTGCTCTGCGGTTGGTGGAAGTTGGTGACGAGCGCATCGGCGAAGCGGAAGTGGTAACCCGGTGCGATGAGGATCTGCGTACGGCCGGTGAGCGTTGAGCCACCGTTCGCCTTCAGCTGCGCTATGACGGCATCGAGCGCTTCCGACGCCGTTGGTAGGTACGCTTCATCTGTGTAGGGTGCCCACTGCGGCACGTCCATCGCATCCGTTCGCTTACCGTTCATCAGTTCCACACCGTGCCAGTACACGCTCTCCAATGTGCGCAACGCTGTGGTGCCCACCACCACGATGGGAGCTTTGCCCATCTGCGCACGCACTTGCTCCAAGGCCCCAAGCGGGATCCGTACCTCTTCGGCGTGCATAGCATGGCCGTCCATGCGTTCGCTCTTCACCGGCAGGAAGGTCCCGGCGCCTACGTGAAGGGTCAAGCGGGCTAAGCCGATGTACTTCCTCTGCAACGAACCAAGAACTTCCGGTGTGAAGTGCAGGCTTGCGGTCGGCGCTGCCACGGATCCTTCGTTCCGGGCGAAAACGGTGTTGTACCGCTCGCGATCGTCGGGCTCATCGGCGCGTTTCATGTAGGGTGGAAGGGGTACGTGCCCCACCTTCAGCAACACTTCAGCGAACGTGATGGTGCCGCTCCAATGGAACCGGACCACTTCCTGATCCACGCGTTCCGCACTGAGTTCGATCCCGTTCGCTTGGAGTCGCAGCACTTCGCCTTCCTTCCACCGTTTCGCGTTGCCGATGAAGCATTGCCATTCGCTGATGCTTTTCTGGGCGAGCGCGCTTTCCACAGGAATGCCGTCGCGGGGCGACAAGCAGAGCACTTCGATGCGCGCACCGGTGGGCCTGTGGAAGACCAGTCGCGCATGCACCACCTTGGTTTCGTTCAGCACCAACAGAGCGCCTGGGGGCAGTTCGTCGGACAGGTCCCGGAAGAGCCGATCAGTGATGCGGCCTTCGCGCAGCACGAGCAGTTTGCTGGCATCGCGGTCGGGAAGGGGTGCTTGTGCGATCCGTTCCTCCGGTAGCTGGTAGGTGTATTCGGCAATGCGGATCTCGCGCGGGTGCATCGGCGCGAAGATGCGCGTTGGTGCGGGTCACCTTTTCCAGGGGTCGGCATTCAAGGCATGGAACTGTTCGGCCACCGACCTGAATGCCCGGCATACGGATCGCTAGGGCCGTGGAGTTCTATAGCCCCAACGCCACCAACAGCCCCAAGCCATGTTCCGCACCATCACATTCTCCGCAGTCTGTGCGCTGGCCGTTGCCGCCGCCGCGCAAGGCTCAGCTACCGGCAGCTCCGGCCGTGCTACCATCAACTTCGCGACGGCCTCTTGGCACATCGATGCCGAGGCAGGAGCGCTGATCAATGATCTCTGCGCCCGCATTGCCACCGATGCGCCCGAACGCGTGGTCTTGATGGGCCACACCGATGCGCGGGGCAGCAAGGAATACAACATCGACTTGAGCCAGCGACGCACCGAGGCCGTGCGTGCAGCGTTGCAGGCATGCGCGCCGGGTGTTGTCTTCGAGCTTGCCTGGCAGGGCGAGCAGGCGCCGCTGCTGCAGGCATCCGAAAGCGACGACGTTCTGGTGAACCGCCGCGTGGAAGTGGAGTGGGTGGGTTTTGGTGGTGATGCCCTGGAAAAGAGCACCTCGTTGTACCAACCACTGATCCCGGGTGCTGCCGTGCGGTTCCAGCGCACGGCGGTGGATGCCTCGCAGCCGGTCTGCTGGACCACGGCCGAGGGTGTGACCGCGCGCATCAATGCGGGTGCCATCGTCGATGCGGACGGCAAGCCCGTGCAAGGCCAGGTGGACCTTGCGTTCCGCGCCTTCACCGATCCCTGGCAGACCGTGGCCAGCGGTATCCCCATGCACGTGCGCACCGCGAGCGGGGTGGAGCACATGGAAAGCGCCTACATGGTGGAGCTGCTGGCCACGCAGGGCGGCCGCACCTTGCAGTTGGCACAGGGCGAGCGCATCGAATACGACCTCCCGCCCGCGGTGGAAGTCGCACCGGACTTCAAGACCTGGACCATCGATGAAAGCACCGGTGGTTGGGTGGACAATGGGCCGTTCGCCGTGGACAGCACGACCACTGCCGGGACATCAGCGGCCGTGGCGCGCTACATGGACCGATACAACTACCGCTGGCGCGATCGGGATCGGGACACGTCGCGTTTCGCTGAGCGCACCGAACAGGAGAACTACTGCGGGACGACTGCATGCACGCCGGGCACCAAGCCGTACGCCCGCCGCAAGGGCAATATCGTTCCTCCGGGTTGGAGCCGGGTGGCCATCTCCATCGAGCTTCTTCCTGGGCGGCAGACGTACCACATGAAGCAAGGCTTCCGCCTGCGCTGGCACAGCTCCGCGATCGAGCATAAGGAATGGCGCGCCTTTCCCAAGAAGATGCACTGGGCCTACGATGGACCGCTCACCCGCAAGGAATTGAGCAAGCAGTTCTCGCGCAGGCACTACTACCAGGACGTGCGTTTGGTGCACGACGACAAGACCGGCCAGCTCACCATCCGCCTGAAGGACCGCGGGCAGTGGATCGATCTGCCCGTGGATGCCGAACTGGCCGAAGCCAGCCTGAAGGATGCCGGTGGTCTTAGCGCTTGTCTGGGGGAATACGACAAAGCCCTCGCTCTCCGCGAACGGCAGTTTGATGACCGCATGGCCATACGCGCGAAACAGATCCGCACTGAAGACCAGCAGCACCGCCAGTACGCGTACAGCAGCGCGAAACCCATTATGACCGCCACCGAAGCCGACATCGAACGCCCGGACTTCCATGCCCACGCCGTGCGGGAACACGCGCGCATGATGGCCGGTATGATGAAGCGGGGCAACCAGGGCCTACAGCAATCGCTTTGGGCAAGCGGCTTCGGCTTGTGCAACATCGACCGGCTCATCAGCTACGACCGTGTGCAACAGATGATCGCGCGGTTCGAGGACGAGAAGGGCCAGCCGTTCAAATGGACATCGGCCTATGCCATCAGCAGCGGGCGCAATGCGGTGGTGACCATCTGGGGCAACGGTGGCGAGGAACAGAGCCTCGGCGTAGCGCCGGGCCGCATGGATTGGTTGATCCTGTCCGACGATGCCGGCAACGTGGCGATGGTGGAAGGCAAGCACCTGCGCAAGACCGATGGCGTTGTGGCGGTGCCGTGCCTTTCCCTTGACGAGGACACCAGCATGGATGACCTGGTCGCGATGACCGGACAGCTCAGCCCAGCAGCAGGTGCAGGTCGATGAGCAGCGGCAATTCCTTCGAATTGACG
Source organism: Flavobacteriales bacterium (assembly GCA_016699575.1). Classification (NCBI taxonomy): domain Bacteria; kingdom Pseudomonadati; phylum Bacteroidota; class Flavobacteriia; order Flavobacteriales; species Flavobacteriales bacterium. The sequence continues at coordinate 456,498 of CP064979.1, read as the reverse complement.
CCATGCATCGCGTGGGCCACTGACTCCGCACAGTTGTAGATCAGCTCGCGGCGCTCCTTCGGCAGGTGGTGCCGGTGCAGGTCCATGTAGGCCGTAAAGGAGGCATACGCCTCTTCGGAACTGGCCGTCCGTTCCAGGAGCGTATCGAACTCGAACTCCGTGATGAAAGCCTGGTCCGTGCCGTGGTGGTCAGTGCCGGCTTCCACGGGCACCAGCATGTCCTTCACCACCCACTTCACGGTGTCCACTTCCTTGCGGGTCACCTTCCCGTCGGCGGCGGCGATGGCGTACAGCAAGCGGCCAAGCTCCTTGTAGAACAACGTTGCGTCCATGGGCGTGAAGCTGCCGTGAAGATGGCACGGAAAAGCTGACGCTGGTCATTCGACCGGTCAGTGACGTGGGCCTGTGCGCCGGCTTTCAGTAGCAGTACTTCCCCTCGGCGATCAACTTCTTCGCGATCGCCTTGCGTAGTTCCGCCGTATTGATCGGTGTGTTCTTCGCGAAGCGCTTCGCTCCCATCAGCATGGCACGTTGCTCATCACCTTCAGCGAAGTTGCATACCGCCTCTTTGGCCCACTTGTGGATGCGGTCGGCGGCGTCATGGATGTAGAGCTGGCACATCGCGATCTGCTCTTGCACGTTCGCCGCACCCTTCAGGTCGGCGAGCTTCATCGTCCTTAGTAGCACGCTCTCGGCCAGGTAGGTATCGATCACCATGTCGGCGATGTGCATCAAGGTCTCCTGGTGCTTCGCGAGGTCCATGCCCAGCTTCTGCGCGGCGCCACCGGCGGCCAATAGCACGGCCTTCTTGAAGTTGGCCACCATGCGTTTCTCATCGGCGAGCAGTGACTCCTCCGGCTCCGGCATGTCGGGGATGCCCATCAGCTCTGCGGCCACGTTCTGCGCGGGACCCATCAGGTCGAGCTGGCCTTTCATCGCACGCTTCAGCAGCATGTCCACCGTGAGCATGCGGTTGATCTCATTGGTGCCCTCGAAGATCCGGTTGATGCGGCTGTCGCGGTAGGCGCGCTCCACGGGGCTCTCGGCGCTGTAGCCCATGCCACCATAGATCTGCACGCCCTCGTCGCACACATAGTCGAGGCATTCGCTGCCGGCCACCTTCAGAATGGCGGCTTCGGCCGCGTATTGCTCCACGCCCTTCAGCAGCGCCTTGGCGTGGTCCGCGCCGCCGGCCTCCAGGGCCTCGATGGCGTTCTCCATGTCCTGACTGCAGCGGTAGGTGGCGCTCTCCACCACGTAGCAATAGGTCGCTTGATCGGCGAGCTTTTGGCGGATCGCACCGAACGCGCTGATCGGTTTGCCGAACTGGATGCGCTCGTTGGCGTACTTCACGCTCTGGTCCACCACGGCCTTCGCACCGCCCAGTGCCGCACCGGCCAATTTGATGCGGCCGATGTTCAGGATGTTCACCGCGATCTTGAAGCCGTTCTGCCGCTCGCTCAGCATGTTCTCCACCGGCACCTTGCAGTCGTTGAAGAACACCTGGCGCGTGCTGCTGCCCTTGATGCCCATCTTCTTCTCCTCGGGGTTCAGCGTGATGCCGCCGAAGTCCTTCTCCACGATGAATGCGCTGAGGTTCTCATCGTCATCGATCTTCGCGAAGACCGTGAACACATCGGCGAAGCCGCCGTTCGTGATCCACATCTTCTGGCCGTTGATCAAGTAGTGCTTGCCGTCGGGGCTCAGCACGGCCTTGGTCTTGCCGCTGTTCGCGTCGCTGCCGCTGCCGGGCTCGGTCAGGCAATAGCACGCTTTCCACTCGCCGGTGGCCAGCTTGGGCACGTACTTCGCCTTCTGCTCGGCGTTGCCGTAGTAGAGCAGGGGCAGTGTGCCGATGCCCGTGTGCGCCGCCATCGCCACGCTGTAGCTGTGCCCCGCGCCGGTCTTCTCCGTCACCAGCATGCCGGTCACGAAGTCCTTGCCGAAGCCGCCGTAGTCCTCGGGGATCGAGATGCCCAGCAGGCCCAGCTCGCCGGCCTTCTCCAGGATCTTGGGCATCAGCCCTTCCTCCATGCTGTCGATGCGATCCAGGTGCGGCCACACCTCGGCGGCCAGGAAATCCGTGGCCGTCTGGGCGATCATGCCCTGTTCTTCGTTGAACTCCTCCGGGATGAAGATGTCCTTGGGCTCGCTATCGCGGATCAGGAACTCGCCGCCCTGCAGGGCTTTTTTCGTATCGGTGCTCATGGGTGTCGATCAGTTGATCAGGGATCGGACGATCAGATGATCGAAATGCCCCTGATGTTCTACGGTTGCTTCGGGTTAAAGTTATGCACGCATAATAAATTTCCAAGCGGTCATGGTGAAGTTTGACCGCTCATGGCGCTCCACCGCTTCCTCCTCGCCATCCTGCCCGCCCCGGCCCTGGCCGCCGAGGTGGAGCGCCTGCGCACCGCGCTCCACGCCCGCATCGGCTCCTTCAACGGCCGCCACAACCCACCGCACATCACCCTCTGCTTCCTGGACCTGCCCGCCGCGCATGAGCCCGCCATCATTGATGCCATCTCCAGAGGTGTGACCGGTCAACCGGGCTTCACCCTACACTACCACGGCATTACCCATTTCCCCGACAAGCGCACCACCTACATCGACCCGGTGGAGAAGGAGGCCATCGCCGTGGTGCGCACGCCCATCGTTGCGGCCCTCACCGCCGATCCCCGCTTGCACGCGGCCGTTCGCGAGACCGATCACCCGCACCTGACCCTCGCAGCCGGACAGAAACCCCACCAGTTCGATGCGGCCTGGGACCTGCTCGCGCCGCACACGTACACCAGCGCGGAGCACGTGACCGAGGTCGTGCTGCTCAAGCGGGTGCTGCTGCCCGGCGAGCGGTACGGGCTGGTGCGGAGCTTCCAGTTGCGGTGAGAACAGCGCGTCGGCCTCTTACTTCGCTTGATCGTTCCCGTTCCCGTTCTCCACGAGCGGGAGGCTCGTTCCGCTGGCGATCAACCCGATGGCCATGATCAAGCATGTGGCCAGCACCACCATGAAAAGCAGCGGGGTATCCACCTCGGGTATGCGCAATGAGGCCGGTAGCGAGAAGAACAACAGGATGCTGATGAGCCCGCGCGGGGTGATGAACATCACCGCTGCGGAGCGCATGCCCACCGCTAGCCGGATGAAGAGCGGACGGATGAGATAGATCGCCAATAACAACACCCCGCAAAGCATAGCTGCCTGGGTGTCGATCAACGCACCGGCCACCACGCTGAAGCCGAACAACACGAAGAAGAAGGTGCGGATCAGGAAGGCGCTCTCGTTGGAGAGGGAATGGAATTGTTCCAGGTCCTTGTGGAAGCCAGGGTAAAGGAAGCGTTGCCGGAACCAGTCGAACGGCATTTGGTCCGCGTTGGAGAGGAACATGCCGAAGGCGAGGATCACTACCAACGACGACAGATGGAATTGTTTGCCGACCGCGTACACCAGGATGAGGATGGCGAGGATCAGGAAGAACTTGACGTGGTGCGTGATGCGGCCGAGCAACCAGAGCAGGGCGATGGAGAATACAGCGCTCAACGCAAGCACACCGACTATTTCGAGGCCCAAATGACCGAAGGCCACGGCACCGAACGTTTCGTTGGAGACCAAAAAGTTGAACAGGATGATGCCCAGGATGTCCGAGAAGGAGGACTCGTACACCACGAACTCGCGTTCGTGCTCGGGCAAGCCACGCGCTGATGGAATGGCCACCGCGGAACTCACCACGCTCAGGGGTACTGCATTGGCCACGCAGGCTGTCAATGGGGCCGCTGTGAGCAAGAACAGGAGGTACGCGATCCCGGCCGTCGTCAAGAGCAGAAGGAACAACGAGGACAGGAACGCCTTGCGGATCAGGGGCCGTTTGGACGGTGTATAGGTCAGGTCCAACGCACCTTCGAACACGATGAGGATCAGGCCCACGTTGCCCAGTGCCGGCAGAATGCGGTTCACATCGAACGCTTGAAAGCCCCAGTAATCCGCCACCGCCCGTAGTCCCATGCCTGTTGCCAACAACAGCAGTACCGAGGGTACGCGCGTCCGCTTCGCGAAGAGATCGAAGAGGTAGCTGAAGATGATCAGCCCGCTGAGGAAGGTCAGTACGTCATAGGCATCCATAGAGCGCTGGGTTATCCGCCGGTCCGTGGGCTTGGGATCGGTCGGACAAAGTAGCGCGAGGGACCTGATCGCCGCCGGATCAAAGGAAGCATTGCACGCCCATGGATCCCGCACAAGGATGGTGGAAGCCTGAGCTGTGCCGTAGCGCTTTCAGGTCGGCAATGCGGGCCGGGACCACACTCGTTATGGAACTTTGGAATGATGAAACACCGCTATCTCCTCACCATCCTTCCATCCCTGGCGCTTGCAGCCAAAGTGGACCGCCGGCGCACCGTGTTGCACGAGCGCGTCGGTTCCTTCAGCGGGCGCAACACGCCGCCGCACATCACGCTGTGCTTCCTCGATCTGCCAGCCGAGCACGGATCTGCCATCATCCAAGCCATCGCCCTCGGCTCGAAGGGTAAGCGCAGCTTTACCTTGCACTACGACGGCATCACCCGCTTCCCCGACAAGCGCACCATCTACATCGACCCGGTACAGAAGGACGCCATCGCCAAGGTGCGTACACCTATCGTTGCGGCGCTGATGGCCAACGAGGCCTTGCGTGATGCCATCCGCGAGACCGAGCACCCGTACCTCACCATCGCGGCTGGTTTGAAGCCCGCGCAATTCGAGCGTGCTTGGGAAAGTCTCCCGCTGTTCGGTACCCGAAGTGAAGTGCAGGTAACTGAAGTGGTCCTGCTGCGAAGAGCCTTGTGCGAGGGCGAACGGTATGTGCATGTGCGCTCCTTCCCGCTTGCGCGAATTCGCATTGGCGGATCGAACTTTGGTCGCCGACTTCAAGGAGCTGGGTGTTCGTGCGTTGTTCATGATCCCTCGTCCTAGTTCCACGGTCCCTGCTTCCCAACCGGCGTGAACCGCTCGGTCTTCCGGTCGAACCGGAAGAGCCCACCGAAACCACCGAACCAGAAACGACCTTCCCGGTCTTCCATGATGGATAGGATCCCGCCTGAGCTCAAGCCGTCCTTGGGGCCGTAGTTAGTGAAGCTCGTCCCATCGTAGCGGAAAACACCCTGGTGCTCCGCGGCGAACCAGATGTGCCCAGACCGGTCTTCGTGGAACGCACCCGCTTCGATCCCTTGGATCACGCCGTCCTTCGTGAAGTTGGTGAACGCGTTGTTCCCTTTCTCCGTTACGGCGGAAGGATCGAAGAGGCTCACGCCACTGAAGTTGGTACCGATCCACAACCGACCCTTGCTGTCCTCCATCAGGCCGGAGACGCTGTTGTCGGGTAGGCCATCCTCAACGGTGTAGTGCTTGAACGTTCCGGGCGATCCGGTCTCCTTCGGGTCGATTACGAAGAGCCCATCACCATCTCGCCCGAACCAGATCTTGCCATGGCTGTCCTCCAGGATGCATGTGATGCGGGTGGGCGATAATTGGACCAAGGAGTCCACCGCTGTGGATGCTGGCAGATCGATCGTTGTGAAGGTGCGACCGTCAAACGTGCATATGCCATTCATCGTCCCGATCAACAACACGCCATCGCGGCCCATGGTCATGCTCCAGATGTCGTTGTGCAACAGGCCATCCTTCGTGGTCAACTGACTGAAGCCGTGACGTGCGGAATGGCGAGCTGAGGGATCGTAATTGAACAGCCCTTCACCAACCGTAGCGACCCACAGGATGCCGTCCGCGCCTTCCACGATCCCGTTGATGCGACCAGAGGTGATGCCGGCACTATCAGCGAGGTACTCCAGCGTATCGTTCGCGTATCGGATCAGCCCGTAGTGGTTGGTGCCGAACCACAGCGTGCCGCTCTTGTCCTGGTGCATGTTGCGCACCCAGTGGCACAGTTGCTCTGGGTAGTCGAGTTTCAGGAACCATTCGGTCGGGATCTTAACCGTATCGTTCATGATCAGCACCGGTGCCTTGCTCGCGGGTTGGCCGTTGCAGGAGAGGAGGAGCAGCGTTCCGAGGGTTTGACAAATGACCGTGCGGGTTCCTTTCATTTCCTTTTGCCTTTTGTGACCTGTTTCTTCTTCGGCGGCAAGAAATTGCTCCCCGACACCACCGGCCTTCCGGTCTTCTCCTCCAACTCCAGCCGCGCCTTCTTCGCGATCCCGCCGCCTTTGCGTGCCGCCACCTTGTTCTTCGGCATGCCCTTGGCCTGCTCGGTCTCCGCGATCTGCCGGGTGCTCATCTCCGCCAGCGCCGTGAAGATCAGTTCGGCTTCGGTCATGTGGTCGCGGAGGTTCTGGGTCTTCAGGCCCTTGATCGCCTTGTGGTCCTTCACCGTCACACCACTCCATTCCTGGTGAATGATGTTGGTGAGGATCGCGAACTCTTCACCTTCCTTGATGTCGTGCTCTTTCCAATAGTCCGTCAGCTTGTTGCGCGTCTCCTGGCCCATCATCCGCTGCTGGATCCACTTCTCGCTGCGGCCGTGCTTGCGCCATAGCTCGCGGGCGCGGTCAAGGCCCAAGCTCGGGTCGGCCATTTCTTGCATGCGCTCGTACCCCACCTTCGCCAGCCAGAGTTTGATGGGTTCGGCCTTCGGGCTGGGCACCGACTGGACCAGTCGTAGTAGCGTTTCGGCTTTGGCCACATCCGTATCCCGCATCTTGCCATCATCAGCGGGCAACTTCAACCGGTTACAATCTGTAACCAGTTGACTTCCCTCTTGGGCCAGCCTGTGCTTCAGCACCTTCCAGTAGTTGCGCGCAGCTTGGTAGTCGGGCTGATCGATCAGGGCTCCGACGATGTCGATCACCGAGAACCACCACTTCTCTGTGGCTTCATCGTAGAGTCTGCGGATCTGGTGCTGTTCAAAGAGGGTGGAGGAAGGAAGCAGGGCGCTCATGATTTGCAAGCCGAAGCTTTAGCGAAGGATTGGTCTTGGCCGTTGACGAGTTCCTCGTCGCTTGGCATTCCACAACATACAACAGGAAGGCGAAAGGTGGAGCGCCTCACTCCACCAACCCCTCGATCCACCGCACCAACTCCTGCTCATCCACGATCGACCACGCGTGCGGATGCCTGTTCCCATGCTGCACGCCCCGCCCCTCGGTGGTGATGTACTCCGCCCGCGTATTCCCCACCGCTACCAGTGTATCGTGGATGCGCTTCAACCCAAAGGCGTTCAGCTCTTCGTAGACATCGTCGCGGTGGGTGCGCCACCAGGCCGTATCCGGCTCGGTGTAGAAGCGGATGGGCTGGTCCTTCAGCGGCGCCACGCTCGCGGACGAGTTGAGCAGGGGAGCGGCGCGTTCGTAGTTGGACAGATTGTCCGTGGGCGAGCCGAGGGCGCTGTCCAGGAACGCGATCAGGTAGCGCGCCTCGTCCTTGTATTCGGGGAAGCTGGTCTTCGCCAGGTCGCGCTGCGAGCATTCGTACAGGTGCACCAGGTCCAGCGGACTGTCCACGGCGAACACGCCTTTCAGCTGCACCGGCGGATCGGTCGATCGCAGCAGCGCCTTCGCCAGCAGCACGCTCACGTTGCCGCCGGAGGAGAAGCCGCCGATGACCGTGTTCGACGCATCCACGCCGTGCGCCGCTACCGCGCCCGCGATCGTGCCGATCACCTCCTGCTGCTCGGCCTCGCTCATCAGGATGTGCCGGTTGAAGTTCAGCATCAGCACCGCGATGCCGTTCGCCGCGGCCGTGTCCGCGATGCGCGACTCCGCTCGTGTATCCGTCGCGGCGCAACTGAAGCAGGGAAAGAGGATCAGCAGGGCTTTCTGCTCGGCGGGGATGATCAGGTCGTAGTCGGCGGTGTGGATCTCGTGGGGTGATGTGCTGCTACTCGGCGAGGGCGTTTGACAAGCGATCATTGATGCGCAGGCCAGAGCGCGACAGGTACGTGAAAGGGTGGTCATGGTCTCAACGAGTGATGGCTTCTTCGTCAACGCGCTTTGGACGACGTACGGATGGATTGCCGTGATTCACTGGTGGTTTGCAAGCTTCTCAAAGCTACGTCTGTGCCCTTGTAGTGATTGTGTGAACGACTTCCCATATTTTCGTGCGAACCAGTTAACAATCCATCCATGAAGTTCTTGCTGCCGTCCGCCGCCCTTCTTGTTTCCGCCCTTGCTGTTTCCTGTGGAGGAAGTTCCGATCCCGATAAAAAGCAAGCCGGGGACTTTCCGCTCGAAGTCGAGCAAACAATGTCTGGAACGTTGTCGGAGAGCTATATCGTGACAAAGGCAGTGCTTAAGGTTAGTGAAGAGATCTTCGGCACCAAGCTCCTAGTGGAAATAAAGCGAACGGACGAGCCTCTGCCATTCGATGCCAATGATGCACAGGTATGTGGCGTTGGGGCTGGGAAGAAGTACCAGTGGTGCATCGCTGCTGATATGTTGGGAGAAGGAGATTTGCCATTGGCTACGAACTTGGAGAAGTATGGCTATGAGCCATTCGAGAAGGCTCTTTCACTCGGAGCAAATGAGACCGCATGGTTGGAATTTTCACTTAGTGGAAATACCGAACTGGAAAAGAATCCGGGTAAGGCCAAGAAGGTGAAGTTGTCATCGTCAATGGAAGAGCAGGACACAAGTCCAATTACATCTTCCGGCGATTCTGAGTCGAGTGGTGACATTGCTCTTACGGGCGATGAAGATTGGGACGACATTCTGACGAGCTATGAGCAGTACGTTGATGACTACATCAAACTTGCGAAAGCCGCCAAGAACGGTGATGCTTCAGCAATCGCTGAATATCCAGCGATGATGGAGAACGCGACAGAACTTCAGTCGAAGTTGCAGAACGCTGGTAGCAATCTTACCGCTGAACAACTTGGCCGTTTCTCGAAGCTTCAGGCGAAATTGATGAACGCTGCTGCTAATTTGCAGTAAACTCCGGGTTGTTCCGGATAGGTATTCGCGTGACGGATTGGAGCGGCACCCCGCAGCACGGTAATCCGTGCGAGGAGTACAGCGGAAAGCCGGACCCCGCCTGCATTTGAGGCGGGGGCACGCCCCAAACACTATCCCGCTTCTGCTCCATCAATTCAACAACTCAAACACACTCGCCGCCCCCTGCCCCGTCCCCACGCACATCGTCACCACCCCATACTTCTGCTTCCGCCGCCGCATCTCATTGAACAACTGCACGCTCAGCTTCGCGCCCGTGCACCCCAACGGATGCCCCAGCGCGATCGCGCCGCCGTTCACGTTCACGATCTCCGGGTCGATGCCCAGCTCGCGCACCACCGCCAGCGATTGGCTCGCGAAGGCCTCGTTCAGCTCGAACAGCCCGATGTCGCTCAGCTTCAGCCCGGCCTTCTCCAGCGCCTTCGGCACTGCCGCCACCGGACCGATGCCCATGATGCGCGGCTCCACCCCGGCCACATGGTAGGAGAGCAGGCGCGCGATCGGCTTCACATTGAGCTGCTTCAGCATGCGCTCGCTCACTACCAGCACGAAGGCCGCGCCATCGCTCGTCTGGCTGGCGTTGCCTGCCGTCACGCTGCCCTTCGCGTCGAACACGGGCTTCAGCTTAGCCAGCGCCTCCAGGGTGCTCGCGCGCGGACCTTCATCGGTGTCCACCACGTATTGCTCCACTTGGCGCTTCTCCTTCGCGTCCAGGTACACGCGCTCCACGGTGTAGGGCACGATCTCGTCTTTGAACTTGCCGGAGCTGATCGCGGCCAGCGCCTTCTCGTGGCTGCGCAGGCTGAAGGCGTCCTGGTCCTCCCGGCTCACCTTGAAGTCGCGCGCCACGGCCTCGGCGGTGAGGCCCATGCCCCAGTAGTACGTGGGCTGCGCCTTGCCCACCTTGGCGTTCGGCACGATGCGCCAGCCGCCGAAGGGGATCGGGCTCATGCACTCCACGCCGCCCGCCACGATCACGTCGGCCTGCCCGCTGTGGATCTTGGCCGCGGCAATGGCGATGGTCTCGCTGCCGCTGCTGCAGTAGCGGTTCACCGTCATGCCCGGCACCTTGTCGGTGTTCAGGCCCATCAGGCTGATCATGCGGCCGATGTTCAGGCCCTGCTCGGCCTCGGGCGTGGCGTTGCCCACGATCACATCGTCGATGCGGTCGCGCTCCAGCCCGGGCACCGAGCCCACCAGGTGGTTCACCACGTGCGCGGCCAGGTCATCCGGACGCGTGAAACGGAATTTGCCGCGGGGCGCTTTGCCTACGGCGGAACGGAAACCGGAGATTATGTATGCGTTCATGGGTGTTCGTGTTGCCGACTGCTCGGCGCTGATGTCGTTTGTTGAAGATGCTCGCGGAACGTTGCTTGGAACTGTTCCATGGCGGTCATGATGTCGTCGAAGGCTGGCACGTTTCCATAGAACATATCGCTCTGCATGCCGTCGTAGTCGCTATGCCAAGCAGCACGTGCCGCGCCTTGCGGAATGATGCTGAAGCCTTCTGTCAATAGCGCATCGTAGTCCACTCCGGGATAGCGGTAGTAGATGCTGCGCTGTTGAACGACAGCAGGATACAGGTCAGCTCGGGCGATGGCTTTTGTTGTTGCACCGGCGCGATGGAGGAAGTACAGGTCGAAGTAGTGCCGCGCCAATCGACGACGTGGACCATCCGGACGCTGGACCAGAACTTCGTGAAGCAACAGTGCTTTTTCGATCAACGTGCGTTCAGCTTCCAGTGTGCGGACTGGGAATGAACCATCGCCGAACTCTTCCGTGAAGAGCTCATGTACGTAAGCGCACACAGGTATCGTTGTGCTTGGCCAAGCATCGGCCTTCGCCACGAGGTCCACCTTCACATGGTCCAGGATGTACTCGCCGTCCGGTACGAAAAGCTTGGGATAGCCGAATGAGAGCACTGTCTCATGGTTATCGCTGTCGGCGTTCAGGTCGAGGCTCCATGAGCCATTGCGCAGTTCAGTTGCGAGGGAAGTGCGTAAGGCGGGAATGAGTGTATTTGCAGCCCATGTTCGACAGGCTTTCGCGATCTTCTTTGCGCGCTCCTTCTGTTGCCTCGGAGAATGATGTCCGCCGGGGATGCCATCTTCCGCGAGACCAAGCACATGGCGATCAACTACCAGATCCACATCCTCGGAGAAACGGTCCGTGATCTTGTGCGCCTTGGAGAGTGACGTGCCGCCTTTGAACGTGAGATGCTCGCCGATGCCAGGAAGTGCCATCACTTTCTCCAGAAAGAGGCAGACGTAGACATCCTTCTCGATACTGGATATCGCGAGGGGGAGTAGATTGTTGGCACGAATAAGCAATGAACGTTGCCGTGCTTCCGGTAAATGGAGGAATGGATGCGCGCTCATGGTGCTTCAGCGATCAATCGACGCATGATGTCCGCGATCCAGACCGGGGCGATGTCCAGGTCCTTTTTCAGATCCTCTTTTCCGTGAGGGGGCAGCCGTCTGAGCAGCTCGGCATATTCCTCCTTACCGATGTTCTTTCGACCGTAGTCACGCAGGCCCTGGATCACCAAGTAGCCCACCTCGGTGCGCGCCCGCATGTAGCGCGAACTGGTGCGTCGGAGAATGATCTCATTCGCACGTCCGCCCGGTATCATGGGCTTCAAACGGATCTTTCGGGAACGACCATCGGTTTGAAAGGCAACACGCGTAGGCACCTGGGTGCTTATGCCCGTGATGTTGGACGCGTAAGCATGTGTCTCGCGTATCGTGATCCCATCGCGCTTGGCAATGGCGGCGACGATCTCGTAGGTACCCGCTATCGACTCCCCGAACATCCCGCCCAGCTCCGGGAAGAAGTACAAGCCGTTGCCGATGTTGCGCACCACCTCCTTCTTCACCAGCCGGTGCAAGGCCACGGCCACCGCGCTGCGCCCACCCAGGTCGCAGAAATCCTTGGGGGTGAGCACGCTGCCACGGCCACGCTCTTCCATGCGCGCCAGTACCAGCTTTTCTACCGAGGGGCGTTTCACGTTGTGCGCCGAAGCGTGTGTTTAGGTGGGTTGCTGTGCGAGGGCAGCGCGAAGGCGTATCGGGGCCTGTTTTGTAACACAAATGTATACGAAAGTGTTACAAATGTAGTTTCGTGCTGAAAGTCAGGTGGTTGGGTGTGGTTTATGGGGCGCCGAACCCACCAGGTGGTTCACCACGTGCGCGGCCAGGTCATCCGGACGCGTGAAACGGAATTTGCGTGCGCCTGCCTGCCGATGGCAGGGCGCTTTGCCCACTGCGCTGCGGAAACCGGCGATGATGTATGCGTTCATGGGGTCTTAGTTCTTTGGTTTCTTCTTGCCGGCCGCCAGCAGCTTGTCCGCTGCGCGACCTGCGGTGAGCGATCTCATCTGTCCGATGGCGGTCGTGTTCAGTTGTTGCAGGCGCTCCGCTGATCCGAGGCCCTGCTGGATCATCACGGCGTTGATGCTCTCCAGGTTGGAAAGCACGACCAGTTGTTCCAGTGTGGCGCGGTCGCGCATGTTGCCGGCAAGTGATGGGTTGGCCCGTTTCCACTCGGAAGCGGTGAGGCCGAACAGGGCTACGTTCAGCAGGTCGGCTTCGGTAGCGTACACCCCGCTGATGCGCGCCTTGCTGAGCACCGGTGGGATCAAATGCTCCTTGATGGCATCCGTGTGGATCCGGTAGTTGACCTTGGCCAGAGTGCGCTGCAGGTTCCATTCCAGCGACTGGTTGCTGGCCTCCGCTTCCTTCAGCCGTTGGAACTCCTTGATCAGGTACAGCTTGAACTCTGGGCTCAACCACGAACCGAACTCGAAGGCGATGTCCTTGTGCGCATACGTGCCGCCATGTCCGCCAGCGCGCGCGTGCAGCCCGATCGCACCGGTGGCGTCGATCCACTTCTTCACCGACAGGTAGAAACTGTTGCGGCCGGCCGCGTTCCCAATTCCCTCGAATTCGAGGGAATTGAACGCCGGGTTGTTCAGCTGCTCCCACACACCCAGGAAGAGCACCGTGTCCTTGTTGCGCAACCATTGCTCGATCAGCGCGCTGCCGCCCTCGAAGCCCTGCACCATGTCGGTGAGCGAGATGTAGTCCTGCTCGTTCCGCTCCACAACGGTGACGGGGATGCCTTTGACGGTGATCGCGCGCTTTTTCATTGGCTTGGTGGTCGTCACACCGAACTTGTCGAAGTGTTGGGCGTGCCGGCGCACAAGAGCAGCGCCGTCGGGCTATCCGCTGCAAGCCTGCCTGCCGGACAGGCAGGTCCTCGGCCTGATGACAGGCCTCCGAGCTTTCCGCTGCTCTCCCTCACGCGAGTTCTGCTTTGGATACCAGGAAATCTGTTGACAGTTCAATCACCTCTTGCTTGCCGACTTTGCTAGCTGCAACATGCTCACCGATGTTGACCACTATGAAGAAGTATCGCTTGTTGTTATAGACAAGCATCGGTGGGAAGGCCTTGCTGATGTCTTCGAGTTGAAAGTGCAATTCAGCGTTGTCGGCATTGAAGATGACTAGGTAGCCAAAGTCCTTGTTGTAGTCATTTACGTACTTCATGACCTGAGCAAGACCACTTCGTACACGATCCTTCCCATAGCTCTTGCTTCGGTCGAAAATCTTGATTTCGACAACAAGCGGATCCGAGGTGTCAATAGCGCCGACAACGTCAGCTCTGCCAGAAGGACTACTAGGGGTTGAGAAGGGATAGTCGATTCCTTGGTCAAACAGGAATAGTCGCAGGTCATCCTCGAAGATTTTCTCGTATTCTTTCTCAGCCAACAGATATCGTGTTCTGAGAGAGTCCTTCATGAACCACTCCGTCCGACGCTTGTATTTCTCAAGCAGGTACAACGTGGAACTAGACTTGTCTAAGCGGTCATGTAAGTAGTCCAGAATTGGAGACACGCAGTCTTCTACTATTCCTCCGAGGACATCCTTTCTTCCTATGAATAAGGTCATATGCGGTACGGACTCGACACCATGTTCCCTAATGATCCAATGCAAGAGAGCTTGGGAAAAAGCTGCGCGATCCGCTTGTCCAGAGAATGGAATGTGCTGACTGGAGTCATAGAGATTTATTCGTTCCTGCAAGTGCTCGTCCTCATGCGGGAATTGCTGAGCGGCTTCAACCATGAGCGCATTGAGTGCAGGCTCCTCTTGAATGTGCTTCAGCAACAGGTCTATCTGGTATCCGAAGTTGCTTGTTGAAGCGCGCTGAACGCGATTCTTCCACTCCTGTAGGTTGGTTCTGAGATTGTGATTGTAGTACATCAGCGTCCGAGCTTTTTGAACGTATTCAATAGGTCAGTCATGGAGTCGTTGATGTCGCGAACTCCGGTGTGCACGGAAGCATCACCGTCGACGAGTCGGATCGAGGACTTACAGTTGTGGCAGAATATGGTCTTCTCTGAGCGTACATCCACGACCTGAACTTCATCCATATAGGCACACGATGGACATGTGAATGAGACCCATGTTCGATTTAGGTCGAAGTCAATCATAGGTTCACGTGCTTGCACTCATGCGTGAGCGATTGCAGCGGAAAGCCCACAGCGCGGTAATCCGCGCGAGGACTTGTAGGCCCGGGTCCGAGCCCGGGCTGAACTCCAAGCGCGACGGCGAGACCCTGAGCGCGGCTCTGCGGAGCCGAAGGGCGAGCCGGCACGCCCCAACCGATGAGATGATATTGCTGGCTATGCTTAGCCATTTGCCTGAACCCTATATGGTGACTTCGGCCTGAGTTGGCCTATTAACTGGAACTGCTCCAGGTCCAATTGGGCGCTGTCTTCATAGTTGAAACTGCTGAAAACAAGCTGCTCGAATCGGTCCTTTTCCGTCTGAGATTCCAGGTTGGGAAGATTCTCCAAGAGGGCTCTTGACGCTGCATAGGCAAGTATTGTCGCGTTCGTGTCAGTGATCAAGCCAGTGGCTTCTTTCACTGTAACGCGGATGCTCTGTTCCTCCAAGCGACGAAGAGCATATTCGATGCCCATTCGGATCGCCGATTTCCAATCATCGAAACCCTTGTCCGGTATAGTGTGCGCATATCCTTGCCTTTCCCATCCTGTTCCGCTGTATGCCTCTACAATAGTCGGCTCATCCGCAAGTCTAGCTTCAACCACCACTGTGATCTCACCATAGTGACCAAGACCACCTTTCATCTTGGCGAGCTTATAGCTGAACGCGTGTGACACGGGATCGTCGTTTTGTCGGTTCAATTCCGCAACACTTTCCCCGTAGTAATGATCGACTGAAGTCTCTCGAGCGTCTTCCGCTGCATACACAGCTCCACGAAGGCTTTCCGCTCCAGGTCCAGCAGGTATTGCTCGGAGACCTCCGTAGCCTCGCTCAGGTCACCCCCGCATAGCACATAGCCCAGCTTCTCGCTGATCAGCGCATCGTGCTGGCTGATGTAGTTGCCGCTGAGCATGCTGTTGGCGCCCACGTACACGATGCCGAGGCCTTCCTGGCCGAGCACCTTGATGTCCTTACGCGGTGCGGGCTTGGTGTAGCCCTTGTTCCACAGCTCCAGCGCGCAGGCCTTGGCGTAGGCCAGCTGGTGGGCGCGGCTGACAATGACCTCGTCCTGGCCGCGACGCAAGTAGCCTAACGTGAAAGCCTCGTGCCCGCTGGTGGCCACCTTGGCCTGGCCGATGGTGAGGAAGCGCTCGCGCATGGCGTTGATGCGGATGTCGCCCTCCTTCAGCTCGTCGGCGAGGCGCAGGGCGAATTCCTTGGTGCCGCCGCCGCCGGGGATCACGCCCACGCCGAATTCCACCAGGCCCATGTAGGTCTCGGCGTGCGCCACCACCTTGTCCGCGTGCAGGCAGAGCTCGGTGCCGCCGCCCAGGCACAGTTGGTGCGGGGCCGCCACCACGGGGATGCTGCTGTAGCGCATGCGCATCATGGTGTTCTGGAAGGTGCGCACGGCCATCTCCAGGTCGTCGTACTCCTGCTCCACGGCCATCATGAAGATCATGCCCACGTTGGCGCCCGCGCTGAAGTTGGCGCCGTCGTTGTAGACCACCAGGCCTTTGTAGCCCTGCTCGGCGAGGTCGATGGCTTTGTTGAGGCCCTGGATCACCTCCGCGCCGATGGTGTTCATCTTGCTCGTCCAGCTCACGCTCAGGATGCCATCGCTGAGGTGACGCACGGTGGCGGCGCTGTTCTTCCACACGATGCTGCTTTCTGGCAATTCGTTGAGAACGATCAAGCCTTCCGCGCGTGGCACCGGCTTGTAGCTCTTGCTCGCGACATCGTAGTAAAGGCGTTGGCCCTGCTCCACTTTGTAGAACGAAGTATGACCAGCCGCAAGCATCTCATCCACCCATGGCGCGATGGTCAGCGCATTTCCACTTTCAGCTTTCAGCTTTCCTATTTCATCTTTCACTTGTTGCACTCCGATGGCGTCCCAGGTCTCGAACGGACCCGCCTCCCAGCCGAAGCCGGCGCGCATGCCGTCGTCGATCTTGTACAGCTCGTCGCTGATCTCGGGGATGCGGTGGCTCACGTATGCGAACATCGCCTGGAACGAACGGCGGTAGAATTCGCCGGCCTTGTCGGTGCCGTTGTACACCAGTTTGAGGCGCTCGCGCAGGTCATCCACCTTTTTCGCCGCGTCCAGCGTGGCGAACTTGGGCTTCACCTGTGGCTTGTACTCCAGCGTCTTCAGGTCGAGGGAGAGGATCTCGCCCTTGGGTGAGTTGCGGTCCTTGAAGAAGAAGCCCTTGCCGGTCTTGCTGCCGAGCATGTTCTTCTCCACCATCTGCTGCAGGTACTCCGGAATGCTGAAGAGGCTGTTGCGCTCGTCGTGCGGGCAGTTGTCCTTCACGCCCTGCGCGACTTTCACCAGCGTGTCGAGGCCCACCACGTCGGCGGTGCGGAAGGTGGCGCTCTTCGGGTGGCCGATCACGGGGCCGGTGAGGCGGTCCACTTCCTCCACCGTAAGGCCCATGTCGGTGACGAGGTGGAACACGTCCATGATGCCGAACACGCCGATGCGGTTGGCCACGAAGGCGGGCGTGTCCTTGGCCATCACCGTGACCTTGCCAAGGATGCGCTGGCCGTAGTCCTCCAGGAAGGCGAGCACCGCGGGGTCGGTGTCCGGACCGGGGATCAGCTCCAGCAGCGGCAGGTAGCGCGGCGGGTTGAAGAAGTGCGTGCCGCAGAAGTGCCTGCGGAAGTCGTCGCTTCGGCCCGCGCTGATGGCGTGGATCGGGATGCCGCTGGTGTTGGTGGTGATGAGCGTGCCCGGTGTACGGTGCTTCTCCACCTTCTCCAGCAGTTGCTGCTTGATGTCGAGCCGCTCGATCACGACCTCGATGATCCAGTCGCAGTCCTTGATCTTGGGCAGGTCGTCGTCGAAGTTGCCGGTGCTGATGCGCTTGGCGAAGCGTGCATCGTACAGGGGCGCCGGACTGCTCTTGATCGCGGCGGCGAGTGCGTCGTCCACGATCTTGTTGCGCGGACCTTCCTTGGCTGGAATGTCGAGCAGCAGCACTTCGGTGCCGGTGTTCGCGAAGTGGCAGGCAATGCGGCTGCCCATGACGCCGCTGCCGAGCACGGCGACTTTGCGGATGTTTCGTTTGCTCATGTGTGTGTGAATGCTTCACCACAGAGGCACAGAGGGCACGGAGGAATGCGATTGATGAGCAACGGTGTTCATCTTGTTCTTCTCGGTGTCCTCTGTGCCTCTGTGGTGAGTATCAGAAAAGTTGTTCGTGTTCGAGAATATGGTCCAGTTCCGACATCACCTGCCGGAAGTTGTTCAGTTGCGCCGTCGTGAAACGGCTCTGCACCGCCTCGTTGAATCTGATCACGGTGTTGCGGCTCACGTCGCGCATCTGCTTGCCCTTCGCAGTGAGGTGGATGCGCACCACGCGCTTGTCGCTCTTGTCGGCGATGCGCTTGATCAATCCTTCGTCCTCCATGGCCTGCAACGTGCGCACAAGGCTGCGTGCCTCCATGCCCATCTTGGGACCAAGCTTGGTGCTGGGCGTGCCCTCCGGCTCGATGTTCAGCAGGATCTGGCCCACGGCCATGCTGCCACCGTACTTGGCCGCCTCGGTGTTGTAGATGCGTGAAATCCGGCTCCACACACGGCGGATCGGAAAGTCGATCGTCTCTTCAGGCTTCATCCCCGGTTGACTTGGCCCCCAAGGTATCCGCATTTGTTATGCATGCATACTATGGTGGGAAATTTCTTCAAGGGCTCATGCGTTCTTTGCGGACCAGACTTCCACCTACCATGCGTACTGCCCTTCTCGCCGCCCTCGCTGTAGCGGCCGTGCTTACCTCCTGCAAGAAGGAGGAGGACCCCGCACCTGCGCCGTCGCCAGGCCCAAGCGGCCCCAACCTCGTGCTGAAGTTCAAGTTCGATAGCACCCAGGTGCGCTTGGACAACCTCGGGCAAACCAGCACCATTCCGGCGGGCCATGCTGCACAAAACCCCCGCTTCAACAAGATGAGCGCGCACTATGTCGAGTTCGCTCCGACCGCTTGGACGGCCTTGGGCAGTGGTGCTGTTGTTTACCACGCAGCCGAGACCAGCGCTGGCGGCGCCACCGCCATTGACTTCAACCAGAGCGTGAAGGCGGGCGACGGAGAGGTGTTCCTGAGCGTGCCGTTGAGCGATCTGGATGCTGGCACCTACGAATGGCTGCGCGTGTCCTTGGCCTACCAGAACTACGACATCGACTTCCGTTACACCGACACCCAGTTCGGCACGGGCACTTACGACCTGGAAGGCACCGTGGCTTCGTTCATCGGTTACAACACCTACATCAGTTCATTCGTGGTGCACCAGCAGTCCGTAACGGTGAACGACGACAGGCTGCAGGGATTCTGGGCGTTCGAGGTCATCGATCCGATCGTGCCCACCGCCCCCGTGACCGGTCAAGCACCAGCAGGTGCCACCACCGTCCCGAATCCTTTGGCCTCCACGTCACCGATCCCGGCGGGCTCGTGCGTGGTCACCGGGGAATTCGCGCAACCGCTCGTCATCACCGGAGCTGAGACGCAGGACGTGGTCATCACGGTTTCCCTCTCCACCAACAACAGCTTCGAGTGGCAGGACAACGGCGATGGCCTGTACGAGCCCGGTGCGCCCGCCTTCGATGTGGTCACCGATATGGGTGTGCGGGGCCTGATCCCCATCGTGGAGTAACGCTCAGCTCGCCGCGCGTACTTTCTTCAGCAGGTGGCTTTTGCCCACCAGTTCGCTGGCGGTGACGATGCTGCTCACGGTAACGCCCAGGATGCCGTGCAGGTTTATGTTCTGGCCGGTGAGCAGGAGGTTCGGGATCTTGGTGCGCGGCGGGATGAAGGTGCGCAGCGGGTCGCTGTGGTCCTTCATGATGCCGTACATGTTGCCGTCGGGGCTGCCGATGAAATCGCGGAAGGAGAGGGGCGTGTTGCTGTGCACGCTCTGGATGCAGCTCTTGATGCCGGGGAATTTGCGCTCCACCACGTTCAGCACCTGTTCCTCCTTCTTCCGCTTGAACGCCTCGTAGTCATCGCCGCGCTTGCCGGGCCGCACGATGGTGTTGTGGCTGTCAGCCCACTGCGCCACCTCATCGTAGTCCATGTAGCACATGATGGTGATGGCATCGGCATGGTCGCCGCCGCGCGTGCTCTTGGGCGTGCTCAGCATGTAGCTGTTGGGGTAGTTCACCCGATCGTAACGCACCGCATCCCACACGTCGGTGCCGATCATGTGGTAGTAGTTGTGGTTGAGGTAGGGGAAGGTGCCGGGCTTCATCACGGCGTGAACCGTGAAGCTGCCCGGTGTGTTGCGCAATGATGTGAGGCGGTTGCGGTAGGCCGGCCGGATGTGGCCCGGGCCGATCATGCCCAGTAGGGTGGCCGGATGGATGTTCGCGATGACCTGCTTGCACTCGAACACATCGCCATCGGTGGTACGCACCGCACTGATGTCGTTGCCGTGGAAGTCGAAGCCGCAAACCTCTTTGCGCGCGATCACCGTGGCACCTTTCTCCCGCGCATTGTGCGTGAGGTGCTTGGCGATCTGCGAGCCCCCGTCAATGCAACGCCACGAGCTTTCGATATACGTGTTCGTCACCAGGGCATGCACGTAGAACGGTGAGTAGCGGCCGTCGCCGGCATAGAGCGCGCTGCTGCCGCCCAGCACGTTGCGCAACGTGGGGTCCTTCACCATGGTGGCGATGAAGTCCTTCGCGTTCAGCCCCAGATCATCATCCTTCCATTCCTGCGTGTCGGTGTCCTCCAGGTTGTACAGCGGGAACTTGCCGCACATCCGTTTGATCTCCTCGGTGTAGCGCGTGATACCGGCTTTCTCGGCCGGGAAGTACTCCACCAAGCGGCGGATGAAGTTGTCGTAGCCCTGCGCGTGCGGGTACTCGTTGGGGTCGCCCTCCATGCTGCACAGGTCGTACCCGTCCATGTCCATCCGCTGCAGCTTCAGCTTGTCCATGATGCCGAAGAAGCTGAGGTAGCGGTGCAGGTTCTGGCCGGGCAGCAGGCCACCGATGTAATGCACGCCCGTATCGAAGATGGTCTTCTCGCGGCTGAAGACCTGAAGGCTGCCGCCTAACTGCTGGTTCTTCTCCAGCACGCACACGCTCATGCCCTCGTTGGCCAGGGTGTAGGCCACCTCCAGTCCGCCAAGGCCTGCGCCTATCACTACCACATCGAATTTCCGATCGTTCATGTTCGCAAGCTCCCTTCTCCACCGGGGAAGGGTTGGGGATGGGGTCGCAAGATCACAAGTTCGTTGGATGTCACGTCACTGTCACCGGTCCATTCGCACACAAGCCCGTTCGCTGCGGCCATGGTCTCCAGTTCGGCGCGCCGAAGGAAATGCAGCGCCCCCTTCGTTTTGTTGAAGCCGAACAGTCGTGTGGAGAAGAGTTCCGTGGTGCGTGTCCGGGCGTGGGCGCTGTCGTCATCGGCGAACCCGTCGCGGACGAGGATCATGCCGCCGGCGTTCAGTGCACCGCTGCACCGCTTCAGGAGAACCGCCTGTTCTTCCTTGGGCATGTAGTGGAGCACGTCCTTCAGGATGAACGCATCAGCGGCCGGTGGGATGAACGAGCTCAGGTCGGCTTGAACGAACTGCAGGGCTTCGCCACGCGAGAAGCCGTTCTGCGCCACATCGACTTTCGCAGCATCGTGGTCCACGCCCAGGATCCTTCGGTCTTCGCTGCTCCAGTGCAGCAGGTAGCCGAGCATGCCGTATCCGCAGCCCAGGTCCACCACGCTGGCCTCGCACGGCACCAGCGCGTGGATCCGCTCGTGCAGGTCGGTGTCGATGCGGCTCTTGATGCGCACGTACCATTCCAGCACCGGGCCTTTGAAGAGGAAGGTGCGGATGAGCTTCTCGCGCCAATAGCATGGCGTTTCGCGTTCGATCCGCAATTCGTTGTACGCCGCCTTGAACTCCGCGCTGATGGCCTTGGTGCGCTCGCGGTGGCCCTTGCCGTAGCGCGCGTCGTTCCACTCGATTGTCGGCTGTGCGCGCATGGCCATGCTGGCGTCCTTCAGCAGCCAGTCGCCTTTCTGCATCGCGTGGCCCACCCCGTGCAGAACCACGGGCACCATCGGCGCCTGCAGTTCCTCGGCCAGCCAGAACGAACCCTTGTGGAAGCGGTTGAGCTTGCCCGTTACGCTGCGTGTGCCCTCCGGGAAGACGGTGATGGAGAATCCGTCCTTCAGGGCCTGGGCCGCGTTCTTCACGTTCTCGTCGGTGGTGTCTTCGCTGCGCAGGAAGCCCATGAAGCGTACCACAGCACCGAAGAAGGGCGAGTTCCACACCCAGCGGTTGGTCATCATCAGCATGCGCGGGTGCACCATCAGCATCACCAGGATGTCGATGAAGCCCGCGTGGTTGGCAACAACGATGCTCGGCCGTTCCTCCACCTGCGCGCGGAACGAACGGATGTCCTTCCTCACGTTCATCATGATGTAAACGAGGCTGCGGGTGAAGAGCATGATGATGCGACCGTAGAACTTGCGCTTCGCCATCAATTTGAACGGCATGATGCGCAGCACCGGGAACAGGCCCACCAGCAGGATGCAGCCGAACAGAAAGTAGAGGAAGGCGAACACCGAAACGAACAGGCTCTTCGCAGTGAACGGGTATCGGCCCTTCGCGGCGCGACCGGTGATGAACGTGCGGTATAGCCACGGCTGCACGGTGAGCGCGATCACCAGGATACAGAGCATGCCAACCACGGAAAGCGTGGCGATGGAACGCAGGGCCGGGTGCTCCGCGAAAAGCAACGCGCCGGTGCCGAGCAAGGTGGTGATGCCGGTGAGGATGACGGCATCGCGATTGGCGCGCGTATGGTCCTTGCCCGTCTTGTAGCGCTCCAGCACACCGTCGCTGGTGAAGATGCAGTAGTCGTCGCCCAGCCCGAAGATGAACGTGCAGATCAGGATGTTCACCATGTTGAACGGGATGCCGAAGAGCCCGCAGATGCCCAGGATCCATACCCAGCCCAGGGCCATGGGCAGGAAGGTGATGAGCGCGAGTTCGATGCGCCCGTATGAGATCAGCAAGGTGATGAACACCAGCACCGAGGTGAACAGCAGTGTTTTTCCAAGGTCGCGTTGGGCAATGGCCTTCATGCGCTCGCCCATGATGCTGCGGTCCAGTGCTTCAACCTTGGCGGTTCCCGTGCGGTTGAGCGCAGCCAGTGTTGCGTTCACCTCGGCCAGTTCTCTCGGTCCGCACCGCAGCAATCCGCTCACCAGCGCGGTACCGTCTTTCTCAACGACGGGGGTCGCACCGGGCAGGCCATCAGGGATCGGCATGGGTTCCCACAAGGCGGCGGTGTTGGGCATCCCGTTCAGCCAGTGCGTAAAGCCATGGAACGCCGCTGGTGTGAAGCCCTGTCGTTCCGCAGCCTCTTCCAATCGTTTGGACAACGGCAAGCCGCGTGCGTTGCCGAAACGGGACATCCAGTGGTCCAGCTTCTTCTTCACGGTTGCGTTGGACGGTTGCAGGTCCGTGGGGAGGAAGAGGTTCTGGGCAATGGCCGGTGAACCCTTGCGCAGTGCGTTGCCGGCGCGCTCCAACGCGGCCCGTGCTTCTTCCTCGTTGGCGCCTTCAGCAACGATGAACACGGTACGTGTATCGCGCTCACTCCCGAAGAGCAGGTCGTTCGCTCGGCGCATGTCCGGCGGCATCCAACCCAGGTGCTCAGGCTCATCATCGAAGGTGGCTTCATCGGCCCACGGCAGCAGGATGGCCGTGATGACGAGCACGGGAACGATGGCCCATTTGCGCACCTTGGCGAACGCACTGTTCGTTGCTGCATGTTGATCGTTAGGCCGGATCGGCGGGCGGTCCTTCACCATCAACGGCAGCACGATCAGAACGAACAGCGCCGTGCTCCCCAGCATCAGAGCGCTCAGCAGGCCGAGGTCCTTCAGCAACTGGCTGTCGAGCAGGCGCAGGCCAAGGAACGCCAGCACGGTGGTGAAGCAGCCGAGGAGGAGCGGACCTGCCGTTTCTTCCAGTGCCTTAACCACGCTGCCGTTGTGCCGCAGGTGCGTCAGGAAGTGGAAGCCGTAGGCCATTGCGATTCCGAGCAGCGCCGCACCGGCACCCAAGGAGATGGCGCTCACCGATCCCTGGATCAACGCCATGCCTGCGAGCGCGTTCACCGCTCCGAACGCAGGTGGAAGCAGGATGAGCAACGGCGCAGTTGCCCTGCGGAAGTACCAGACGACGAGCACCAGGGCCAGCACCAGCGAGATGAGCGTGGTGCTGCGGCTATCGGCGGCAATGCGCTCTGCGTTGCGCATGCTCACCGGAAGTGCTCCGAACATGCTCGGCTGCGTGGCTCCCTTTTCCGCGGCGCTCAACGAATCGAGTGTGTTTACGAGCGCGCGTTCGGCAGGCGTGCCCCGCACAGCACTGTCCGGTGCTACCAGCACGAACACCGTGCGGTTGTCCCGCGCAACGAAGCGGCCGTCGACCACGGTGAGGCCGCCCATGCCACCAAGGCTCTTGAGAACGCTCAGCTTTTCTCCGAGCAGACCGGCCGGGTCGCCCAAGACCAGCGGTTCCGAAAGCATGCCGGAAGGGGAGGAGAGATGCTCCAATGCCTTCGCCAGGATGGCGTTCAAGGCGGCGCTGTCACTGGCTGCGAACCGCTCCACAGCTGCACTATCCGCCATGGCGGGCAGGCGCGCCAGTAGGCCGTCGATGAGCGCATCCACCTGGCCGAGGTCCGGGCCGGACGAGACCACCACAGGCAGTTCTGCATCCGAAACAGATGCCTCAAATCGGTCGGCTGCAGCGAAGGCGCTGTCCAACTGCAACGAATCGGCGGTGAACCCGATGGCGATGCGATCGGCATTGCCCGAGGACTCCAGCAGCGCCCGGTAGCGCTCCATGGTTTTGTCCCGCGGCAGCGCTTGGAAGAGGTCTTCCTCCAGCTTCAGGCTGCTGGCTATCCACCCCGCCGTCCCTGTCCAACCCATGGCAAGGACGAACACCCACCAACGGTAGCGGCGCAACACGGCGTGGAGCCGGGAGGACGTGGTGGGCATGGGCTGCGAAGAAAGGGCGCGCAGGTCGCCTGACAACCATGTTGAGCCCTTCTACATTAGCGCCGATGCAAACCCCGGTCACTATGCGATGCCTTGTTACAGTACTCCTTGTCGTTTTGGTTACTGCGGCCATTGGCCAAGAGAGCGTTGGTGGAACGCCATTTTCGAAGCGCCATGGTTGGTCCTTCAACAATGTGCCTCTTCTTGGCACCGTGGGGCTGGATGCCGCTCAAGTAGCCATTGAAGACGACCAGCGCGCTGCGGAAGGAAGTCTGCCGCTCTACGGGCGGATCTTGCCGGTTTCCATCGCCCCGCTGACCGATGGCCAATGGACCCCATTGCCCAACGGTGATCGCGTTTGGCGAACTGCCATTGAGAGCCCCGGTGCCTTGGCCACGGAACTCTTCTTCGAGGATTTTGCGCTTCCCGCGGGAGCGGTTTTGCACGTTTACTCACCCACGACGGAAGAGCTGTTGGGCGGGTTCACCTCGTACAACAACCATTCGAGCGGGCAGTTCACCACCGCGCAGATCATGGGGCCGCGCTCCATCGTCGAGTACTACGAGCCTGCTGTTGTGACCGGTCAGGGGCATTTCGTGATCACCGGCGTTGGGCATGCCTACAGGTTCGTTGGCGCGGCCAAGGCCGATGCTTGCGAAGTGGATGTGGAGTGCCCCGAGGGCAATGCATGGGAACAGGAGCGGGACGGTGTTGTGCGGATCAGCGTTGTGGAACCCGGTGGTCTCGGCTGGTGCAGCGGATCACTGGTCAACAACACTGCTCTGGATTGCAAACCATTTTTCCTAACGGCGCTGCACTGCGGCTTGAACAGCACAGATGCGAACTTCAACAACTACAAGTTCTACTTCCGCTACCAACGCAGTGGCTGCGGAACCGGGGTTGCGCTGGCCAACAAGGTGATGACAGGTTGTGCCCGGCGCGCCGACAGCAACTGTGGGGGGGCCACGAACGGCAGTGATTTCCTTCTCGTGGAAGCCAATAACCAGGTACCCGCCAACTTCTTTCCGTACTTCAACGGGTGGGACGCGTCCGGAGGCACGAGCACCGCCGGGGTGTGCGTACACCATCCCGCCGGTGACGAGAAGAAGATCAGCACCTATTCCAGCAATCTGCTCAGTGGTACGTGGTGGAACGCGAGCGGGGCACATTGGCGGGTGACCTGGGTGGCGACAACGAACGGTTGGGGCGTAACCGAGGGCGGTAGCAGCGGATCACCCATTTTCAACCAGAACCACCGCATCGTCGGCACGCTCACCGGTGGCGGGTCTTGTTGCACGGTGAACGGTTGTGGCAATGGCACAGGCCCAACGGTGCAGGACTATTTCGGCAAGATGAGCTATCACTGGGGTGCTCAGAACCCCAACCCGGCCAACGAAGAACTGCACGTTTGGCTCGATCCCACGAACAGCGGCGCCACCACCTTGGACGGGACCTACAACCCGTGCGGCATCTACAGTGTGGAGGAGAATGCCGGAGCTGGGCTTTTTCTGCTCTACCCCAACCCGGCACACGATCTCATCAACATCACGGTGCAAGGCGTCGTAGAGCTTGATGAGGTCCGTCTGATCGACATGTCGGGCCGCCTGCTGAAGCTTCGTGCCGTGTCTTCCCGTGGGCCGGTGAGCGTTGATGTGAGCGACCTGGCCGACGGAGCCTACCTTGTTGAACTGCGGAGCGATGGGGTCGTTCAGGCCGTCCAGCCTGTAGTGGTCCAGCGTTAGCATGCGCGGAACGAAGAAGGGCGGCTCCATGGGCCGCCCTTCTTCGTTGAGGCGGTCGCCTCAGGGCTCAGCGAACAACCGGTCCACGTCCTCCGCGCTCACCAGTCGGTTGCCAACAGCGCCTACCAGGAACGCATCCGCAAGCCCTTTCTCCTTGATGGCTTTCAGCGCATCATCGGCCTCCGCACGCGACTTGAACGAGCCGTAGTAGTAACGCACTGCGTCCGGACTTGTCACGGGTTCCACGTTGCCCATCTCGATGTACTTGCTCATCACATCACTGGGCACGTTGCCTGCGAATGTGCCGAGCTGCACACGGTACCGCAGCATTTCCTTGTTGATGGCTCCTTTGGGCATGGCCGACAGGTCTTCCGGTTCCGTGAGCTTGGCCCCCGCCTCTTTCAACGAGACCCGCTTGCCGTCCTTGAACGCCACGAGGAAAGCACCCTCGAACCCGCGCGTCAGCATGTCCACTTTGAGCGCCGCGGCGGGGTTCACATCGGAGAATGTTCCGGTGTAGTAGCGCGTCAATCCATCATCGCCTTTCAGCACCACCAGGTCTTCGATGCCAGCGAAAATGTCCTTGCTCAGCTTTTGTTTGAACGCGCCCAACTGCACGCGTACGATCGCAGGACCGGACGTGGTGGCCTCAGGCGATCCAACACCTGCCGTGGCCGCTGCTACCTGGTCGTCGATGTTCACCAGCGCATCGCCGTCCTGCGCCACCACCTTGCCGTTCACTCCGGCGTTCTTCAGTTGCATCTGGCGGCGGATGGCCTCGGGCAGCGCATCGTAGCCGCCCACCACGAAACTGATGGTATCGCCGTGCTCCACCGTGCGCAGATCGGGGATGCTGAGCAGTTGCTGCATTTGGGCTTCAGTGATGCCTTCAACTTCACTGCCCACCTGCACCACATACACGCGCTGCTTGGGCTGCGGGGTGCTGCGGCGAGGGCCGACGCTCTCCACCCGGCTTGTCACGATGTTCACGTTGCCGCTGTCTTTGAAGTTCAGCCAGCTTTTCAGGAAGGCGTCATCGGTAATGGCCACCCCGTTCGCGTCCACCGGGGCACCGGCGGTGGTGCCGGCTTCCAGATCGAGGTGGTCGGGCACGCCGTCCAGGTCGGAATCGAGCGGGCAGCCGTTCTGGTCCACCTTGGTGCCAGCGGGCGTGCCCGGGCAGAGGTCCTTGAAATCGTTCACGCCATCGCCGTCCTGGTCCGCATCGGCAACGAACGCTTGCATGTCCTCCGGCGAGATGTCGATGCCGCCCTTGCTGCTCGTGCGCTTCTTGCGCTCCAGCGGTATGGCATAGCCGATGGTGAAGTTGCTGTAGAGGATACGGTCGTTGCGCGAGTCGCCCGTGCGGCCCTCCACGCTCTCGTCCGTAACACCGTCAATAAGGTCGGTGAAGGTCCAATGGATCTGTGCACCCAAGCGGAGGTCGAGTCCCGAGCCAAGGTCCATGCGCGCTCCGAAACCAACAGGAACGGCCCACGTGCGTTCGGTGTACTGCCCGAACCCGTCCATGTCAAGTTCGCGGATATCGCTCTCATGGTCGTAGTCGCGCTGGATCACAACGGCATCCGAAGCGTTGGAGGCTTGTTCGTCGATGTCGCGGATAGTGCCATCGCTCCAGTAGTGGTACACCCGGCCCTCGCGGTCCATCCTATCGGTCTTGCTCAGGAATTCCAAGCTCTCGAAGCCTACGCTCAGATAGGGCGTCACCTTGGCTGTCGGCTTCACCAGGTGTTTGAAGTTGTACGTGAGCATGAGGCCGCCCATGGTCACACGGCTCTCGAAGTTCAGGTTCCGGGAAAGGCTGCGCTCGTTGGCGCCGAGGCGGCCGTGCACAGCGAACAACCCGCCCTCAAGCCAAGGGGTCAGTGCCGTGCTGGCTCGCAGTTCATACGCAAGACGGGTTACCAATGGGCTGTAGCCATCGTGGTTGCCCCCGATGTCCCCGAAGAAGGAGAACATCCCGGCCCCCACACTGAACGTGGGCCTGAACTTGAAGGAAGCGGTGGTGTCCTCCTGCGCGTGCACCGTGGTTGCGCCCATCGCAACGCACGCGGCCAACAGAAGAGAGCGGAAGGGTAGGCGTGGCGGCATGGTCGAAATATAGCCGCCGGGCCGAAGCCGTTACTGCACCCAGTTCTGGCGGGTGATCATCAGTGCTTCCTGCACGGTGATGCGCTCGCCGTTGTTGTAGGCCGTAACGAAAGGTCCGGGGAAGTTGTGCCCTGCGGAAACGAAGGCTTGGCGCTGGTCGCGGGCCTGACGGTACTCGGCATGGCGTCCTGTCGTGTACTTGATCCAGCCCTCGTGGCGCTCAATGCCGAAGTCCCCGTTGTAGCGGTGGCGCCCGGCGAAATACGCGCTGCCTACCTCCCGGTGCGCGGCAGTGATCTGGACTTTGTAGGTAATACCCGTCTCGGGAGCGGGGATGTTCTGCCTGGCCGGACGTTGTGCCACGGGGTCTTCCATCCTGGTGGCCGCTGCGCTGTTGTTGGGTTCACCGGGCTGCGAAGCACTTTCTTGCGCGGTGCGGTCCATCTCGGTGTCGCTGGCATCCTGCGAGTTCGCGTTGATGACCAAGGCCTCCAGTTCCTTCGCCTTCAACTGGGCTTGATGAGCAGCCCATGCATCGGCACCAATGGCAAAGCGCGTGCTGCCCAGGGTGGCTTTTTGGGTTTCGTCGTTCAACAGATAGCCGAACTCCCCGTTCACTTGGTGGTCGCCGGGCACGGTCGCATTGCTGCGCAGCTTGTAGGTCACCTTCACTTCGTTGCTCGCGGGCAGGTTGAGCCAAACGAACTTCACGATCCGGTCCTGGGCGGTGAAAATGGCTTCTGCGTTGTTCTTCTCCATGGCAGTGAAGCCTGCGGGAAGCGACTCCTGCAGTTTGCCGAAACCACGGATGCTTCCCTTGTTGACCAACACTTCCACCAGCAGTTCGGTTTCGCTCACCATTGTAATGGTGCGCGTGGCGCTCACGTTGCCGGCACCCTGGCTGGCCGGGATCATCGGGGCATCGGTGATGGTTATGGCCGGGGCGTCGATGGGCGTCGTGTCCACGGGCTCCGCCGATGCGGTTTCCTCAACTGGTTCGACCACTTCCGTGGCTGGTGCGGCAACCGGCGGAAGGGCTTCTTGTGCTACGGCGGATCCACCGCCCAAGTCGACCACCGTGGGAGGCAGCTCCTGTGTCTTGCGCTCATTGTCTTCGATGTAGCTGAAGCGACCGCTGATGGGCATTTTGCCGCTCACTGTGGCCGAAGCGGTCAGCGTGAAACTGACCCTGAAGGAAGCTGCCATGGGCAGGCTCATCCAGATGAACTTGGCTTTCTGGTCATCGAAGGTGAACGAAGCCCCTTTTCCGTCGACGAGCGTCGCGGTCATGCCTTCGGGCAGGTCGATCTGCAGTTTCGCGAAGCCGCCCAAGGCTCCTTTCTCCACGTTCATCGTCACCTTCACCTGGCTGCCCGGCTGCATGGTCGAGGGCAGGTCGTGGGTGATGTTGATGCCGCTCTGCATGAAAAGGTCGATGAAGAACAGGCCGATCAAATTGACGATGACGAGGAGATTGCTCATGGGCCGCTGGTTTCGTTGACGCTGCGCACGCGCACCTGCGCGTACATTGATGGCGACGAAGCTACCCGCCCCCCCCGGCGCGTCAGGCAAGGGGAAAACGGTAAAGCGAACAGGCTCGTGTTGATGGCGAAGACGCCTGTCGCAGGCTCAGAAATTGGGCCGTAGCATGTATTTGCTGTAGAACTTGTCGATGGCGTCCACGGCTTGTTCGGCGGTATCCACCACGCTGAACAGTTCCATGTCCGCGGGGTTGATGTTCTTGTGCTTTTCGCCCATCACGGTCTTGATCCATTCCAGCAGGCCCTGCCAATATTTCGTGCCAACGAGGATGATGGGGAACCGACCGATCTTCTGTGTTTGGATGAGCGTGAGCGCCTCGAACAGTTCGTCGAGCGTGCCGAAGCCCCCGGGCATCACGATGAAGCCCTGGCTGTACTTGATGAACATCACCTTGCGCACGAAGAAGTAGTCGAAGTTGATGCTCTTCTCTTTGTCGATGTACGGATTGGGCTGCTGCTCGAAGGGCAGTTCGATGTTGAGCCCAACGCTGGTGCCACCGCCGCGTTTGGCACCCTTGTTGGCCGCTTCCATGATGCCTGGACCCCCGCCGGTGATGACACCGTAACCGCGTTTGGTGAGCAGGAACCCGACCTCTTCCGCCATCTTGTATTCGGCCTTGTCCTCCGCGGTGCGCGCACTGCCGAACACGCTCACGCAAGGGCGGATGCGTTGCATGGCAGCGAAGCCCTCCACGAATTCGCTCATGATCTTGAAGATCGCCCAGCTGTCGTTGGCCTTCACTTCGCTCCAGCCCTTGCGCTTGAAGGCGCGCTGGATACGGCGCTCACCTTCATCGACGTGTTGTTGCTTCGCGGGGGTCTTCTGCTTCGCCATGGTCCAATGCTCGGATGTAACGCGAAGGAATACCAGCAGGGGCAGCACATTGGCGCGCGATCGCGCATTAACCCACAGGGAGCTGCTTACAACCCGTCAGGCCAGTTCCTGTTCCAGGAAACCTGCCGTATGGCCCTTTCCCATCAACGCGACTTCCTCCGGTGTGCCGCGCGCAGTGATGCGTCCACCACCTGACCCGCCTTCGGGCCCCATGTCCACCACGTGGTCAGCTGTCTTGATGATGTCGAGGTTGTGCTCGATGACCAGGACCGTGTTGCCGTGGTCCACCAGCCGGTTCAGCACGCCGATGAGCTGTCGAACGTCTTCGAAGTGCAGTCCGGTGGTCGGCTCGTCGAGGATGT
Source organism: Flavobacteriales bacterium (assembly GCA_016699575.1). NCBI lineage: Bacteria > Pseudomonadati > Bacteroidota > Flavobacteriia > Flavobacteriales > Flavobacteriales bacterium. The sequence continues at coordinate 425,449 of CP064979.1, read as the reverse complement.
AGAACGTGTTGCCCGTATCGCGCTTGCTGAGCTCGGTGGCCAGTTTGATGCGTTGGGCCTCGCCGCCGCTGAGGGTGGTGCTGCTTTGCCCCAAGCGCAAGTAAGAGAGCCCTACATCGAGCAGCGTGCGCAACTTCAGTGCGATCTGCGGCACATCGCTGAAGATCGCATGCGCGTCCTCCACGCTCATGTCCAGCACATCGCTGATGCTCTTGCCCTTGAAACGGACTTCAAGGGTCTCGCGGTCGTAGCGCTTGCCGCGGCACGTTTCGCAAGGCACGTGCACATCGGGCAGGAAGTTCATGCCGATGGTGCGCACCCCGGCCCCTTTGCAGGTTTCGCAACGGCCTCCGGAGGTGTTGAAGCTGAAGCGGCCGTTCTTGTATCCGCGGATCTTGGCACTGGGCAGGTTGGCGTACAGCGTGCGGATGTGGTCGAAGAGCCCGATGTAGGTGGCCGGGTTGCTGCGCGGGCTGCGGCCGATCGGGCTTTGGTCCACTTCGATGACCTTGTCGATGTGCTCGAGCCCTTCAACCTTTTTGTACGGCAGCGGCTTCATGTCGCTGCGGTAGAAATGCTTGCTCAGGATCGGGTAGAGCGTGTCGCCGATGAGCGAGCTCTTGCCGCTGCCGCTCACCCCCGTGATGCAGATGAACTTGCCCAGCGGCAGTTCGATGTCCACGTCCTTTAGATTGTTGCCGCTCGCACCGCGCAGGACCAATCTCTTGCCTGAACCCTGGCGCCGTTGCTTCGGCACGGGTACGGTCTTATCACCTCGCAGGTACTGCGCCGTTTCACTGTCGTCGGCCAACAGGGTCTTTGGCGAGCCCTCGGCCACGATGCGGCCACCGTGCTCGCCTGCTCCCGGCCCGATGTCGATGATGTGGTCGCTGCTGAGCATCATCTCCTTGTCGTGCTCCACGACGATCACCGTGTTGCCGCCATCCCGCAACTGCCGCAGACTATTGATGAGCCGTTGGTTGTCGCGCTGATGCAACCCGATGCTGGGTTCATCGAGGATGTAGAGCACACCGGTGAGCTGCGCACCGATCTGCGTGGCCAACCGGATGCGTTGCGCCTCGCCGCCGCTCAGCGTGCGCGCGCTGCGGTCCAAGGTCAGGTAATCCAGTCCCACATCGAGCAGGAACCCGCTGCGTGCGGTCACTTCCTTCAGGATGTCGTGGGCGATAACCGCCGCGTTCCCTTCCAAACTTCCGCCCAATTGCTTGAAGTGGGCATGCAGGTCCGCAATGCTCAATTGCGCCACTTCGCTCACGTTCTTCCCGCCGATCCTGAAATGCAGTGCGGTCTTCTTCAGGCGGGCCCCGTTGCACTCCGGACAGGCGATCATGTGCGTGAAGCCTTCCGCCCACTTCTGTGCGGTTTTCGGGCCTTCCTCGGCCTGCTCCAGGATGTAGGGTATGATCCCTTCGAACTGTACCGTGCGATCGCTCAGGCCAATATTGCTGCTTACGCGCAGTGGCTCGTCCATACCGTTGAGCAATGCGGCCAGTACGGCATCGTCCATTTCCTCGACAGGCGTATCGAGGTCGTGGCCGAAATTGCTCAGCACGGCCTCCACCTGCTTGAACACCCAGCTGGACTTGAAGGCTCCCAATGGGACGATCGCACCTTTCTTGATGCTCTTGCGGCGGTCGGGAACGATCTTGTCCAATGCGACAGCCGTGACCTGTCCCAACCCGCTGCAACGTGGACAAGCACCATAGGGGCTGTTGAAGCTGAACAGGTTCGGTTCGGGCTCCTCATAGGCGATGCCGGTGGTCGGGCACATGAGGTGCCGACTGAGGTAGCGCACATTGTTGCCCACGGTATCGAGTACAATAAGGTTGCCCTTCCCGTACTTCAACGCGGTGTTGCAGCTGTCTGCAACGCGTTTTCGCGCGTCCTCTTTTACGCGGAAGCGATCAACGACAAGTTCAATGTCGTGGACTTTGTAGCGATCGAGCCGCGGTCGGGTGCTCAGGTCCATCAACGACCCGTCCACCCGTGCCTTCAGGAAACCTTGCCGCAGCAACTGTTCGAACAGCTCCCGGTAGTGGCCCTTGCGCCCGCGCACGAGCGGGGCCAGCACCTGGATGTCGTGGCCGTTGAAGTCGTGCAGGATGAGGTCGGTGATCTGTGCATCGGTGTAGCGCACCATGCGTTCACCGCTGACGTAACTGTAGGCCTCGCCGACGCGCGCGTACAGCAGGCGCAGCAGGTCGTAGATCTCCGTGATCGTACCCACCGTGCTCCGGGGGTTGCGACTGATGGTCTTCTGCTCGATGGCGATGACCGGGCTGAGCCCTGTGATCAGGTCCACGTCCGGCCGTTCGATGCCACCGAGGAACTGGCGCGCGTAGGCGTTGAACGTCTCGATGTAACGGCGTTGTCCCTCGGCGTGCAGTGTGTCGAAGGCCAAGCTGCTCTTGCCGCTTCCACTGAGACCTGTGATCACGGTGAGCTTTTCGCGCGGGATGCGAACATCTATGTTCTTGAGATTGTGCACGCGGGCACCGAGCACTTCAACGTACTCCTGCTCCACGGGTGCATGTTCCAGCCCGTTCTCCTGGCCTTTGGCGCTTGGTTTCCGCGCGGCCGCTGCCTTCTTGCTCACTCGTCGTCGTTCGCTGTGTCGAAATCCTCCGCGGGCAACAGCACCTCGTAGGTCTTGCCCTTGGCGTTGGTCAACTTCGCGTCGCGCAACCAGGGGTTCAACAGTTTCAATGTCTTGTAATCGGTCCCTTGCCGGATAGCGAAGTCGGCCAGGTCCTCCACGGCACCTGTTACGGTTACAGTGCGTGTCCGGTAGGGCCGATATAGGTCTTTTTGCCGCAGGTGGAACCCGTAGCGCGCCGGGTCGCGGATGATCTCCTTGGCGGCCAGGATGCGGAACACGTACCGAGAAGTTTCGTCCGGCAGCAGCAGCGCGAAGTAATCGCTGTTCTTCTGCCTTCCCACTTGTTTGTCGAGTCCCCCGGGACCCAGATTGTAGGCGGCCGCGGCCATGCTCCAGGAACCGTATTTGGCGTGGTTCTCCTTCAGGTACTTGCACGCGGCTTCGGTGCTCTTGACCACGTGATAACGCTCGTCCACCTCGGCGCTGACCTCAAGGCCGTATTTAGGCGCGGTCTCTCTCATGAACTGCCAGAAACCCGTGGCGCCCATGGGCGACACGGCGTTGGTAAGCCCGCTCTCGATCAAGGAGAGGTACTTTACGTCGTCGGGCACGCCCTCCCTGGCCAGCACGGCTTCAATGACCGGGAACCAACGTGCTGCACGTTTGTGGGCCAATAGGCTGTTGCTCTGCCAGTAGGTGTTCACGAGCAGCTCGCGGTCGAGACGCTCGCGTACGTCGAGTAATTCCATGGGCACTTTCTCGCCGCAGAAGTCGATGTTGTCCGGCAGGGTGAGCGAGAAGATCTTGTAGTTGTCATTGAAAAGCCGACGGTGGTCCTCGTCCGTGCCGACCGGAGTGCAGGAGAACGCCAGCACATGGATGGTCAATGCCCCGGCAGCCATGAGCATGAGCCAAGTGAGCGATTTGACCGAGATGCGCATCAACACGTTCATTCCAATGGAGGCTTGGTGCGACGGGTGAAGAAGAAGAGCGTGAGGAAAACCACCACGGCGTATGTGGCGAAGATCGCGCTGTGCAGCGGCATCCAAACCGGAATGAACCGAACAACAACGAACGCCAACAATAAGTTCACCGCCGAAAGTCCAGCAAAGACCATGGCTACCTGTGGGTCGCTCAATCCGGCGTAGCCCAAATGATGGGTCGTGTGGTCCTTGCCGCCAATGAACGGGGAGGACCCACGGCCGATGCGGTTGATGGTGACGACCGTCGTATCCACAATGGGCAAAAGGAAGACGATCAACGCCGAAAATGCCTGCCGCAAAGCGTCAGGGTGCCCTTGGTCAGGCCCTGGGTTCCAGAAGCACTGAACCCCGGTCCATGCAAGGAAGACGCCCAGGAACTGGCTGCCGGTATCGCCCATGAACATGCGGCTTGGGTGCCAGTTGTAGAAAAGGAAACCGCACAAGCTGGCCAGCACGCCCACGCATATCACCATGTGCACGCTTTCATCGCGTTCCTGGAAGTGCAGCACGGTGATGGCCGCTGCCACGATGAACAGGCTGACGGTGGTGGTGATGGCGTCCATGTTGTCCAGCATATTGATGCTGTTCATCATGCCCACGGTCCAAAGAATGGTAAGCAGCCAGTTGGCCCAGGCCGCGTCGAACATATGGATGCACGAGCCTGAGGTGATGAGGATGATCCCGCAGGCGACCTGAACGCTGAACTTGAGCAGGGGGCGCGTATTGTAGGCATCATCTGCAAGGCCCATGAGAAAGCCCAGTGCAGTAGCCGCCAACAACCCGAGCAGTTCAGGCTGCAGCGGTCCGCCGTGCCCTGGGAACAGCGCACTGTAGAACGAAAAAGCCCCGAGGAAAACGATGAAGAAGCCGATCCCGCCGAAGGCCGGCTTGCTCGCACTGCTCCAGCGCGTGTGCTGCACTTTCGTTTCACGCAGGCCAAGCGTCTTCGCAAAACGCATGAAAACCGAATTCACCAGAAGACTGAACGCCAGTGCAGCGAAAAAGAGCCCGGCTAGGATGAGGAAGAGCTGGCTGCCGCTGTACATGGCTCAGGCGTGCACTGTTGCTGCGTATTCCTGCAACGGGATTCCTTTGCGGTCCTTATCGCTGACCATGGGAGCATCCACGCCCCACGCGATACCAAGGGCCGGGTCGTTCCAGAGTATGGTCCGTTCGCTCGCAGGGTTGAAGAACCGGGTGCATTTGTAGTTGAACACCGTTCCTTCCTCCAAGGAGAGGAAACCGTGTGCGAAACCTTCGGGTATCCAAAGCATTTTCTTTTCCCGGCCGTCCAGGCGCATGGCGAAGTGCCGCCCGAACGTTGGGCTACCAGGTCGGACATCAACGCACACGTCGAGCACCGCACCACAGACCACGCGCACCAATTTTCCTTGACTGTGCGGTTCGGCTTGGATGTGGAGGCCTCGGAGCACGTTCGCGGCCGATCGGCTTTCGTTGTCCTGGACGAAATGGGGCTCAACGCCGGTGCGCTCCATGAAGCCACGGGCGTTGAACGATTCAAAGAACCATCCGCGGTCGTCACTGAAGATCCTCGGGACGAGAACGAGCAGCCCGTGCAGGGGGGTGGTCTCAACGGTCATGCACCCTTCTTCTTGCGGTTCCCCAGGCCGAACGGGAGCTTCACCGAGTCTTGGTCCTTGCCTCGGTCCTCGTAATACCCACCGTACCCATAGCCGTAACCGTAGCCATAGCCGTAACCGTAACCATAATTGTAGCCGTACTTGTTGCGGTCGATGTCCACGCCGTTCAGGATGGCGCTCATCTTGGTGATCTTGTTCTCGTTGATCATCCGGTCCACGTTCTGCACGAACTGTTTCTTGCTGTAGTCGCTCCTGAAGATGTAGATCGGGTAGTCCGCCTTCTGGATCATGGCCAGGCCGTCGGTAACAAGGCCCACGGGTGGGTTGTCGATGAGGATGATGTCGTACATGCCTTTGAGGCGATCGAGGAGCTGGCCCATGATATCACTGATGATGAGCTCCGAGGGGTTCGGCGGTATGGGGCCGGCGGTAATGAAGTCGAGGCCGGGGATCGTGCTGTGGTTGATGCAATTCTCCAAGGCATCCTTCCCGATAAGCAGGGTGCTCATGCCCCGGATGTTCTCCACGCCGAAGCCGAGGTGGATCTTCGGTTTGCGCATGTCAAGGTCGAGCACGATAACACGCTTGCCGCTGAAGCTGATGATGCCGGCAAGGTTGATGGCCACGAAGGTCTTGCCCTCGCCACTGATCGTGCTGGTGATGGCGATGATCTTCGATCCCGTGGTATTGTCGACGAACTGCAGATTGGTCCTAATGGTCCTGAAGCTCTCCGCGATCAGGCTCTTCGGGTTCTTGTCCACCAGCAATTGGCTGATGGGGATCTCCTTCTTGTACTTCGGGATCATACCCAGGATCCCGATGGACGCTTGGGACTGCTTGGCGATGTCGAACAGGGACGTGATGTTGTCGTGGAGAATGTACCGGACCAGGATGATCAACAGCGCGATCACCGCCCCGACGCTCAGGTAGGAGACGTACACCAAGCGGCCATCGGGGGCCACTGCCGCCTTGGCCAGTTCGGGTTCTTCCAAAGTCCTGTTGCCCGAAACGAAACCGGCCCGGCTGATACGGTATTCGATGTCCTTCTCGAGCAACTGCGTGTAGTATTTCTCGTTGATGTTGTAGAGCCGCGAGAGCCGGGCGAACTCGAGCTCTTTTTCAGGAAGTGCGAGGAATTGGCGCTCGAATTCGCTGAGCTGCTGTTCGTATTGGGCTTTACGGCGGGCGAAACGCTCGCGCATGTGCGCCACGCTCTCGATGATCATGGTCCGTTGCACCTGGATCCGGTCGTCCAAGGCTTTCAACCCGGTGTGGCTCGGAGTGGCCTCCGTGGCCATAAGGTCGCGTTCGGCCAACATGGCCCTGAGGTGGCGGATCAGTTCATCGAACGTTTGTGCGTACGGGGTGCCCACCAGCAGGGGTATAAGGTGGTGTACATCAACAGATGCGTCCTGGGCCAGCGTGGCTCGCTCGATCTCGCTCAACAGGTTCTCCTCTATGCGCACCTCGGCCATCTTGTTCTCGTAGTCCTCCTGCCTGCTCAAATAGATCGCTGTGAGGCCGGATTTGTCGCTCACCCTGTTGGTGGTCTGCAGGTACTTCAGGTCGAACTCGTTCTTGCGCAGTTCATTGAACACCGTGTCTTTTTGTGACGCGATGAACCGAAGGATGCTCTCGGAACTTTCGCGGCGACGTTCAACATCGTACTCGGCGAATTCCTCGATAATGGCTTTCACCACGTCGCGGGCTATGTACTCGTTGTTGTCCACGCACGTTACCGCCACGGTTTTGGCATGCGGATCCACGATCCGCACGCCGACCTGGCCGGCAAGCTTCCCGGCCAAGGACTGCGCGTTGTTCACTTTCAGGTAGAGCTGATCACCGGCGGCCAACTTGGCGTCAAGGCCGGGGCCGTCCAAACGCACAGTGGCGGTGAAGTGCGGGGTTGTTATCCGCGTTCCGTTCATCACCGTCCGATCCACTTCCTTGTCAAGGGTATAGGATAGTTCCGCGGTTCCGGTACCTGCCGATGTAATGCCGATGGGGGTCTCACGGATCCGCTCGTCCAGTACTTGAAGGTCTTCGAGGACCAGCGGGCTGCCCACATAGAGCTCGTTCGTCAGGATGCTGCCCTTCGAGAAATAGCTCACCTCCATGGGGATGCGTTTCAGGGCGCGCAGTAGAAAGAACCTCGAGTGGAGCAGTTCCACATCGGCCGTAAGGTTCTGCGCTTCCAGGAACTGGTCCACGTTCAGCACTTGCTGGGCGGTGTTGCTCTGCTGGAATTGCATCAACGCCTTGCTCTCGTAGCTCTTGGGGGTGTAGCGCATGTACAGGAACGCGGCCGTGCCGGCCAGCAAAAGGCACATGCCGATCCAGATCGAGGAACGCTTGAAAATGTACAGGAACAAGCCAAGCTCGAACTCATTGCTGAAGTTCGTGATCCGCTCGCGGTAGCTCTCGAAATTGAGGTTCCGCTGGCTGATGTCCTCGTTGATCATCTGCTCAGGCCGTTGACAATGCCGATGACCAGCACCACACTGGTGAGCAGTGATATGACGGGCGTGAGGTCCTGCAGCACCTCTCGTGCAATGTCCGGATTGGGTTGCACATAAATAACATCATCGCCTTGCATGATCATGTCGCCGTAAGGAAGCCCGTTGATGTCGGAGAGGTCGAACTGGTAGATATGGCGCCCCGATTGCCCGTCCTTGCGCCGGAAGACCTTCACCTTGTGGGCATTGCCCCTAGCGTCCAATCCACCCGCCATTCCCAATACCTCCAAGAGCGTCGGGTTGTTGTTCTCGATGGCTATCACTTTGGCCGACCCACCGCCACCATTGAACACAACGACCCGCCGGTTCGAAACCTGCAATTGCACGAAAGGATCCTTGTAGGAGGCGCTGTACTTGTCCTCCAGCATCATCTCAGCTTGGCGCAGGGTGAGACCGGCGATCGGGACCCGTCCGATGATGGGAAGCTTCACCATGCCATCGTGCTCCACAACGTAGGTGAAGGTCATACGCTGAACCGTCATGGCATTGGCCCCTTCGTCAGAAACGAAGTCGATCATGCGGAAACCACCATTGGCGAACAGGCGGAACTGCAGGTTGTCGTTCGGTTGTATCTCGAACGTCGGCGGCGCGGAATCGGGCAGCTGATCAAAGGCGTAATCGACCGGTGTTTTGAACATGATGTCCCGGTTCACGGTGCATCCGGTTGCCAGAAGCACCAGTGCTGCCATGGCCGTACCAACCCTCCAACTTCCTTTCATGCGGATAGCCTCTTTGCAAGGCGGCCAAAAGTAACCATCCCCGCCGCCCGGATCAGGCGAGCAAATGCCTGTACATGGCGGCCGTGTCTTCCACCAGTCGGCTGTAGTGGTAACGGGCTTTTACGTGCTGCCAGCCGGCGCTGCTCATTGTGCTGCGCAAATGCTCGTCCTCCACCACCCGTAGCAGATTCTCGCTCAGGCCGTGTTCGTCCTGGCTGGCGCTCAAGAGCGCTGTTTTGCCGGGCAGCACTACGTTCTCAATACCGCCCACCCGGGTGCTTACGATCGGTCGGTTGCTCGCTTGGGCTTCGATCAGGCTGACAGGGGTCCCTTCGTTCAATGAGGTGAGGGCCACCACGTCCACACCGGCGTTCACGATGTCGATCTCCTTGATCCAACTGGTGAAGGTTACCGTGGCCTTTGGAACCACTGGTTTGCCGTTGACGCCATGACCGAAACCGTGTCCGTTGAAGTACGGGCCCTTGGCCATGCTCAATCCCATTTCACCCACCTTCTGTTCCAGCCGCTCGCGCTCCTCGCCGTCGCCGACGATGAAAGCGCGGACCCGCTTTCCGGTGCGCTCCTGCACATTGCGCAATGCTCCCAGGAAGAGGTCGTGGTTCTTCACCGGCACCAAACGGCCTACGATGCCGATGGCTACTTCGTCATCATCCACACCGTAAACCTTGCGGAACAACTTGCGTTTGGCCGATTGCTCGTCCTGGAAACGTGAGAGATCGAAACCGAGCGGGATGACAGTGACCTTTTCCGCAGGGCAGATCCGGTGCTCTTCCACCAGTTCCTGTTTCTGCCGCTCGCTGATGGCCACGATGCGTGTGCTGCGTTTGGCGAGGAACCGTTCAATGTTCTTGTAGAGCGCTGTCCGCACAGCACCGAAATAGCTGTGGAACACGTGCCCATGGAAGGTGTGCACGATCACGGGCACCCCGAGGTCGGCGGCTGCCATGCGGCCAACGGCCCCGGCTTTCGCGGCGTGCGTGTGCACGATGTCCGGCTTGAAATCCTGGATGATCTTCTTGATGCGCCGATAGGCCGCCCGATCCCGCCAAGGCGCCACCTCCCGCTGCATTTCAGGCAGGAAGACCGGCTTCAGGTCCAGGTTGTCGAGGATGTGCTGGCTGCCTTCCTCGTTCTCCCCCCACTTGCCGCCAACGAGCAGTGTTTCAAACTCCGGTGCGAGGTACTTGCTCAGGTAGGCCACATTGTGCGTGGGCCCTCCCAAGTTGAACCGGTTGATGATGCGGAGTACGCGGGGCATTTTGCGCTGAACAGCCTTCGCCAAGGCCACGGCCTTGTTTGTTAAGGGACGCGAACTTACCGGGTTGGCCTCTCATCGAACGGTCTCAGACCATCCATCTTTTCCACCACGATACGTAGACGAGCAGCGCGTGCACGGTTGCCTGCGACTCGCCCGGGTCTGTCGAAGCAAGTCGGCCCTTGAGCGCATGGGCCTTTGAAGGGTCCATGCCTGCTGAGCGCAGGAGGTCGGGAGCGGTCAGTTCCGCCACCAGACCGGTCAGAGGGCCCAGGAACAGATCGCGCAAGGGCACATCGAAGCCTTGCTTACGGCGCGTGTTCGTTGACAACGGAAGAAGATGCCCGAACGTGTCGCGGAGCAGTTGTTTGCCTCTTCCCCGGCTGAATTTCATCGAAGCCGGACGGGAGAAGGCGAGTTCAACAACGCGACGGTCGAGGAAAGGTGTCCTCACCTCAAGTGCATGGGCCATGCTCGTGAGGTCCACTTTGTGCAGCATGTTGTCCGGTAGCACGCTTTGCAGATCGGCAAGAAGGAAATCGTTCATGTCGCCGGCGCCGGTCAACGCACCTGTCAAGGCTTGTTTCCTTGCGGCGAAGGCCCTTTCATCCATGGGCAAGGCAAGCAAGTGTTGCTCTCGGGCTTCGGCCCCTTGCGCGGCCAGGCGCCACCAGCGCTCGGCCGCCGTGTGCCCGGCGAGTTCCGCGAAGCGGTGCAGTTTGCGCGCGGTATCGGACACAAGGTTGTTGCGGGACCGTGGCACTGCGGACCACAACGGCCCAAGCATGTGCACGACCCGCTCTACCATGCCCGGCGCGCGCATGCGCAACTCTGCTTGGTGCTTCCGGTATCCGCCGAAAACCTCATCAGCCCCGTCGCCGCTCAATGCAACCGTGACATTCTGCTTGGTGCGCTCGCACAGGATGAAGGAGGGGAGGGCCGAACTGTCAGCGAACGGTTCGTCGATGTTGGCGAGCAAGCGCGGATAGGCCTCGGCCAGATCGTCCCGTGTGAGCTTGAAGGTGGTATGCTCGCTACCGATGTGCGCGGCGGTGCGCTCGGCATGTTCGGTTTCATCGAAGTAGTGCTCTTCGGGGAATCCGATGCTGAACGTGCGCAGATCGCGGTGGTGCCGCTTTGCCAAGGCGCTTACGATGCTGCTGTCCAAACCGCCGCTCAGGAAGGTGCCCACCGGAACATCGGCAATGAGCCTGAGCTTCACGGCCTCATCGAGCAGGGAGAAAAGATCGCTCTTGATGTCTTTCCTTGGACCGGGCGCGCGTGCCGCCTTCTGCAGATCGTACCAACGTTCCTTGCGGAGGCCATGCGCGTTCACGGTCGCGCGCTCCCCGGGCATGAGCTTGTGCACACCGAGCAACGCGCTGTCCGGCGCGGGAATGAACTGCAGGTCGAAGTACTGGTGGACGGATGTTCCATCGACGTTCCTTGGTATACCCATGGCCATCAATGCGCGCAGTTCACTTGCGAAAAGGAAGTGGCCTTCGTGCTCAGTGTACAGCAACGGCTTCACACCGTAGCGGTCGCGGGCAATGAAGAGCTCGTCGGTTTCCTTGTCGTGGATCGCCAGCGCGAAGAATCCGTTGAGGTCGTGCAGGAAGGCAGGTCCTTTCTGCGTGTAGAGGCGCAGCGCTACTTCCGTGTCGCTGTGGCTGCGGAAGCTGTGGCCTTGTGCTTCCAGGCCTGCACGGAGCTCTTTGTAGTTGAAGACCTCGCCGTTGAAGGTGATGGTGTAGCGCTTGCCCGCCGAGGCGGGGCCGCCATTGTCGGTGAACGGTTGATGCCCGGCACTGCTCGTGTCGATGATGCTGAGGCGCCGTTGGCCGAGCACGCAGCTGCCCTCCTGGTAAACACCTTCATCATCAGGCCCGCGGTGCGCGAGACAGGTCAGCGCAGCGCGGACGCGTTCAGCCGAATTTGGATCGCTTCCTGCGTAGGTGAAGTCTCCGGCGATGCCGCACATGAACGAAAGCTGAAAAGAGAAAGTGGAAAGCTGAAAGTCGGTGCGCTCGCTATTCCAACTTCCAGCTTTCCACTTCACAAGTGAATGACCTCCCCGTACGCTGCGGCCGCCGCTTCCATGATGGCCTCGCTCATCGTCGGGTGCGGGTGCACGGTCTTGATGATCTCGTGGCCCGTGGTCTCCAGCTTGCGGATGCTCACGCACTCGGCGATCATTTCCGTCACGTTCGCGCCGATCATGTGCGCGCCCAGCAGTTCGCCGTACTTGGCATCGAAGATGAGCTTCACGAAGCCGTCCTTGTTGCCGCCCGCACTGGCCTTGCCGCTGGCGGTGAAGGGGAACTTGCCCACCTTGATGGCAAGGCCTTTCTCCTTGGCCTGCTTCTCCGTCATGCCCACGCTCGCCACTTCGGGTGAGCAGTACGTGCAGCCGGGGATGTTGTTGTAGTCCAGCGCGTGCGGGTTCTGTCCCGCGATCTTCTCCACGCAAATGATGCCTTCTGCGCTCGCCACGTGTGCCAGTGCCTGACCTGGTGTCACATCGCCGATGGCATAGTAGCCCGGCATGTTGGTGGCATAGAACTCGTTCACTTTGATCTTGCCTTTGTCCGTGACGATGCCCACGGCCTCCAGCCCGATCCCTTCGATGTTGGCAGCGATGCCCACGGCGCTCAGGACCACATCGCATTCGATCTTCTTCTCGCCAGCGGCGTTCTTCACGGTTACCACGCAGCCTTTGCCCTTGGTGTCCACGCTGGTCACCTCGCTGCTCACCATCACCTCGATGCCGGCCTTTTTGAAGCTCTTCTCCAACTGCTTGCTCACTTCCTCATCTTCCACCGGAACGATGTTCGGCATGAACTCCACCAAGGTCACCTTGGTGCCCATGGCATTGTAGAAGTAGGCGAACTCGCTGCCGATGGCACCGCTGCCCACCACCACCATGCTCTTGGGCTGCCCGGCCAGCACCATGGCCTCGCGGTACCCGATGATCTTCTTGCCGTCCTGCGGCAGGTTGGGCAGAGCACGGCTGCGGGCGCCGGTAGCTATAATGATGTGCTTGCCTTCCACCACTTGCTTCTTGCCGTCGGCGCCGGTCACTTCGATCTTCTTGCCGGGCTGCAGCATGCCGGTGCCCATGATCACGTCGATCTTGTTCTTCTTCATCAAGAACTGCACGCCGTTGCTCATGCCCTTGGCCACATCGCGGCTGCGCTGCACCACGGCCTTCATGTCGGCGCTGCCGCCGCTAACGGTGATGCCGTAGTCCTTCGCGTGATTGATGTACTCGAACACCTGCGCGCTCTTCAGCAGGGCCTTGGTGGGGATGCAGCCCCAGTTGAGGCAGATGCCGCCGAGCGCCTCGCGCTCCACCACCGCTGTTTTCAAACCGAGTTGGCTGGCACGGATGGCCGCCACATAGCCGCCTGGGCCGCTGCCGAGAACAATGACGTCGTAGCTCATGTTTTGTTGGATGCCCCGAAGAGCGGGGCGAATGTAGCCGTTCAATGAAGTGGCTTTGCCGGGTTACTTTGCGCACAACACCGGACCCATGCCAGCACAATACCAGCCCGATGGAGCAGGGAGCTCCGAACGCCCCGGTGTCATTTCCGTTCTGGGTATCCTGAGCTTTATCAACACGGGCGCTTTCCTGCTGGTCTATGGCATCGGATGGCTGGCCATGAGCGCGGTGGGGCGCATGCCCTACGATGAGTTCGCCGCGAAGGCGGAGGAAGCCTTGGGGCCCATGCGCAGCGGCATGCCGGAGGAAGACCTGGCCCAGATGGATATCATGCTGCCGCTGTTGCATGCGAGCGGCGCGCTGCTGCTGGGATTGCTCTTCATGCGCACACTTGTCAGGCTGGTGGGCACCATCGGTATCTGGCGGGCGAAACGGAGCGGCTTCTATACGTACGCTGCAGCCCAGATCATCGGCATTTTCCTGCCCATGGTGGTGTTGCCATGGAGCCAGTTGGGCGTTATCGGTCCACTCATGGCAGTAGGTATGACAGCCGCATTCGGAAGCCAGTTGAAACGATTGAATTGAGCCGCCTGGACAAGGTCTTTGGTTGGGTTGGCCGGGGATACCCCTTGCATGCTGGAGCCATGTCTGCACTCTTGGTTCTTCCGGGCTGCTTCTCGGTGCGGAGCACCCCCGATTTCAGCTACGAGAAGCTTGGCCCTGCTGAATATGCAGCCATGCTGAAGGGCAACGCCGACCACATCATCATTGATGTGCGGACACCGGCAGAGCATCGGAAGTCGCACCTGCACGGGGCGGTCAACTACAGCTACTTCTCATTGAAGTTCGGGCGTATGGTCGAGCACTTGGACCGCAATGAGCTGGTCTTTCTGTATTGCGAGACCGGTCACCGCAGCCCCTTGGCCGCTCGACGTATGAAAAGGAAGGGATTCCGGCGTGTTGTCGACATGAAAGGGGGGCACGCCCGATGGCGCAAGACGAACCGGCAACGCTGATTCAGTCCCGGCTTGCGACCCCACTGATCTCCACGTTCACCCCGCGTGGTAGCCCTTTCACCGCAACGGCTTCACGGGCGGGGGGCGCCGCCTTGAAATACGATCCGTAAACGGTGTTCACGGCTTGGTAGTGCGCCATGTCGCTGAGGAAGATGGTCACCTTCACCAGGTGGTCGTAACCGAGCCCGGCTGCGCGGAGCAACAGGCCGATGTTCTCCATCACCTGCGTGGTCTCCTCTTCGATACTGCCCATGGCCAGGTCACCGCTATCGCCCTTCAATGCGATCTGTCCGCTCAGGAACACGAAGCCGTTCGTTTCGATCGCAGGAGTGTAGGGTGCCAGCGGCTTGGCAGCACCGGGCGGGTGGATGGGCTTCTTCATGTGCTCATGTGTCCATGCGCTCATCCCGCTTCGGCGGGACATGTCGTGCCCATGGGGATGCGAATGTGGTGTTCAACGGGCAATTGTACATAGGGAGCACATGACCACACCCGTCCGAAACAACAGAAGGGCCGCCCGATCCCTCCGGACGGCCCCTCCATGGTCGTTCTGCGATCGGTGCTTTACTGCACCGCAAAGCGCCCTGTGGCCATTTGCCCTTCATCCGATAGGGCACGCAGATGATAAACCCCCACTGCCCATGTGGACACATCGAGCGGAACAGCTTGCACGGCGTTCGGCCAAGATTGGTCGTGCACCAACCGGCCTTGCTCATCCAAAACGTGCAGATGTGCCGGGCCGCGCAGCGCCGAGCCGCGCGATACGGTGATGACGTTGGAAGCGGGGGATGGGAACACCTGCAAGGTTGCGACGCTTCCGGAACTCCATTCCGCAATACCAACCGCACCCATGTACGGCCAGAACACGGTGGGGTGATACGAGCATGGCGTATCATACGACGGTCCAAGACCGATCGCCCGCCAGTTCGCACCACAGCCTTGTCCCAGAGTATTGGGGGATTCCAAGTAGGACATGAAACTCGCGGCGTCCTGCGCGCAATCGTCATGTGTCATATAGACACGACCATCAGAACCGAGGAATGGGTATGTGTGGAGGACAAAGGCGGAGTCTAATCCTGAAATCCCAAGTTCAGTGGCCATAACGCTTTGTTCATCAGATTGCGTTAGGTCGTATTGCCACAACCTTGGCAACCCGTAAGCGGAACTGGACACGTACAGCACCTCGCCGTTGCTGCTCAACGCCGAGGCTCCGTCCAAGCTGGTTGCGCTGCCGAGGATTGAACGAGGGTTCGACAAGGTGCCGTTGAAGGGGTCCGCGTCGAGCACCAATACTCCATCGTTCGACACAGCCTTGATGATGGATACCCTCGAGTTCGTATGGGATACCGAAGCATTGGCCCCTCCCAAGTTCACCACGCCACTGATCTGCACTGTGTCCGGCTCTTCCTGGAAGCCGTCGAGGGCGCTGACCTTGAAGCGAAGCAACTCAGTCGTGTTCACCTTGCTTACAAAAATCCAATGCGCCGAACCATCGGGGCTGGAAAGTCCGAAAAAGAGGATGCCGAGGCCCTCGGCCAAGGGCCTTGCTGACGGCAAAACCACCGCTCCCGTACCACCTTCCGCAGCCAAGTCCACCTCCGAATACACCAGGCCGAACGTATTGGTCTGGTTGTCGTACGTCCAGGTTAATACGTAGTAGGTCGAGATGGACGATGGTCGTGGTATGACGAAGCCGCCGTTGACGGTGTTGCCATTGAGCAGTGTCGTCCCATTGGCGTCCAGGATGCCGGAAATGGTTGAGGCGAACAGTATATCGCCCGTGGCAGGATCGCACAAGAGATGGGACCCGGCGTGAATGCCAGCGGTGAAGTTTGTGGAATCGACCACAACCGGCCCTGGACTGAAATCGAGGCGTACGCTGTCGCGAGTTTGTTCCTGGGCGTAGAAAAGGGTGGGAGCTTGAGCGCGTGCAACAACGCTCAATAGCAGCGCAATCGCGTTCAGATATGTGATCCAGGCTTTCATGGGCAATCGCAGCTAGGTGGCACGGCGCCGGAAATCCGGCAGCCTTTGTTGTTGCAACAGGGACCGTAGTCAAGAACCTGATTGACTGTGCTGTGGTCTGTGCAGATCTTGAAAGGGCCTGGGCCGCCAGGGTTCAGTGCCGGACAGGCCATGGTATTGATCCAGTAGGGACCATCGTGCGCCACGTACTGCACGTTGCCCAAGGTGTCCGGGATGCTGATGCACGTGTCACAGGCAGCTAGCACCTGGGGAAACATAGGCGGTGGATGCGTTTGCGCGCACTTGAAAAATGTGCTTTGCCCTCCGCAACCTGCAGGGGCGTACACCCGAACACCGAAGATCCTATCGCAGTTGGCCGGTAACGTGAAGGTGTTCTGCCCCGGTGGTACGGTGAGCAGCCCAAAGTTCACCAGCACGTTGGTGAAGGTGTAATACTGGATGCGCGCCGTGAACGTCGCCAGTGTTTGGTTGTTGAAGGAGTACGTTACCGCCTGCGCTGCCGGTGCGAGGCAGAGCAAAGCAAGCCCTGCCATGATCGACCGCCACCAATGCCTTCGTCGGCGGTCACGGTTTCTACTTGCTTCTTGAACGCGCTGGACTGAACGCGCTGGACTGAACGCGCTGGACTGAACGCGCTGGACTGAACTGACATCTTTAACATGATGTTTGAGTTTGAATGTGAAGGTAGTCGTCTTCGCAATGCTCGGTAAGCGATGCCAATGGTGGTTCTGACCAGTCCTGGTGAAGAGGCAATTGGCCACATGGCAGCATGGACACATGAGCACATGGTCCCATGGACCTAGCTTCGCGCCCCGATGGCAGAACAACCGCTCATTCTCGTCACCAACGACGATGGCATCACCGCCACGGGCATCCGCACGCTGGCCGAGGAGATGAAGGCTTTCGGTCGTGTCCTGGTGGTGGCTCCCGACAAGCCCCAGAGCGCCATGGGCCATGCAATTACCATCCACAGTTACCTGCGGCTCCAAAAGGTGGAAATGTCGGAGGGGGTCGAAGCATACGCGTGCAGCGGAACACCGGTCGATTGCGTGAAGCTGGCCATCTACGAGGTCATCAAAGGGAAGCCAGCCCTGTTGGTGAGCGGTATCAACCACGGAAGCAACATCAGTATCAACGTGCTGTACAGCGGCACCATGAGCGCTGCGGTGGAAGGGGCATTGGAGGGCATCCCGAGCATCGGCTTCTCGCTCATGGACCACAGCATCGACGCGGATTTCACCCGCGTGCGCCCGGTCGTCCGCAGCGTTACCGGCAATGTGATGCAGCAAGGCATGCCCAAGGGCAGCTGCCTCAACGTGAACATACCGAAGGACGAGGGCCAACCGCTCAAGGGACTGCGCGTGTGCCGCCAAGCTTGGGGCAACTGGGAAGACGATTTCGAGATGCGCCGCGATCCCACTGGCAAAGCCTACTACTGGTTGAAGGGCCGCTTCAAGGACGCAGACCTAGGCGAGGACACTGATGTGTGGGCTGTCAACAACGGGTTTGCTAGCGTGGTGCCGGTGCAGTTCGACATGACGGCGCACCATGCCATTGCCGAGCTGAACACATGGAAGCATGCCCTCCACTGATCGGACCGGTGTGGGCTTCACGCTCGGCCTGATCTTCCCGGTGCTCGGGTTCTTCGCCTATGGCGGCATCTACGTCACCGCCATCAGGCCACAGCACGACATCGGCTGGTTCGTCAATGATCTCTTTCTCGGGACGCCGGTCTATCGGACGCAGATCGTTTCGCTGAGCCTGATAGCAGATGCTTTCTTGTTCTTCTTCTTCGACCGTATGCGGCAGATGAACGCCATGCGGGGAGTGATCATCGCCATGCTCGTCTATGCGCTCTACGTGGTGCCGGCCATCATCTTCGAACAGTTGGTTAAGCACGGTTGGTTATGACCAAACGTTTGTACGTTATAGCCGGCGAGGCCAGCGGCGACCTGCACGGAGCCAACTTCCTGAAGGCATTGCGCGCCATTGCACCTTCGGTGGATGTGCGCGCGTGGGGCGGTGACCGCATGCAGGCCGAAGGGGCGCACATCGTGAAGCACTACCGCGAGCTCGCTTTCATGGGCTTTGCCGAAGTGGTGATGAACCTGCGCACCATCCTGCGCAACATGTCCCTCTGCAAGGAGGACATCGCCCAGTGGAAGCCGGATGCGATCTTTCTCATCGACTACCCCGGCTTCAACCTGCGCATTGCGGAGTGGGCCCACGAGCAGGGCATCAAAGTGTTCTACTACATCAGCCCACAGATCTGGGCATGGAAGAAAGGCCGCGTGCACACCATCAAAAGGGTTGTGGACCGCATGTTCACGATCCTGCCTTTCGAGAAGGACTTCTACGCGCGCTATGGCATGGAGGTGGATTTCGTCGGGCATCCCTTGCTGGACGAGATCGCTGGTGCCCCACCGCGTGAGATACCCCAGGAAGATTCCCGGTACGTAGCCTTGCTTCCCGGGAGCAGAAAGCAGGAGATCGGCACCATGCTTCCGGTGATGCTGGCGGCGGCCAAGCACTTCCCGCGCTACGATTTCCTGGTGGCTGCGGCGCCCAGTGTGCCACGAGGCTTTTATGAGCAATTGATGCGCGGCTCAAACGCAGAGCTGGTGGTCGGCGACACGTACGGCGTGCTGCGGAAGTCGAAGGCTGCACTGGTGACAAGCGGCACCGCCACCCTGGAGACAGCCCTGTTCGGCGTTCCTGAAGCTGTATGCTACAAAGGCAGCGCGGTGAACGTATGGCTGGCCAAGCGGCTGGTAAAGGTGAAGTACATCAGCCTGGTGAACCTCATCATGGACAAACCCGTGGTGCAGGAGCTGATACAGGAGCACATGACGGAGCGCGTGCTGCGGGCCGAGCTCGACCAGCTATTGCACGATGCGGACTACCGCCACAACATGCACCGCGACATGGCCGACCTGCTGCATGTGCTGGGAGGTGCGGGTGCATCAGCGCGTGTTGCCAGCGCCGTGTGGAAAAGTCTGAACAGCACCGCCTGAGGCCCGCAGGCGTCCCCGGTAGTTTCGGGCCCGCCATGGGCAAAGCCTTGTTCAGTAGTCTTTTCGTGCTGCTCTTCCTGTGTTCGGCAGGCCAGGAGCGGGCGGTGCGTGTCGGCATCCTGCGCGATAAGAACGTTGAGCGCATCGTGGTGCTCAGCGCGGGCGGCGGCTACAACATCATGGCCGATGGGAGGCGCGTGGGCGAACTTTTGGCCAACGATGGTTTGCGTGTTGAAGTGGTGAACGGCAAGTTGCAGGCGAAGTCGCTGGCGGCATCGTTCACTGCCGGATGGATCGAATTGGTGCAGAAGGTGCCGCAGAGCGCGTTCCGGTTGAAAGTGCTCGATAGCAAGTTGTCTGAGCGCACCTACCCGGGCCACCTGCGCGTTGATGCCAAGGGGGGGCGCTTGGCGCTCACGAACCATGTGGGCATGGAAGACTACACGGCGGGTGTCATACAAAGCGAAGCAGGCAAGGACCACACCGCCGAGTACTACAAACTGCAGGCGGTCACCTGCCGCACGTACGCCACCACCAACATCCGCAAGCACCTGCCCGATGGCTTCGAAGTGTGCGACGCCGTGCATTGCCAGGTGTACCAAGGTCGAACGCAGAATGCGGACATCCTTGCTGCCGTGGCGGCTACTGAAGACATGGTGCTGGTGGATGCCGGTATCAAGCTCATCCACGCGACCTTCCACAGCAACTGTGGTGGGGCCACGGTGAACGCCGAGAACGTGTGGAGCAAGAGCGAACCGTACCTGCGCTCGGTAGTCGACACCTTTTGCATGGCAGAACCGCATGCCACCTGGACCCGAACGATCAGCCGCAGCGATTGGCTCGGCTACCTGCACCGCAAGTGGAAGGTGAACATCAACGACAGTGCGCTGGTCGCTGCCGCGGTGAACATTCCCGCGGACAGAAGCAATCTTCAACTACCGGGCATCATCCCGGCCGTTCCCGTGGTGCAGGTGCGCAGCGATTGGAAACTGAACAGCGGTCTCTTCTCCGTCCGACCGGAAGGGGATAGCGTGGTCATGGAAGGCCGGGGCTTCGGCCACGGCGTTGGCTTGTGCCAGGAGGGCGCCATGCACATGGCCCGGCGCGGGCGCACGTACACCGATATCCTGCACCACTACTTCACCGACGTGCACCTCATCGACCTCCACGCCATCGACTTCTTCCGCGACGAGACAATGGTGCCGCAGGCGATCCCGGTGAACACCGCACCTGCGCGGTTCGAGGAGGGCGGCAACTGACGATCAGGCGAATGCCACGCGTTCTTCCGCCGCGGGTGCCGCGTGCAGGAACTTCATGCTGCTGAAGAACTTGTAGTACATGCGCCGCATGAAGGTCTTGCGGTCCACGCCGCCAGCCTTGAGCGCTCGCCGGTGGCCCCACCACACGGCGTGGATGGTGCCGAAGAACAGGAAGGAGTAAAGCAGGAGGGAGAGCGCCTTGTTGTAGAACCCCTTGCGCTGGAAGATGATGTGCAGGCGCTCGTTCTGGAACTTGATGTGGTGCGCTTCATCGACGAGGATGTCGGTGCAGATGCTCCTGAGCAACGGACAGTGCGTGGCATCGTGCAGGGCTTGGTAGAAGACTTGCGCCGCGCTTTCCACGATGATCACCGCGATGGTCCAGAGCTCCATGCTGGTGTTGAAGTAGCGCACCTTACGGAACAGCGTATCGCCCCAGTCGGAGCGCGTGCGTTGCTCGCCGATGGCATCGATGTACCGGCCAAGGTTGCCGCCGTGCTTCTGCTCTTCCTTGATGAAGAGTTCCACCGCCTGCACGTAGTCAGGATCGCCGATGCGCGCGGCGTACTTGCGTGTGGCGGCCAGCAGGTGGCGGCCGTCGCTGGTCTCGCCCAGTTGCCACGCCTTCAGCGAGTAGATGATGTTGGCGCGCTCGGCATCCGTAAGCTGCGGAGCGGTGGACCAGTCGACGCGTTGAACGGTGAGGTTGTGCTGGAAGTGGTACTTCCAGAAGGCGGAGGTGTGCAGCATGGTATTAGTGGTTTGCCGGTGAAGGACTGGTGCACAACAGCAGCGGGGCGGCACTTATTGCCGCCCCGCCCGCACTTAACGTCTTTTCGATCCCGTCACTCTCGCACGTCAACCGTGCGCGTCACTGTGCGCAGGCTTGTCTTCCTAGGTTCCTTCGCGGTAACGCGCGCCGTGGTAACGACTTTCACCGGCCACGACGTGAGCGTGTTGATGGTGGTGAGGGTTTGGTTCTTTACCGACATCTCCATGCTGTCCATCGCCTCTTGCATCTTTTTCTTGGCTTCTGCGATCTCCTTCTCCTTGCCTTTGCTATTGGCATCGGCTTTGGCGAAGGCTTCGATCATTTGCACCATCATGCTCTTCATCATCTCCACGAATTTGCTCATGTCGAAGATGACTTCGGTCCGCACCACCATCCGCTGCTTCGCCAGGTCATGGCTGCTGATCGTCATCAAAGTGGTTGTGGAGAGACTGTCGCCGGGTTGCAACGGGTTCTCGCCCTTTTCCACGATGCGCAAGGTGTCCCGCTGCATCAGATCATGACCGTATGCACTCGTAAGGAACCCGAGCTCGTCATTGAAGTAGGATTTCACCTTGGCCTCATCGTCCAGGAGTGAAGTGAGCGGTGAGAGAATGGCCTCCATCGCTGCCCCGGCTTCCGCGTCTTCCTCGCCGACCGCCTTCGCTATCAACTCGAACTCGCCCTGCACGAACTGCTGCGCCTCCTTCCAGTTCTCCAGTTCGGTCTTGCCGGTCTTCTTGTCCACTTTGTAACGAAGTACGAGATCCTTGTACTTCGGTGCCGATCCGATCTTGTTGTGGAAATCCTCGAGCTGGCGCATTGTGGCGTCCTTATGCACCAATTCCACAATGAAGGCTGCGGCAGTGCTCTTGGTCACTTTCAGGCTCGCGTCCCATTCCTCTTGGGTGTCGATGCGCACCGTGTCGTTCTCCATCTCGTACGTCTTCTCCGTGTAGTGCAGGCGGCGTTGATCGCCCACGTTCCAATTGGGCACTATGATGATGCGATCCTGCGCAACGGACCAAGTGCTGGCCAGCAGCAGCACTGAAAGGACAACGGACTTCTTCATGCAGCGAAGATGCAGGAAGGAAGCGGACGGTCACGTGCCCGCTCTGGCCGCCTTCTTCTCCGCCGGGGTCGCTTCGCGCACCCAGTCGCCGGGGTAAGGTTTGAAATGCCCTGACCTGTCCAGGTCCATTGGTGCGATCCGGCCGTCCATGTACCTGGCCAAGGGTTTGGCCGCCGGGTGCTTCAGATCGCAGAGCACCAGGAGCGCCGCGTTCGCCCCGGCACGCGTGGCGATGGGTACGCCACCGCCAAGCTCGGCCCAGTGGCCCCCGAGGTAGAGGTGTTTCACGGGTGTGCGGTAATGCGCGATGCCCAGCTGGAAATTCTTCTTGCCCGGGCGCGCACCCATGATGCTGCCGTTGCGGTTGCCCGTGTAGCGCCAGTGCGTGATGGGCGTGGCCACATCGCACCAGACAACATGTTTCGACAGGCCCGGGGCGATGCTTTCCTCCACACGAGCGATCAATCGGTCCGCGTAGTCCTTCTTCAGCGCTTCGTACGCATCCCCGCGTTCTGCGCCCTCCGATGTTCGCCACTGCGCGTGCAGATCGAAGTCGGCTGGGATGTACAGTGTGAGCGTGCCCAAGCCGGCCGGGGCAAGCGATGGGTCGCGAAGTGATGGAGCCAGGATGCTGATGCCGCTCTCTTCCGGCTGGCCGCTGCATTGACGCTCACGCGGCACGGACTCATCGCACAGGAAGATCATCTCCTCGCCGAAGCCCAGTTCCTGCGCCGGTTTATCGAGCCCCAGCGACACGGTGATGCTGCTCGGATAGAGCTCGGCTTCGCGCAGCTTGGCTTTCAGCTTTTCCGGCACGGCCGCGGAAGGCAGCATCCGTTCGTAGAGCGCTTCCACATCGCAGGCAGCCACCACGGCCTTGCAGCGGATCTCGCGCTCCACGCCACGTAGCGCCAGCCGCACGCCAACGGCGCGCCCATCGTTCACTTGTACTTCCGTCACACGGCAGTGGTAGTGAACAGTATTGCCCAACTTCTCAATGACATGGCACAACCATTCCGGCATCACTTGGCTACCGCCGATGGGCGGCATCTGGTAGTCGCCGTAGTACGCCCATGCCACAGGCACCAGGCAACTGAGGATGTCCATCTCGCTGGCGAACACCGTGCGCAGGCGTGCGTCGCTGAAGTACTTGCGCAGCCCCTTATCGATGCCTGTGCTGCCGCTGTAGCGCAAGTGGGGGATGAAGGGCAATGCGAACCGCAACTTCTTCATCATGTGGAGAGGGCGTTCACAGTGGAGCATCGATTCCTCCGTTCGGAAGAAGCTGCCCATGCCATCGAAAGCCCTTCCCAATCGTTCGGCGTCGCGGAAGAAGCGTTCGATGCCGCTGCGATCGGCAGGGAAATCGCGGATGAGTTGCGCCTTCAGATCATCGGGCCTGTTGGTGAGCAGGTAGTCGAACGAACGCCCTTTGTAGCGTTTGATGAGGGTTTGCGCTGCCGCCTTCGGATGATCACTGCCGATGGCTTGGAACACCCGCGTGACAATGCCCTTCGGCCCGAGCTGGTTCAGCCAGTGGATAGCGCTGTCGAACCGGAAATCCTTGCGGCGGAAGCCTGCGAGGTAGCCGCCCGGCCGCGCGTCCATCTCCAACACCTGCACGCTCAAGCCTGCGCGTGAGAGCAGCGCAGCGGCCGTGAGACCGCCCATACCTGCACCGATCACCACCACATCGCATTGCCCGGGCGGCGAAGCGGTCCTGGCCTCCATGCCTTACTTCAGGATGCTCACTTCCTCAAGGACCGCCGGTCGGCCTTCCATGCACGAACCCTGCGGCGCGCGCGATGGTGTGAATTTGAACTTCAGTTTCAACCCGTGCTTCGCGAACTTCTCATCGAGCCCCATGGGGATGAGCAGCTTGGGTCCCTCTGCGTTGGCCATCTCGACCAGCAGCGCACAACCATTGTCCGCGTATGCGGTTGTCACCACACCGGTTTGGAAATCGGTGATGTCCGCCGGTGGTGGAGGTGGGGGAGCGTCCGTTGCGGCTTGTTGCTTGCGGCAACCGATCAGTGCGGCCGATGCGACCACGAGGGTGATGATCGCTCTCATCGGGCTACAACAATGCGTTGCACCTTTTGGAACCCGCTCTTCGTCAGGCGCACGAAATAGGCGCCGCTTGACAGGTCGCGCAGTATGATGGTGTCGGCAAGGCGCTTTCCAACGGGCTTCGCCGCGCGTTCCATGACGGTGCGGCCGTCCATGTCCACCAGCGATAGCGTGAGCAGGTCATCGTTGTTCAATCCTTCCAGCACCAAATTGGCGGCATCGCCGTTCACGGAAACGGTCAATCCGCTCGTGGCCATCTCACTCGCGTTTTCGTCGATGCCGATGCTGTTGGCCAGGTCGAAGGAGAAGATGCGTGTGCGGTTGTTGCCTCCGGCGCCGAGGTATTCCCCCGTGAACCAGAAGGTGCTGCCGTCCGGGTCGATGCTCATATGCGAGTAGTCGCCATAACGGTTGAGGCCGGTCTGCGCGGCCGTTCCGGTGATGGCAATGGACTCGCCCAGCGTCATCACACCGGGCGGGTCGTTCGCCCAGCGGCCGGTGAAGCGCAGGCCGGCGTGGATGTTGTTCGGAACATCGTTGTGGCAGTAACCCATGCCGATGTTGCCTTGGTCGTCCATCGCGATGCTGGCCATCCAGCGGTTGCCATCATCGGGGCTGTAGGTGCCTTGCTGGTAAATGCTCCAGTTGCCGTCGTTCGCATCGCGCAGTTCGTACCACCTCAAGCCGGCTTGATCGCCGCCCACATCCACCACGTGGCACAGCACCACGCTGTTGTGGTTCGTCCAGCGCGTGTGTTGCGCACGGAAGTAGAGGATCTCGCTCACGGCATCGAGTTTCTGCCCCACGCCAGGCTGGGCAATGTTGTCGAAACCGCTACCGAGCGCCGTATTGAACGTGGCCGTCTGCAAGGTTTGCGAACTCACCACGGTCGTGCTGCCGGGATTGGTCCAGTTGGTCGTCATTTCATACACGCGGATCTGGTCCTGCGGATTGCCCCACGCATTGTCCTCCAGGTTGAAGAAGTAGCAGGGTGTACCGTTCGGAGGCAACGGCCCATCGGCGTCGGCGGGCAGCACACTGGTGAAGAAGTTGCTGCCATTGCTCGGCGCGGTGAGCGCGATCATCTGTGCGCTCGGGTCGCCCGCCAGCATCTTGTCGCGTTCGAACGCAACGGCCGTCTTGTTGCTGTTGCTGGTGAAGTAGTAGCCGTCCCACCAGATGCTGAACTTCGGGTAATCAGGGAATTGGGCGAAGTTGTACTCGTAACCGTAGTAGGAACCGAGTGGGTCGTTGGTTTCGCTCACGGCGATCAGCATGCGGTTCGGGGAGAAGTCGAACTGGCTGATGAACCAGCGGTCCGCATGCCGGTCGTACAGCACGATCGGATCGCCGCTGCTGTTGCTGCCCGGCCAAAGCGTGCTGAGCTGCAAAGCACCGCTCAACCCTTGTCCAGTTTTGGAGTAAACACGGTAGCTCGTGTTCACCGCCTGCACATAGTGGTTCGGCCCAGCCGCTCCGGTCGGGTCCGGCGGGGCGCCACCGTTCTGGCCGTTCCAACTCTGGAGCGGAGCTCGGCCACCGCTCTTCGCATAGCCTGTTTGCAACGCGCCGTCCGCTTCCAGCAGCGCTGCATCGTTCAGTACCGGGTGCCGGTTGAAGTCGTTGCGTTGCTTTTTACGATCGCGTGCGGGCAGGTCTTTCTCCTCCATGGTGGGCCACTCACGTGCTGGAGCGCTCTTGCGGAACGAGCTAGGTAGGCTCACCTCAACGGTTTGGCCAAGGCTGTTGGTGTAGGTGGTGGTCTGGGCGTGCACGAGCAACGGCGCGCCGATCAGGAAGGGGAGGAGGTTGCGCAACATGGTTCCGGTAACAAGGGTGCGCAATGTAGGTGTGCGCGCGAACGCCTCAGGCCTTGAAATTGTCCTGGTATTGCGACCTCAATTGTCTTGGTATTGGAAGCGCACGCTCAGCCCTTCGACTTGAACCACTCGTGCCCGGTCTCGACGCGGCGCAGCGAATTGACAAAGCACGTCGCCAGGGGCCCCAGATCTTCATCACCGATGGATCCCAAGTCGCTTGCCAGTGCTTGAGTTCCCCTTGAAGCAAAACGATCAACTTATTGCGCGGGCCCTTTCAACCAGATCCTTCACGGGGAGTCGTGTTCGCCTGGCCATGATCCTGAACAGCGCGTCACTGCCGATGAGGTACGCACTAACGGACATTCGTGTTCCGTCCTGCGTGGTCAGGATGATCATCTTGCTGACAGGATGTAAGCGTGCTGAACGAAGTTCCTCCCAACGGTAGCTTTTCAGTTCGTTGTTCCTGTCAACTACTGCGAGAATGCTCTCGTTACAGGCTGCCTGATGATGCCTGCCATCCCGGACCAGTAGTACGCCAAGCCAACCGAACATCGCAGCGAGAAGAACGCTCAGTAAGGCAAACGGCCAGGCATCGATGAGTTGGAAAACCGCTCCGGCCGCCATGAATGCCGAAAGGGAGATGCTCACCCAGCCGACTACGACAAAAGCCTTGGGCATGCGGAACCGGAGCATACCGTCTTGAACCCCTGGGGGCGCCGAGTTCTGCCGCCCGATCCAGGCGAGTGCGAGCGTTGCAAGCGCACCCGCGAGCACCGGGGCGATGAGATCAATGGCTTTCATGCGGTCTTGAACTCGATGTCTGGAACCACTCGTGCCCGGTCTCGAAGCGGCGCAGTACCTCGGCCACGCGCTTCGCACGCGTCTCCACGGTTTTGCCACTGCCCACCCAGTGGCAGATGCCACGGCGCTTGCCCGCGCTGATCTTGTCCCAAGCGGCCTTGAGCTCGGGCATGAAGTCGAGGGTCTCCTGCAGGTCTTCCGGTACGATGACTTCGTCCTGGTCCTCGTTGCGCCACACTTCCACCTTCACCGGCACGCCGTCCTTCAGCTTGTGGCTCTTGCGCAGGCCGTTGCTCACGATGATGACGTGGAAGCCGCTCTTGGTAGGAATGAGCGCGCGATCGATGGGCAGGCCGTTCAGGGTGCCTTTGATGCGCACGGCAGCCCGGGTGCCGTAGAGCTCGTGCACATCGTGCGGGAATTCGATCCAGCTCCACGCGCCTTTCCCTTCGCTTTTCACGATGGTGGCCGTGAAGCGCTGGACCTGTGCTGATGTCTTCTTCTTGGCCATCGGTGATCAGCCACCGGCCTTCTTGGCCTTCATGCCCTTCTCCAGCAAGTAGGCGAGCACTTTGTCGCGGTGGTCGCCTTGCAGCAGGATCACGCCATCCTTGGTGTTGCCGCCCACGCCGCACTTGCTCTTTAGCGCGCGCCCCAGTTCGTCCAGCGCCTTGTCGTTGCCCACGAAGCCCACGATGCGCGTGACTTCCTTGTTGCCCTTCAGCCGGTCGAGGTGGATGCGCAGGTCCTGCTGCTGGGGTGCGGGTGCACCGCTGCCTTTTGGGCCACTGCTGTACACCAGACCACCGTGGGATTGTTTCTTCATGATGGAGTATCTGCCGTGTGAAAATTGGGGAGCGACCGGGTTATCAGAACAAGTAGCGCAGCCCCAGTTGAAGGATCGCATTGCGGGTGAGGCCATCGGGCCGGACTTTCCGCGCGTGCACCGGTGCGGCAAGGCCGCCCTCAAGCGCCCAACGCTCGCTCAGGTCGCGCCGCGCATCGAAGGTCACGTTCACTGTCAGGCCCCTCGTGCCGTCGATGTCCCGCCGTTCCAGTTCGAATTCGCCGAAGTAGTTCGGTTCGTTCACCCGTTCAAGGCGTGAATCCTCGTCCATGTGGTAGATGGCCAGCAGGCCAGGCTGCAACGCGTAGTTGCCGCTGATGAAGGTGCGCTGAAGCCGCGCGACGGCATCGTCAGCCCGCTCCAACGCAAACGCTTCCCAGTACTCCAACGCGGCCGGCTCGTCCTGCCAGAATTCGTGCATGAACCTGTTCTGGTTGTCCTGCGAGAGGATGTGCTGGTAGGCCAATGCCAAAGTCCATCGTTCATGCCGGAACTGCATGCCCATCAGCAGGTCGAAGCTGCTGAGGCCCGTCTGGTAGGGCATGGGCAACGGATGCGAGGTCGGGCCGAACGTGGCCTTTTCGATGTCCTCCTGGGCGCTCTTGCCGGTGGGCAAACGCAGGCCAACGAAAGCGGACAAGTCGCGGCGCTGTTGTTGGATGAGTTGATAGCTGAACGCCGGTATCATGTCGCCCACACCATGATTGCTGCCGAGGTTGCCGGTGGCCACGATGTACGGGACGGTGAGCCGAAAAGACAGCCGATCGGTGATCCCAAGCCCGAAGTCCGCTTGCGTTTGCACGATGAGCACGAACTGCTCGCCCAACGCCACACCCATTTGCAGCTTGGCGTAGTGGCGGCTCGGTCGGGTGGTGGTGGTGTCCACCACCGTCGGTATTTGGCCCATCGGCCCGGCGGTGCACACACCGGCATCGCTGCAGCCCTGGGCGTGCAGGGTTGTGTGAACGGCCCACAACAACACGGCCGCGAGGAGATGGCTGATCGGTGCGCGCTTCATCGGCTCAAATATCACCACAGAGGCACAGAGGAATTCATATCGACCTTCTCCGTGCCCTCTGTGCCTCTGTGGAGATGCACTTCACTTCTACCACGTGATCAACGGCCGCGTCATCTCCAACCCGAACCTCCGCGCCTCCTCCAGCTTGAACGGCCCGTGCATCTTCAGGTAGAGGTCGAAGGTGATCGGCCCTTCCTGGTCGGCCTTGAAGTTGGTGTGCCAGTAGTTGTTGAGGGCGTAGAGGTAGATGGTGCTGCTGCTCTTGGCCTCGGTCTTCCAGGCCTTGTAGTACTCGGGATTGGTGCCCTTGCCGGGGTTCACCTTGCGTTCGTCCACCAGCTTGCCCACCTCCCAGATCGCGCCTTGCGGACACACGATGGTGACACCCATGCTGTCGTTGCTCACATCGATCCAGCGCTGGGCGCAGAAGAAATCGTTGTTCGATCCCGGAATGCGACCGCTCTCCGGCGTTACGCAGGTATCGCTGATGCCGATGCGGGCGGTGGCGTCAAAAATGTCAAAGGACATCGATACATGCTGACTTCGCTTCTCTCTTGAAGGTGGCATGTTCATCGTGCATCGCAGCCACGTGCATGTAGGATGTGGAAGTTCAACTAGATCAAAATGAACTGTGTCGATGTCTATCGTATTCGGATCGAGGCCAGGAACCGTCAGCCAACGGATTGATTCAATAGGAGCCTTTTCGAACTCAATCGACGGAGGCGGCGACTCGTCGCACCCCATCATTGACCATAGTTTGTCCACATACCACCCCGCACTATCCGCGAACGCTTTCTTCACCCGCCATTGGTCCGTGGTGAAGTGTGCATCCGGGTCGCTGATGCTGCACCAGGCGCCCCAGGTGTGTTCGTGCCACATGACGATGCTGCGCTTGGCGCGATAAAGCATGTGTGGGTCGATGGGCTTGTTCAGGATCCCGCTAGGGCGGGACGAAGACGTCTTCGCCGCTTCGATCAAGTTGGTGAGCCGCGCGCTGAGCACACGCACATCGCCTTCCTCCTTCGCCGTGCTGTACGCGCCATCTTCCCAGTAGGGCGTGAAGTCGCCGCTCCAAGTGGGGATGCTCTTGCCGTACTTCGTTTCGAACGCTTGCATCATCGTGCCAGCGTTGGCAATGATCAAGCGCGGTGATGCATACTTCTCATTCCAGTCGCGCACGAAATCGCTGAGGGTGCTGTCCACCGGCCCGTTGTCGCTCACGATGTTGTAGCGCCACTGCACCATGTCGTAGGGATAGCCCTTCGCCGCTAGGTCGTTCATGTAGGCGGCGATCTTCCGTGTGCCACGCTCTTTGATCGCACCAGCGGTGAAGCCGTGCCAGCCGCCGTAGCCCTGACCGGCCGTCCACACGAGGATGCTGTCGCGACCCGTCGTGCTCTTCCACCAATAGGGCTTGTCGCCCTGTTCGCGCAGGGTGCTGCCGATGCGGTCGCCGCCGTCGGGCATGTCGGGGATGTAGTTGGGCCCCTGGCTCAGGTGGCGGATGCCGTGCGCGGAGTAGGCGTCCACCATGCTCCAGCTCATGCCGGGGATGTCGGTCTGCATCGCCATGGTGATCGGCAGGTCGAACCACTTCCGCAGCGAATCGGCGTACTCCACGATCCAGTGCATCTCCTCGGGCGTACACAGGCCGGTGAGGATGTTCGCATAGTTGGCGCTGAGGGCGATGCTCCCCGCCTTCACCGCTGCGATGAAGCGTTGCTTGTCCGTTTCGCTGGCGATGCCCAGGAAATTCTCCACGGCCCAGAGGCTCTCCACGTTCCACACGAAGCGGCTGTCTTCGGGGTAGTCCTTCGTGCGGTCAATGAGGTCGAGAGCTTTGTAGATGTTGTTGTTCTGGATCACCTCCACCTCGGTCTGAAGGTGGCTGTAGCCGATGTCGTTATGGCTGTGGTGGACGAGGTGGATGTCGCGATGGATGACCTTATTGACCACTAGTGCTGTATCGAGCATCCTTCGCTTACCAAGAAGTGCTGAAACGAGCAGGAACTGAGCACTGTCCACCTTAGCGCGAATGGGCGTTTCGATGGTCTGAAGTCCGTTGCGGATAGGAAATGAACGGGCCTTGTACTCGGACCCAATGTTCACTAGAAGCTCCGCAGGAGGACCGAAGTGCATAACGGTAAGTTGAAGGGGCTGGGTAGTGAACTCACCACCAGCGTTCAGGAATGGCAACGCTTCCACCTCCACCTTCTCTTCGAAGGTGTACCGGAAGGTCATGAACCAATCCGGGCTGTTTTGCGCGTGGCCCGCCACCTTCAGCCGCAGCGGCTTTCCGGGCGTGATGTACTTCCGCGGTACCCGCAGATGCGCGAAGCCATGCGCATCGCCGTGGCGATCGGCTTTCGAGAACTCGAAGACGAGCGCGACCCCGTCCACCGTGTCCACCTGCCAGCTTGCCGGTGAAGTGGTATGGTGCGTTGTGAACGTGAGCACCTTCTGATCCCCTACGAACAGATCGAAGCTCCGATCCCCACCGCTGGTGGTGCTGTTGTGCGCCGCGATCCAGCTGAAGTAGTAGTACTGGATGTTCTCATCCTGCGGATAGCGCGGCACGGCGGCCGTCTCCCAGGCGATCGCCTTCTTCCCATCCGTACAGCGGGTGAGCAGGGCTGTGGTGGCATGCTCCGGGTACACGCTGAAGTAGGAGAGGACCTCACCCTCCACATCCTTCGCGTATCCGTTGATCACCTCCTGCTTGCCGAAGACCGGCAGGTCCACTTGGGCGGCCGATCCCAACCACCACAGATAACCAATGACCGCGGAGACGAGCTTCATGATGTGCTACCACAAAGAACGCAAAGACCGCAGCGGGTTGCGAGCCGTGACTTTGTGTTCTTCGTGCCCTTTGCGGTAGCCATACCTTCGCAACCCATTCCAACGCACCATGCCCGGCACCGAACTTTTTGGCGAGGACGAGAAGAAGGAAGTGATGGACGTCCTGAACACGGGCGTGCTCTTCCGCTACAACCACGATGCCCAGCGCAAGGGCCAGTGGAAGGCGAAGGAGTTCGAGGCCGAGATCGCCAAGTTCACCGGTGCGAAACACGCGCTCGCGGTGAGCAGCGGCAGTACGGCGGTGAACAGCATGCTCGCGGCTTGTGGTGTCGGTTACGGCGACCACGTCATTGTGCCGCCGTTCACCTTCGTGGCCACGATCGAAGCGGTGCTGCTGGCCGGTGCCATCCCCGTGTTCGCCGAGATCGACGAGACGCTCTGCCTCAGCGCGGAGGGTATCCGCAACGCATGCACACCGAAGACCAAGGCCGTGTTGCTCGTCCACATGTGCGGTGCCGCGGCCGACATCGATGGCATCCTCGCTGTGTGCAAGGAGAAGAACATCATGCTCATCGAGGACACCGCCCAGGCGCTCGGCGCCACTTACAAAGGGAAGCACCTCGGCCTTTTCGGCAAGATGGGCAGCTTCAGTTTCGACTTCTTCAAGATCGCCACCTGCGGCGAAGGCGGCGTGATCATCAGCAACGATGAACAGCTGATCAAGACCGCCGAGTACATGAGCGATCACGGCCACAACCACGAGGGCGACAACCGCGGCATGGAGCAGCACCCGATCCTCGGCACCAACTTCCGCATCGGCGAGATCAACGCGGCCATCGGCCTCGCGCAATCGCGCAAGCTGCCCCTGATGGTGGCGAAGCAGCGCGCGAACAAGGCCACCATCCAGGCGCGACTTTCCAGGATCCCCGGCCTGGCCTTCCGCAAGCAATGCGACGATGCCGGCGACAGCGCCACCTTCTTCCACCTGCTGCTGCCCAGCGCCGACGCGGCCTTCGCGCTGCACAAGGAACTCGGCGCGCAAGGCATCGGCACCATGTACTGGTTCAACAACATGTACCACTACATCAAGCAGTGGGACCACATCAAGGACCTGCGCATGCCCTACAAGCTCGTCGCGCACGAGCTCGGCCTGCCGCAGGACCTCAAGACCCAGCGGTTCCCCAAGAGCGATGCGGTCATCAGCCGCCTGGTGAGCTTCAACATCCGCGTCACCTGGACCGAAGCGGAACTGGATGCCTTCCTCGGCAAGGTGGAAGCGGCGGTGAAGAACGCCTTCGCCAAGGCTACGGCCGTTTGAAAAAGGTGATGGAGGGGTGGTGGCGTAGCTCACTCTGAGCTTGTCGAAGGGTTGGGCGTTCCGGCGCCAAATGCGCGCCGTCGGGCCATGCGCTTGTAGTCCTCGGCGGCTTCGTTCCTCAGCCGCCTGTGGGCTACCCGCTGCTGTCCCTAACGCGAAATGCGGATCCTGCCAAGACCTGAGTTCTTCGCACAAGGCAACACTCGGTACATTCGGAGACAATTCAGCAACTCATGGCCAAAGCAACTGGAGAGAAGACCTGTTTCGTTATCGCCCCGATTGGCGCTGATGGTTCCGACGTACGCTTGCGTTCGGACCAAGTGCTAAAGCACATTATCGGGCCTTCTGCTGAGGCTTGCGGATACACGACATTGCGAGCTGACCATATCTCCGAGCCTGGGATAATCACATCGCAAGTAATCCAGCACATCGTCGAGGATCCGCTTGATATCGCCGACCTGACCGGATGGAATCCCAATGTGTTCTATGAGATAGCGTTGAGGCACGCTATGAAGAAGCCCATAGTACAGATCATCAATGCGTCTGAGAAGATCCCATTCGACGTTGCTGCGAGCCGAACTGTGCATGTCGATCATCGTGACCTTGACAGCGTCGCGCGAGCAAAAGAGGAAATCGTAAAGCAGATTAAATCAGTCGAGAAGAATCCCGAAGAGGTCGACAACCCCATCTCCGTGGCTATGGAGCTTCAATCGCTCAAGAGAAGCGACAATCCGCTGGAGAAGAGCTACGCTGAAATCATTACGATGCTCGCCGAGATTCGAGCTGGAATGGGAGACCTGCGAGATGGTGTTCGGCGCGGGCCAATGCATCCCGGCATAATTGAAGAATTGATGATGGGTTATGACAGGTTATACCGCGATATGCTCATGGAGCCGGGGAAGGTCATCGACCCCGAAACACATGATCGCATGCGTCATGCTCTGGACAGATTGCAGAGACCTCTGGAAATGCTGTGCATGGAGAATGGACTCCCTCCGGACATGTTCATGAGGCGCAGACTGAAGAACTTTCCAAAGGGCTGACGATCGACTTTGATTGGCTTTCCCGGTCGGCGCTCTACTTGCTCCCCTCCCTCACGCGTGTTTCGGAGCGCACCCTGTACAAGCGCTCACTAAAGCCGCCTTCCTGCCTGCCTGCCGAAGGCAGGCTCAAAGGATTTGGCCTGGCTGTTCAATTGGCGGTTCAGCAGCACGATCGCCACACCCGTGGGGCCGGGTCGGTGGGCATGAACACCGGCTGCGACCCCTTCGGGGTCGGGGCTCAACGCACCTGACGGTGCTACAGGCTGCGACCCCTCCGGGGTCGTGACCGTTTAGGGCAGGACATTCAACAAGCTGCGACCCCTTCGGGGTCGGCGCCAATTCTGATGGGCCATGCAACATGCTACGACCCCTTCAGGGTCGATGCGCACCGCTGACGACCGGCTCATGGCTGCGACCCCTTCGGGGTCGGAACCGGACCGGATGGACCATGCAACATGCTGCTACCCCTTCGGGGTCGGATCAATCGTCCAACAGGACAGGCTATTCATGACCCCGAAGGGGTCACAGCCTGTAGCCCGAAGCAATAAATGCCGCACGACCCCGAAGGGGTCGCAGCCGGTGTTCCTCACGGCAGGTATTTCGGGTCGAATTCCACACCAGCCTCGTTCAGCAGGTCGATCAATTCCTCGCGGAACGCCTTCGTTCGGTGATGGTCCTCCTGCCCCGCGATGTATGCTTTGATCGCATCGCGCTCCCGCCATCCGACCGTGAACACGCCATACCCTTCCTGCCATTGGAAGGTCTTCAACCCCGCATGCTCGCGCACCCATTCGGTCGATGCCTTCTTCAATTCCCTCACCACATCGGGGATCGCGTGCGTCGGCTTCAGATCGATGAGCAGATGCACATGGTCGATCCACCCACCGACACCATGCGGCACACCATCAAGACCGCGGATGGTCCCGCCCATGTACTCCCATAACTGCGGCCGCCACGACTTGTCCAGGCAGGCCAACCTGTTCTTCGTGCCGAACACGATGTGGTAGTGCAACTTGAAATAGGTGGACATGGCGATGGCTCTTGTGCCTTGGTGAATGTAGAACACCGGCTGCGACCCCTTCGGGGTCGAATCCAATTCCGATGGCACATTCAACATGCTTCGACCCCGAAGGGGTCGAAGATCTTTGCTGCTGTTGCTTCTAACCGCTTTGACCCCTTCGGGGTCTGCATCGCCGATCGATCCGCATCTTCGCTCCATGCGCATTCTTCTCGCTCTCCTTTCCGCTGGTCTTCTGGCATCTTGCTCCGCACCTTCCGAAGAGCAGCAAACCACCACACCTCCGCCCGACCCCACCTACCTCCGTCTCGCCGAAGAAGTCCGCCAGGAGACCCTGCGCAGCTGGAAGGCCTACAAGCAATACGCCTGGGGCCATGATGCGCTGAAGCCGCTCACCAAGAGCGCCGAGGACTGGTACGAGCACCCGCTCTACATCTCACCGATCGATGCGTACAGCACGCTGAAGCTGATGGGCTTCGACGCTGAGGCCAAGGAGATCGAGGACTACGTGGTCGATTCACTCAGTTGGGATAAGGACATCAATGCGAAGGTCTTCGAAGTGGACATCCGCATCCTCGGCGGGCTATTGAGCATGTACGAGATGACCGGCAACCCCAAGGTGCTCGCCAAGACCGTGGACTTCGCCGACCGCTTGATGCCCGCCTTCAATACGCCCACCGGCATCCCGACCTACCACGTGAACCTGCGCACCGGCAAGACCAGCGGCGATACGGTGAATGTCGCGGAGGCCGGAACGAACATCCTGGAACTGGGCATCCTCAGCTACTACACCAAGGACCCGAAGTACTACGCCGCCGGCAAGCGCGCCACGCTGGCCATCCACGAGCGCCGCTCCAAGCTTGGTCTGCCGGGCACGGACATCAACGTGCGCACCGGGGAATGGACGAACCGCAACGCCAGCATCTGCGCCGGAGTTGATAGCTACTACGAGTACCTCTACAAGACCTACCAGCTTTTCGGCGACACCAGCATCGGCCGTGTTTGGAGCGAAGCCATCGCTGCCGTGAATACGCACCTGCCGGAACAACAGGACAGCCTCCTCTGGTACGGCCGTGTGAACATGGACGATGGCTCGCGCACGAGCGATGTGATCACGCTCTACGATGCCTTCCTCCCTGCGCTACTGGTGCTGAGCGGGGACACGGCTCGCGCTGAGCGTATGCAACGCACATACGACCATGTCTGGCGCATCCGCGGCCTGGAGCCCACGGCCTACGATTACGGCAAACGCGAGGTGCGAGCGGGTGACTACGACCTGAACCCGGAGATCATCGAGTCAGCGTACTACTTGTACCACTTCATCGGGAAGCCCGAGTACCAGCAGATGGCCGCACGCTATTGGGCCGATATCAAGCAGCACTGCCGCACCGATGTCGCGTTCACCTCCATCGCCGACGTGCGCACGATGGAGCCGAAGGACTACATGCCCACCTTCTTTTTCGCCGAAACGATGAAGTACCTGTACCTGGTCTTCTCAGAGGGCAATGGCCGCTTCGACCTGGGCGAGCAGGTCTTCAACACCGAAGCGCATCCTTTCAGGCGCAGCAGTTTCGCCGACCCCATGGAAGTGAGGAAGCGGTTGGGGCTCTGAGGTAGCCGCTCCCACCACTTTCCTGCGGCAGCACCCGGCCGGGGTCGGCACAGGGCCACCGGCGCCTTAGCTTTCGGTGTTCTTTGAGCGGCCGGTGGTGGGGAAGTGAAACCGTCGCATTCACCAAAACCTCTTCGTCATGGAGTCTGCAAGCGTTGTGAACGGCGACTTGGCTCGCCGGAAAAGCAAGAACGCCCTGCTCTGGGCCTTGCAAGGTTTCTTGTTCGTGGCTTTCGGCACTGCGGGGATCATGAAGCTCACGATGTCCATAGCCGATCTGACAGCGATCATGACCTGGCCCGGGGCCGTACCGGAATACTTGGTGCGCGCGATAGGTGCCGCCGAGCTCGCTGGTGCCGCCGGCGTGTTCCTGCCCGCCCTCATGCGCATGCAGGCATGGATCACTTCATATGCTGCCATGGGCTTGGCCACGGCGATGATCTGCGCAGTGGGCTACCACCTCATGCTGTTCCAGGGTGCCATGCTGATCCCCAGCATCGTGTTGGGTGCCATTGCGGGCTACGTGGCCTACGGAAGGGAGCGCGAGGTACCGTTCCAAGCCAAGTGAATCGCTGCTGCTAGTTTCGGCGCTGTGGCAGCGCAGCTCCAACTTCCTGACTTCGGCTTGAAGCTGCGTTCGCACGGGACGGGGGAGGAGGTATTCGATCCGTGCCGCAAGCTGTGGGTGGCGCTAACGCCCGAGGAGAACGTGCGCCAGCATTTCCTCAACTACCTCGTGCACGAGCGCCAATGCCCCTTGGGCTTGGTGCGCACCGAGCACGAGATCAAGCTGAACGGTATGAGCAAGCGGGCGGACATCGTGGTGCACGATGAACACGGGCAGCCGCTGGCGCTAGTGGAGTGCAAGGCGCCGGAAGTCCGGATCGACCAAGCCGCTTTCGACCAGGCGGTACGGTACAACTTGGTCTTCAAAGTGCACTGGTTGATCCTTACGAACGGTTTGAAGCATTATTGCTACCACTTGGACCCGGGTACCGGGGAAGTCAAGAACCGGTCGTTGATACCTACCTGGACCGACATGAGGGCCGCAAACGGCAGGGTCTAATTTCGCTCGGCGCCCGGGCATCGACCTTCCGCCTGTTGCGTCTTCTGAACATGCGTTTCCTCCTCACTGCCATTGCCCTTGGTGCTGCTCTTGGTTCGGCAGCACAACAGCCCACCAAAATGAACGTGCATCTGCGCACGTACCTTCAACGGGTGCAAGGCACCGGCGTTCAAGTGCACCTGTTCCTGCGCGGCGACGAAGGCGCCATTGACGCTGCGGTGAGGGCCTTTGATGGAACGGTGAAGTACCGAATGGACGGGTTGGTGAGCGCCATGCTCCCTGAAGGGAACGTGGCCGTGGTGATCGGCCAGGACTGCGTGCAAGGCGTTGAGTTCTCCCTTTTCCCCGGTATTGCCATGAACGACAGTGCGCGAGTGCACAACCGCATCAACCCCGTGCATCAAGGTGCTGCGCCGCTTGTTCAAGGCTACACAGGTGCCGGTGTGGTGGTCGGGGTGATCGACCAAGGCTGCGACTGGCGCCATGGCGATTTCCAATTGCCCAACGGCGATGCCCGCATCATGAAGTTCTGGGGCCAGACCTACGGATTCGATGCGTTGCTGACACCGCAACCCTACAACTACGGCCAGGCTTGGGACAGCGCGCACATCAACAACCTCCAGTGCCCGGCTTCGGATCAGCCCGGGACGTTCGGTCACGGAAGCACGGTGACGGGAGCTGCGGCAGGTGACGGTTCATTGACCGGCAATTGCAAGGGCGTGGCGCCGGATGCGGACATCGTGGTCGTGAGCAATGGCATCAACATGCCGAATTGGACGAACACCGTGGTGGACGGTGTGCAGTACATCTTCGAACAAGCCCAGAGCATGGGCAAGCCCGCAGTGGTGAACCTGAGCCTCGGCAGTTACTTGGGAAGTCACGATGGCCAGGATGCCGCAGCGCTGATGATCGACGATCTGCTGAACGCGGCCCCGGGCCGTGTGGTAGTGTGCGCAGCGGGCAACAGCGGCAACTGGCCCAGCTATCATACACGCACCAACAGCGACAGCGACACGGCCTTCACATGGTACCTTACCAACAACCAGAGCTTCCTCGGTTACCCGGCTGTGTACTTCGACGTGTGGGGCGACAGTGCTGACATGGTCAACTTGCAGTATGCACTGGGCGCGAACCTTCCCGGCGGAAGTTTCGCTGATCGCGGCCGCACCAGCTTCCATGATGTGCTGAGCAATGCTGGCGTGCTGATCACCGAGCCCATCGTGAACCCTGACGGCGATACGCTGGCGGTGGTGGACTACTTCGCCGAGCAGCGCGGTGGGCAGTACCATGTGGAGGTGCACGTGGCCCAGCCGGACAGTTCCACGCTCTACTGGCGTTTCATGACCGTGGGCAATGGTGCACACGACGGTTGGGCCATCGGTGGCGCGGGTTGGCTCAGCGGGCAGGTGACCACTGGATTGCCGGACGCGGTCGATTTCCCGTCGATCGTTCACTACGTATTGCCTGACTCGCTCCAGAGCATCGTTACCAGTTGGGCCTGCAGCCCGAACGTGATCACCGTGGCGAACTACCACAACGAAGAGTGGTACATCGGCGCGCACCAGGACACGGTGTTCGTGACCCCGGACGAAGGCTCGCGCGACCCCGGCAGCAGCAGTGGGCCTACCCGCACCGGACTGTTGAAGCCCGATGTGGGGGCCACGGGTTCCTTCACCTTCAGTCCTGGTCCATTGAGCACCATGGCTGCCATGTTGAACCAGCCCGGCAACGTTTGGAAGATGCACCCCGACAGCCTGCACATGCGCAACAGCGGCACCAGCATGGCCAGCCCTGTAGTAACGGGTGTGGCCGCGCTCTACTTGGAAAAATGCCCGAACGCGCCGCACAGCGAAGTGATCGCAGCAGTTCAAGCCAACGCCTACGGCGATCAATGGACCGGTACCCTTCCCAATGTCGATTTCGGGTACGGCAAAGTGGACGGTTTCGCAACGCTGGCTTACGGAGCCCCCTCGACCATCACGGCCAGTGCCACGGAGTTCTGCGAAGGGGACAGTGTGCTGGCGCAAGGCCCTGTCGGCATGACCGGTTACCAATGGAGCAATGGAAGTGTTGATCCGCAGGTGTACGTGTCGAGCACGATCGCTTTGGGCCTACAGGTGGACTACGGCAGCAGCTGCACCGCGCGCGCCGACACGCTCCAATTCACGGAATTGCCTGCACCAACAGCACCGGTGATCGTCCTCAACGGGGTCAGCCTGGAAAGCACGGTGGCCACGGACTACCAATGGATCTTCAATGGCAACGACATCCCCGGCGCCACGGACCAGACCTACGATCCGACCGTGAACGGCGAGTATCAGGTGCTCATCACTGATGGCAACGGATGCACTGCGATCAGCGACACGCTTTACTTCGGCAGTGCCGCGGTCGTGGAAAGGGACGTCACCGGTTTCGGGCTATGGCCATCGCCCACCACGGGAATGCTCAACGTTGATGTGCCGCCCGGCTTGGTGGGTGCGGTTTCCTACGAAGTGCACGACGAGCAAGGCCGGGTGGTGGCCAGTGGCCCATTGGCCGGAGGTAACGGATCGCGCACCGTGCAGCTGCCCCGACTGGCTAAAGGGCTCTACGCGATGCGGCTTGCGGACGGGAACGCTGTGTTCGTGCAGCGCTTCACGTACGAGTAGGCAACAGGGTCAGTTCGTCTTCGACAGGTCCTGCCCGGCGTAATAGCCGGTGTCCACGTCCAGCAGCAACTTGGTGTGCAGGGTCACTTGGCCCACGTGGTAGCTGAAGTGCTCGGTGACGTGCACGATGATGGCCACGCCGGTTTCGTGGTAGCACTGGACCGCGTATTCCTTCGCAAGCTGTTCTTGGCCCAACCCGCTGATGGTGCGCTGTGCGAGGTCCATCACTTCATCCAGCCTTGCCAGCAATGCCGGCTTGTCCAACGAACCCATGTCGGCGAACTCCGCGTCGCGATGCCGGTGATCGCTTGCGCCACCGAGCGTGCTGTTGATCCACTGGCCCACATTGCCGCACAGGTGCAGTACGAGGTTGCCAACGCTCACCGTGTTGGCGTTCGCCCGATGCCAGAGCTGCTCGTGCGTGAGCAGGCCCACGCACTTGTGCAGCCGGTCGCGCCCTTCCAAGAGGTGCTTGATGCAGGCTTGTTTCAGCAGTTCGTCGGTGCTCATGGCTACCCGAAGATCATGCCCAAGGTGCTTGTGCCAGCATCGGTCCGAACATGCGGTCCAGCTCCGCCACGGTCTCCGGCTTCAGTTTGTTCTTGTGGTCGCCGCTTTTGGCCACGCGCACATGCTGGTTCTTGTCGCCTGATCCTTTGACGCTTCGGCCTTCGTGCGCCAGCTTCTCCACCAAGACCGGGTGCTGGTCCAATCCACAGTGCGCTGCGATGCCGCGCAGCCAACCAGCGTGATCGGCAACCATCTTTTCGTAGGTCGTGATGTGCGCCCAAGGCTTGCCGTTGTATTCGCGCAAGTAGTCTTTGTAGATCTTCAGCAGTTTGGGAGCCTCCTCCATCACGGCTTCATCAATGGTCTGTGACAGGACCTTTTTCCGCTGCTGCGCAATGCGCTCATTGATGATCGCGTGGCTGTAGGCCTGGCTGTAGTACTGACTGGTCAGCACATCGCGCGGGTCGCGCAGCACCACCACCACGCGGAAGCGCTCCGGGCCGGGGATGGCGCAATGCGTGCGCAGCGCGCCGTAGAAGAAACCCTGCGGCCTGAACATCCGCTGCAACGAGGCCGGGTCGTGGAAGTGGTCGTACAACTTTCCGCTGCTGGTGCTGAAGTACGCGTTGAAGTCGGCGGGCACCATGCCGTGCGCCTTGGTCAGTTCGCCCACCATCTTCTGCACGTGCATGCTGGCGGCCTTGGCCACGGTGAAGAGCACGATGCTCTGCCGTTTGCCCACGTTCAACGGCTTCCCGGCGATGAGCGCGCGCTCCACCCGGTAGTGCAGGAAGCGGGAGCGGGGCTTGTGGTAGAGCCATACGCTCAGCAACGGCCAGCGGTCCTTGATGCGGTTGT
This sequence comes from Flavobacteriales bacterium, assembly GCA_016699575.1. Lineage (NCBI taxonomy): Bacteria > Pseudomonadati > Bacteroidota > Flavobacteriia > Flavobacteriales > Flavobacteriales bacterium. The sequence goes on along the minus strand of CP064979.1, from coordinate 383,748 downwards.
TGAACCGCCCATGCGCACGGTCCACCGCCATGAACAACCTCGTTTTCCAGTCGTTGCGTTGCATCGGTCCAAAGAAACGGGTCCTGTGAACAAGGAACGCGGGCTGTTCGGCCCGCGTTCCTTGAGCATGATATGCGGCCCTTATTCGGTGGGCAACGCCTGCGAACGCTTCGGAGCGCTCTTGTAGCCGTTGCCGATGTGCTTCTCCAGGAAGCTCTCCATCGCACCATAGAAGTCGAAGCGGTTCTCTTCGTTGTGGAAGCCATGGCCCTCGTTGTCCTTCACCATGTATTCCACCTTGACGCCGCGCTTTTTCAGGGCGGCCACCACCTGGTCGCTCTCGTCCTTGTTCACGCGCGGGTCGTTGGCGCCTTGGGCGATGAACAGCGGGCACTTCACGTTGTTCATGTGGAACACCGGGCTGCTCTCGCGCATGGCCAGGCTGTCGGCCTTCGGGTCGCCCACCATCTCGTACATCATCTTCTTGTACGGCTCCCAGTACGGTGGGATGGTGTTCATGAAGGTGAACAGGTTGCTCACGCCCACATAGTCAACCGCGCAGGCATAGAGGTCGGGCGTGTATGTGATGCCGGCAAGCGTGGCATAGCCGCCGTAGCTGCCACCATAGATGGCCACCCGCTTGGGGTCCACTGTGCCTTCCTTCACCAACCAGTTCACGCCGTCCGTGATGTCGTTCTGCATGGTGCGGCCCCACTGCTTGAAGCTCTTTTCCCAGAAGGCGCGGCCATAGCCCGTGCTACCGCGGAAGTTCATCTGCAGCACCGCATAGCCCCGGTTTGCCAGGAACTGCACTTCGCTGTTGAAGCCCCACTCGTCGCGTGCCCAAGGACCGCCGTGCGGGTTCACCACCAGCGGCAGGTTCTTCGGGTCCATACCGCGCGGAATGGTCAAGTAGCCATGGATGGTCAAGCCGTCGCGGCTGGTGTATTGGATGGGGATCATCTGCGCCATCTGTTCCTCGGGCAGCCAGGGACATGCCGTGCTCAGGTGTTCGAGTTTACCGGTGGTGGCATCGTAGAAGTAGTACTTGCCCGGGTTGCGGTCGCTGCCGGCCCACACCAGCATCTTCGTTTCCGTGTCGTCCTCGCCGTACACCCAGAAGTCGTAGCCCTTGAAGTTGGCGCCCAACTTGGTGTAGAGGGCTTCGGTCTCCGTGTCCAGGAAATGGCGCTCGCTCTTGGCACCGGTCCATGTGGCCACGGTGAGCACTTTGCGCTTGCGGCTCCAGTCCACATTGTTCATGTCGTATTCGCCGTTTTCGTGGATGACGCGCATCTCCTTCTTCGCGGCCAGGTCCCACTCCACGATCGCGGTTTTGTCGCGCCCGCCCAGGTTGTGGTTCACGATAAGGTTCTTGTTGTCGAAGGTGAACATCTGCGGGCCCCAGCTGTCCTTGAAGCTCGTGCGCATGTACTCCGCGAATGGTTCGTTGGCACTGGCTCGGTAGTAGTAGATCTGGTCAACGCCATCGGTGCGCGTGGCCATGCGGATCACGCCGGCGTGGTCGGTCACCCAGCTCTCGTAGTTCTCCTGGTTGTCGTACATCGGCTTCAGTTCGCCGGTCACCACGTTCACCAGGTACGGGTCGAAAACCTGCGGGTTGCGCTGGTTCATCTGCACCATCACGCTCTGCTCCATGCCTGCGATGTTGTGCAGGTCATCGAGCACACCGGCCCGCACGTCCTTCTGCGGGGTCAGCGCCTTCACGTCCTTGCCATCGATGCTCGCGCTGAAGACGATGAAATTCTCATCACCATTGATGTCGCGGCTGTAGATCAGGCGGTCGCCTTTCCAGAAGTAGCCGCCAACATCGCGGATCGTGTCACTGGTCACTTGTGTCACCTCGGCGCCGCCCAACTTCTGTACGAAGATGTTCATGCGGTTGCGCCACGGAGCGCGGTAGCTGATGTACTGCCCGTTGGGGCTGATGCGGAAGCTCACCTTCTCCGGGTTCTTGAAGAAGTCCTCCATGGGGATGGGCTTCGGGGTGCTGTCCAGGAGCGGTGCTTTTTGCGCTTGCGCGGAAGTTGCGCCCAAGCAAAGGGCCACTGCCAGGGCTGAAGTGAGCGATCGTGCCATCGGTTGGTTCGGTAGTTGGTTTACGGTGCCGAAAGTGGGCATCGGTGCTGGAACAGTTCCATCCGATCCATGAACGGTTGTGAATGCCGCGCGGGCGGGGCGGGGTTTGCCGCGACTACTTTCGGAAGCCCGAGCGCGTTTGCAACGCGCTCGCCAGGGAAAGGCGCTTGCAGCGCCACCCAACATCACTTCCGGAAACGGTACACCCACACCTTTTTGGTGGCTTCAACGGAATCGACTGTCGGGAAGAGGCTTCTCAATTCGGCGGACAAGTCTTGTTGGGAAGTGTTCAGCATGTTTCCGGCATCAACTATCACCACGAACGCATCCCGCTCTCGTGCATGTGCTGACGGATCGAATTCTTTGGTGCTTGAGACACCCCGCTGGCTGAACGCCTTGGTTCTTTCCAGATAGCCTTCACTTTGGAAAGTTGTCACGCCATAGCCAGCCACCATAGTATGCACGTACCATTCCGGAGTGAACGCGAGTAACGCTTCTGGGGCGCTCGCCCATTCATTCACCTGCTTCACCACGGCACTCGGCTTCAAACCGTTGTCCTTCCAAGGTGTGAACGTGAGCAACATGCCGACGCATGCAACTGCGAGACTTCCACGGACCAATTTCCGGTTCCCCGCTAGGGCTCCCAGCGATGTGGCCACCAACAGCGCAAACCCCGGTGCCGCCCACACCAGGTACCTGTCCAAGTACAACGGCACCACGAACGACAGCAGGAACAAGCCCGCCAGAGGCACACCGCACCACAGCAAAGCCAATCTCTCCAGCGTGCCCTTCATATTCGACTTCCACAAACCGAAGACCACCACCGCAATGAACACCACCGTGATGACCGGCGCATTGCTCCAACGCCACAACATGCTGTAAGGTTCATCCCATGCGGGCGCAGTAAGCCAAGTGCCCTGCGCCACACTGGTGCCCACGCGCTGCGCGAAGACCCAGCCGTAGGGGAGGAAGAGGACCAATGCAATGGCAGTCGCTTTGAACCAGCGCTTGTGTCCGGCCCTCCATTCAGGCACCAGCAGCGTGCACAAGAACTGGATGCCAATGGCCGCCCATCCCATGAAGTGCGTGTACACTAAGGCGGTGTTCACCAAGGCGAGCCACAGCACCGCACGCGGACCGTTGCGCGCCATGCGGTCCACCTGCCACATGCCAGAGATGGTGAGCAGCGTGAGCAGGCTGTAAGCACGCACCTCGTGCGCGTAGGTGTAGTGCTCATTGCAGAAGGTTAAGAGCAAGCAGGCCCCGGCGGCCGTCCACAGGCTGGCATGCTTCCGCGCCAGCAGGAAAAGCGGCCACACCGCCAGCGCGCTGAACACCGCGCTGGGCACGCGCAGCCATGGCACTTCGTAGGGCGTTGCCGCGCTCCACCACTTGATAAGGAAGAAGTACAGCGGCGGATTGTTCTCATCGCGGAACATCGCCAGAAGGTCACTCGTCTTCTGCTGCGACCAGAATACCGTGAAGGGTTCATCACCGCTGAGCTCGTTCACGCCCAGCCAGCACAGCTTCAGCACGCCGTTCAGCAGCAGGAGCGCGAGCAGGACGTAGCGGTCAGCACGGGCCATGGGCGCCGAAGCTACCCGGCCCCCGTTCAGATGCGCATGGCCACGGTGAAGGAGAGGTTGCGCCCGTCCGACGGCCAGATGCCCGGGCCCGGATAGAACTGCGGGCGCTTGGTGAAGTATTGCTCATCGAGCAGGTTGTTCAGGTTGGCCCTCAGTTCCAGGTGGTCGTTCACATGGAGAGTTGTGTTCACGTCCAGGACACCGTACGCAGGCACCACGCCCACCGTGCCAGTTGCGTTGGGCTGTTCGGTGTTCAGCGCATCCGCATAAGAGTCGCTTACATAGCTGTAGAGCACGCTGAGGCGCCAGCCCCTGTAGCGGAAGGTCGCGCCGTTGCGGCTGATCCATTCCGGGACGCTCTCGATGCGGTTGCCGCTGATGTCCACGTTGTTGGAACCTGATCGGATGATTGCATCGCGATAGCGACCGTCCATGTACGAGGTGGATGTGAACACCGATAAGCCCCATTTCGCTCCAGCTCGCACATCCGCCTGCAGGAAGCACTCCATACCGCGCGTCACCGAGTTGCCGATGTTGGTGCGGCGGATGATCGTGACGCCAGCGCTGTCCTGCTCGGCAAGGGTGCCGAGCCGGTCGTTGTACTGCACTTGGAACGCGCTAACGTCCCATTTGAACCAGCGCGAGAAACCACGCACACCGATCTCCATGTTGTCGCCGTAAGCGTCCTTCAGATCCTTGTCGCTCACTTCATACACGGTGGCCGGAATGATGTCCTTGAGGATGACCGGTCGATAGGCCTGCGACCAACCGGCATAGACGTTGGCGCGTTGGCCCAAGGTGTGCTCCGCGCTCACCGCAAAGAGCGGGAAGTTGTGCTCGATCGTATTGGGTAGTGTTTCATCGCTGTAGTAGGTGATATCACCGGTGAAGTCGCTGCTGCCCATTTCCAACCGTGCTCCCGTGGTCATGGACAGGCGGTCGGTGAAGGCCCATCGGTTCTCCAGGAAGGCAGCCAGGTTGGTGGTGCGGAAGTGCAGGTCGCGGCCGAAGCCCGATGTGCTGAGGGTTAGGTCGTAGTCCGTGCCCGTGGTGCCTTTGCCTTGCTGGCGCCGATGCAGGTCGTTGTTCATGTACTGAACCCCACCGGACCAGGTGCTAGTGCGGTTGAACAAGGTGTAGTGGCGGCGCACGCGCAGCTCGCTTGTGTAGCTGTTGAACTGGTCGATGTCCACCTGACGTGGAGCATAGGCCAGCGTAGTGGTGTCCAGCGCATCCGCGATGTTGCTCGACCTGTCGAAGAGCACGCTGTTGCGGCGGCCGAGCACGGTGGATGTGGCCCAGCGCACTACAGTGCGTTCGTTCGGCCCCCATTCCACAACGAACGATGGAATATGGATATCAGGCTGGTAGTAGTTCCGAGTGCGGATGCTCATGCGCGGGTCCGCATGGAACATGCTATCGTTCAGTGGACCGGGCAGCTGCACAACGTAGTCCGAGCGGGTCCACTCTGCCCGGAAGCTCAGGCGCGGGTTGGGCATGAAGCCGATGGTGACGTTCTGCGACTGGAAGTCGGAGCGCGCATTGTCGCGATAGCCATCAAGTCCCTTGCGTTGCATCCACACATTGTAGGTCCACTTGCCCATTTTGCCGCTGGCACGGTTGAAGGTGCTCAGCAGCCCGTACGAACCCACGGTGCTGATGTTCTCGAAAGCGAAACAGCGCGTGGTGTCAGCCTGTTTGCTCACGAAGTTGAGCATGCCACCGAACTGCGCGCCGTACTGCAACGATGCCGTGCCGCGCAACAGTTCAATGCGCTCCACGGCTTCCATGGGTACGTTGTAATGGCTGGCCGGGTAGCCGTACATGTCGGAATTCGTGATGATGCCGTCCTTACGGATGTTGAACTCCCAGCCGCGGTGCGGGTCTAGCCCCCGGGTGGAGATGTTCATCTGGTTGCCGGTGCCGTCCATGTCGTACACGAACACGCCCGGGATCTTCGCGAAGAGCTGGCGGCCGAGCTTTTCGGTCAATGCCGCATCACGTTCGGCCAACGCCACCACTTCGTTCTTGCGGCCGCTGAAGAGATAGGTGCCCTGCACGGGTTCCAAGCGGTAGATATCGTTGCGGATGATGCGCTTCACTTCGGTGCCCGGCAGAGTCCGGACCTTGGTTGTGTCAGTGCCCTCTTGTGCAACGAGCGAAGCGGTGGAGAAGAGGAACATCAGAAGCAGGGACTTGCGCATGAGCGCAAGAAACGTCCCGCACTTCGACGCACGGGCCCCCATTGTGCGAAGTGCACCCTCTGGGGTGCGAACCGAGGCCCAGCGCGGTTCGTGTGGACCTATGCCGAGCCCATCAGCGGACGGTACATGATCCGGTGCACACCGAAGCCTTCCAGCGCGAATGGTTCGCCCTTGGTGCTGAAGCCGAGCTTCGCATAGAACCCGAGCGCCTTCTCGCGTGCCTGGCACCAGAGCACGTCGGCCCTTTTGGCCTCCAGCTCATCAAAGGCAAAACGCAGCAAGTGCTGGCCAATGCCCTTCCCACGGAAATCGGGCAATACCGCCATGCCGCGCAGGCGCCATTGGAAATGCCCTAGCACCGTGGGTTGGCGCTCCTTGTAGAAGGAGCTGACGGCCACCAACTGCTTGCCTTCGAACGCACCCAAGTGGAAACTGTCCGGGTTGCGGTCGTTGGGGTAATCGCAATCCTCCAAAGTTTGGTGCGGGCGTAACACTTGATGGCGCAACGACCAGCAGTCCTTGGCTTTAACAAAGGCAATGCGCATGTGCTGCGAAGCTCTTACCCTGCGGCCATGCAACAATAGGACTTCGACGAACGGCTGTAAGCACCCCCATTTTAGGCGCAGCGGTTTGTAAAGGTACTTTTGAGTGTGGTGGTGTTGTGGATGTCCTGTTGAACTGTGGGGAAGTCCGCGCGTGAGCCTGTGTAGTGGGCAGGGAGTTGTCCACATTTCAACAGGAACGCACGGGGCGATAAGCGCAGCAACGACCTGTGCGGGCGCTGGTTGTTATAGCGCCACATCCACTCTTGCGTGATGGTGCGTACTTGGTCCAGGCGTTCGAAGATCCACGCATTGAGCACTTCGGTCCGGTACGTTTTGTTGAAGCGCTCGACCAAGCCGTTCTGCATGGGCATGCCCGGCTGGATGTAGGTGAAGGCGATCCCGTTGGATGTGGCCCATTCCTGCATGGCGTGTGCGATGAACTCCGGGCCATTGTCCATGCGAAGGCGTTCGGGCTTACCACGCCAGGCGATCAGCTGGTCCAGCTCACGGATCACGCGTGCAGCAGGCAGAGAGGTGTCGACCGCTATGCACAAGGCTTCCCGGTTGAAGTCATCGATCACGTTGAAAGTGCGGTACTTGCGACCGGTCACCAGCGCATCGCTCATGAAGTCCATGCTCCAAGTGATGTTCGGGCCGATGGGCAGCACGATCGGGTCCTTCACCCGCTCGGGCACCCGGCGCTTCGTACGCCTGCGCAAGTGCAGGTCCGCCTCCTTGTAGAGCCTGTGCACCCGCTTGTGGTTGGCCCCGGTCCCCTCAGTGACCATCTGGTCGAAGGTCAGACCGAACCCCCATGTGGGGTTCTGATCCACCACTCGCATCATGTGCTCGATCACTTCCGCATCGTTCTTCTCCTTGGGCGCATAGCGATACACGCTCGCACTCAAGTTCAACAGCTTGCAGGCCCGGCGTTCGCTGTACTGGCGCTGTTCGACCAGTCGGCGCACGACCTCTCGTTTGTCGTCCGGGCCTACAACTTTCCCTCGATGATCTCCTTGAGCACCTGGCGGTCCATCTGGGCCTCGGTGTACATCTTCTCAAGGCGCGCATACTTGGCCTTCAGCTCCTTGAACTCCTTGAGCTGGTTGGCGTCCAGGCCGCTGTACTTGGCCTTCCACTGGTAGAACGTCGGCTGGCTCACGCCATGTTCCCGGCACACGTCCGAGACCTTCTTGCCTGCCTCATGCTCGCGCAGCATCGCAATGATCTGCGTCTCGGTGAATCTGCTCTTTCTCATCCTGATCAAGTTTAGGTGGTTCTACTTCCACCTGCACCTGTTTCAGGGGGTGCTTACACGGCCTGTAAAGCAGAACGCCGTGGCCGCATTCACCCAGGCCACGGCGTTCTGCCGAGAATGACAAGAAGGACTACTGCGCGGTGTGCACGAATCGCATGATGGTGCGCTCAGCACCGATCACCTCGGCCACATACGCACCTGCTGGTAGGCGGCCCAAGGCGTAAGGACCACCGCCGCGGAAGTTGCGAACCACGATGCCGCTACCAACGGCAACGACGCGGATGTGCTCCGTGCCAACGCTGGCACCCGGAATGAGCATGCCGTTGGTGGCATCGTAGCGGATGTCTGCAGGTGCGCCCACCACAGTGGGTTCTACCGCGGTGATGAGGCCATCGAACAACGCCACGATGTTCTGAGCTATGAGCGCGCCGTTCTCCAGACCATTGATGTTCGAGAACGTGTAGTGGATGCCACCGAGAAGACGGCTGTTGGCGCACTCGGCCGCGGCGCTGTCGAAGCTGGGATAGCTGCGTGGCCCGCCGAAAAGCGCACCGTGCGTGCTGTCCGTGAAGGCGAAGTTGGTGCCGAACACCTCGTTCATCGACTCGCCCCAGGCACCGCTGCCGCTGCTGTGGCCGCTGGTGAACTCGGGGAAGGGCGGTGTGTTGATGATGGGCATCCAGTTCGCATCTATGTACTGCGGGATGTAGTGCCGGGGGCGGTGCCAGTTGTGCATGTACTTCCAGCGCCAGCACGCCACGAAGGCGTCGGCCACGCTCATGGTCATGATCGCGTATCCCCGCGCTGCGAAGGCCAGGTCCTTGCCCTCGCGGCGCATGAGCTGCTCGGTGAGCTGCACATAGTGCGTGGGCGGCGATTTCACGTCATCGGCCCAGTAACGCGCTGTCAGCGTGTCCGTGGCGGTAAGGGTCTGTGAGCGTTGGTAAACTTCCAATGCCGCGTCGTAGCAAGCGCTGCCAGGTACGCTGTCCACGGGCGGGGGCACCACGGTCATCAGCGCATTCATGGTGTCGGCCTCCATGAATGGACGCTTGTTTCCCCAGTGCGCTTGAAGTGCGTTCTGGCCGGGAGCAGGTTGCCAGAAACCAGGTCCTGCTGGGATGAAGTAGTTCGGGTCGAAGTTGGTGGTCTGCGACCGGTATGCGCCGTCCGTGCGGGCCATGTCCAGCACAGCGTTGGCAATGGCCGTTCCGAAGGCGCGGCTGCGCGCTAGAACATCAGCAGGCTCCCCTGCGAACTGTGCATCAAAGCCGTCACGGATCATGTGCAGGTCGCCCAGCACGGTCACATTGCCGTTGTAGAACAGGCTGTCCGCCATGCAGCACAGCGCGTAGTTGGCGCAGGTGGGCCAGTGGTAAACGCTGTCCGGGTTGGTGGCAGGCAGGGTGCCAAGCTCGGGCAGGTCGCCTTCCAGGCTGGTCCATCCGGGCACACCGTCAACAATGCTCTCGTAGGCGGCAAGGCCCATGTAGCCATAGGCGCGGCTGCTCACGGGCGGGCTCATGCCAGGCGTACCCGGGCAGAGGATGTAGGTGTACTTGAAGTAGGCGTTCGGCACATCGCTGGGATGCTGATCGGCCGTTTGAGCGCTCAGTGCCGGGGCAAGGACCAAGGACGCGAGCAAGAGGGTGGGTGTGGGGTAGGGTCTCATCATACCGGCCAAACTACCGGCCCACCCCCGGCGAGCCCTCCGTCATGTGCATAACCGACCGATAGTGGTGCGGATGCCCTATGCCGGATCCGTGGGAGTGGAGGTCGCTTCTGCTGAAAGTGGTGTTACGGCAGGTCCTTCTTCCTCCTCGGTCTCGCCCAGCACGAACCTCCGGTAATAGGACAGCAGGAGCGTGGTGAGCGGCAACGCCAGGAGCAAACCCACCAGACCGAGCACGCTTCCCCATATGCTCAACGCCAACAGGATCACGACCGGTCGCAAACCCGTATTCTTGCCTTGTATACGTGGGGTGAGCACAAGGCCCTCCAACGCTTGCGCGGCGATGTACACCACCACCACCCACACCATCACGCCCCAGAACCCGGTGTGGTGCTCCATGCAGTAAATGCCAACGCTGAAGGCCACCGGCAGGATACTGAGCAGGCCGAAGTAGGGGATGAGCCCGAGCGCACCAGCCAGCACGCCCAACAACGTGGCCAACGGCAAGCCAATGATGTTGAAACCGATGATGTACACAACCGTGAGGATGCTGGCTATCTGTAACTGCCCGCGGAAGTAGGCGTTCATCACGCGTTGCAGGTCGTGCACCAATGCTGTCATTGGGGCGCGGTAATCCTCGGGCAGCAGGGTCTTCCACTTACCGGCGAGCTCTTCCTCGTCAACCAGCAGGAACACCATATAGAGCAACGTGGTGAAGACGGCGACCAGTCCGAAGAGCCAGCCGAACACATTGCCCACACCGCTCCAGAACCCCGGCAGGGCCTTTTTGCCCAGTGCCATCAGGTTATCGGTGGTAAGGTAGTTGTGATAGTCGATGCCGCCGAGGCTCACCACCGCATTGTGCAGCCATGGCGTGTGTTGCACTCGGGCTTGCAAAGCGGGCAGTTGCTCGCGCACCAGGTCGGCGAAATGCTTGGCCTCCTTGCCCACCATGGGAATGGCGATGGCCAGCAAGCCGCCCACCACGATGAGCACGGCGAGCATGGTGAGCAGCACGGCCGCCACGCGGTGCTTCACCAAGCGCTGCACGCGGTCCACCAGCGGATCGATGATGTAATCGAGGATCAGCGCGAGGATGAACGGGATGAGCACTGCGCTGAGGCTGTTCAGCACCCAGATGGCCGCCCAGACGGTGACGGCCACCACCACCAAATGGAGGAAACGTTCGAGGCTGATGCGGCCGGATGCGAGCATGGTGCAATGCTACTTCACCTTAGGGTCCGAACGCCGGTAGGTGAACGAGCGCCCCGACTGGAGCACGGTGATCACCGCGCAATGGCTCGGGTAGGTGACCTCCACCCGTTCGGAAAGGTCCGGCATGTCCGCGCAACTGAGCATGTAGAGGCCTTGGCATTCGGTGTCTCCGCAAGGGGAAAGTCGTTCCGCATGCAACAGACCATCGCTCCACCGCAGCACGAACCACGAGCCTGCCCCTTCACCGGCGAGCCATTGTGCGTCGGCGGGCACATGCGCCGGGCGCAGCGGTGCGGGCAAGGTCCTGTGGCGTTTCACGCAATAACCGCAATGGGTCCAGTGCTTACGGCAGGAAGCGCTACGCCGCTTGGTCCCGTCCGTGCGCAAGCCCTCACGTTGGCCAACGGCGTGGGCGAAAGCGTCCAAGGGAAAAGCAGGCCGGTGCGGGTGCGAAGTGCCGTGCTACCGGCCAGCAGCGCTGTGCAAACGAACCGGCTACAATTGCTGCCACCCGGCGCGAAGGGCCCGTAGGTATGGAAGCCGGTGTACTGCATGGTTTGCGCCTTGGCCATCACAGCTCCAGTGTTCACCGGTGTGGCAGCCCAATGCAAGGGACCCGCACCATGACATGCGGGGTTGTTGGCCAGTTCTTCCATGATGGAAGGCAGGTTCTGCGGCCGTGACGCACTCCAAACACATTTGGTCGACACACGCAGTTCGTGATCCGTTACCGCGCTGCGGACACGCGCCGTGCCTCCCGGCGCATGATAGCGCCCCATGTCGAAGTAGATCGGTTCTTCATCCCCGTTGCGCAGCACGAGCAGCGCTGCATGGCCCACTTGGTAATACCCGTCGCGGTTCACGGCCACGGCGCGCATCACCGCATCGTACCATGCACCTGCGCGTTTGCACCAGGTCTCCGGCCACGCGATCGCCGCGGCCCAGCCGTCATGCTCGCTGTTGGTCCGTCGCATTGCGGCTATGCGTTTTGCTTCCTGCGGTCGCGTATGGTGCTTGGGGCCACACCGAAGTCGGGGTGAAGTTGCACCGTCCTGTGTTCCTGTTCCACCGCAATGCGCAAGAGCGCCAAGTGGTGGATGCCATGGTCGAAAGCGTAGGCCAGTTCGCGGAAGAGCGAAGTGCGCATGCGCGTGCTGCCACTCCCGTCCGTACTGTGGTCCACCATCATGGACATGTCCGCATCGTCGCTGAGGCTTTCCATCCATGCCTTCAACGCGTCCAGCGTGCCGAGCACGGCAACGCGGTCGGTCTCAAGGGCCTTGTCGCGCTTGCGGGCGTCGTAGTCCACAGTGTTGTGCTCGGCGTTCAAAATGCACAGATAGAACTCCAGTACGTGGCGCATATGCTGGCCGATATTGGCGTTGCTCAGCACTGCAGCGGGTTTACGGTATTGCTCTGCTGTCAGAGCATGCACCAGCCGCTGTAGTTCGTCGAACTGCCTTTTCGAATGCTCAACGATCGGAGGGAGTTCGGCCGTTTTGGGGCTTGGGTGTCCGTTCCGAGCTGAAGGATCGCTGTCCATTGTGGGGGGGTGATGGGGCGGAAGCCGGTTATTACGGGTTGGGTCCGCCTCTTAAGTACGGGCGGCAATATGCCAATGGATGGGCGACGTGGACGGGTGGCAGTGCGAATTGGCGGTTCGGACATGTAAGTGGCTTGACCAACTCAGGGAGGTTGGTGGTGGCACGTTCCGAAGGGCTGTTCCTTTGGTGCCCATGTGCACAGTGTCCTTCGCTCCAATAGCCGGTGGTGGCCATGTCATTACGAGCAACCGTGATGAGGCCGTGGAGCGGCACGGTGGGCCTCCTATGCTGCGCCAAGTTGGTGCCGTTACCGTGCTGGCCCCAACCGATGGGGCAACGGGTACCACCTGGATCGCCGCTGCCAGTAACGGTCGTCAAGCCGTGCTGTTGAACGGATCCGATGCCATCATGCACTTCGCTGCCGTGCCTGCGCGGAGCCGCGGGATGATCTTGCTGGAGGCTTTGACCAACAGCGGTCCGCACTGGGCTCCGGATGAGCGTCAATTGGTAGGGGTGCATCCCTTCACGTTGCTTTGTTCCGCCGAGGATGGGCTTTGGATGTTGCAATGGAGCGGTACTGCGCGAACGCTCGTTGAACTGGACCCTTTGCAACCCATCATTAGGAGCAGCACTACACTGTATGAGGAAAGCGTACGGGCCGAAAGGCAGCGGCGTTTTGATGTGCTATGTGCCGAAGGCGTGCCCGCGCCTGCCGAGCTCTGGGCCTTCCATGGTACACCCCACCTCGATGACGTGGAGCAGGCCTTCGTGATGCGCCGGGGCAGCAGCCTCCGCACCGTTAGTGTTACGCAGATCATCGTTGGTGTTGAGGGGAACGCCAGCATGCTCTACCAGGACCTGGTAGGCGATGCATACAGCGAGACAGCCTTGGCGACGGCACCCCACTAGTCCTCCTTCGGCCCGGAGGCGGCATCTATCTTCGCCGCCCTTCCGAAAGGAAGGCCCGGAGAGGTGCCAGAGTGGCCGATCGGGTCTGTCTCGAAAACAGAAGTACCCGCAAGGGTACCGGGGGTTCGAATCCCTCCCTCTCCGCTAGAATGGTAATGGGTCCCAGCATTTTCTGGGACCCTTTCATTCAGCGGTGGTTGTTAGTGGTGTCAAATAGGTGTCAAACGGCGCTTGCCTTTTCCTGGATCTTAGCGGGCCACCCGGATGCCCTGACCGAAAGGGAGCACAACGGCTCGCGCAGCAGTGTAATGGCCATCCCAACATTGGCTAGACCGAAATGCTGCGTGGCGGCAATATGGCCGAGCTGCACCGCAAGGTGACAACAACTGCGAAGGCGCTCATGCTATTGGACTTCGCCAGGATGCAAATCTTCCGTCCGGATCGCGGGTCGGTCGGCGATTCGGCGGCGGATTCACGGCGCTGGCAGGCGGCCGCTTCCTCACAGCCCACTCTCAGGTTGCGCATCGAGAAGAGGAGTGCGTTGTGCGGGGCGTTGGGGGTGATAGGGCAAGAACGAACAAGCCCCGGACTGGTTACCGGGGCTTCGACGGAGGTCTGCGACATGCGTATGGTAGCGCAACGCGATCTTCGCCCTATGGACCGCACTATCCTGTACGCGCTGATCTCGATGCTGTTCGCCGGGATCACTTCCGTACTGGCCAAGTTCGGGATGAAGAACGTGAGCGGCGATACCGCGCTGGTGGTGCGCACCTCGTTGATCTTCGGGCTGGTGTGGTTGAACGCTTTCGCTTTCCGGCATGTGCATGCGCTGAACCTGCTGACGCGGAAGGACTATTTGTTCCTGGGGCTTTCCGGCGTGACCACGTTCCTGTCGTGGCTGTTCTACTACCGGGCCATGAAGGATGGGAACGTATCGGTGGTGGCCACGATCGACAAGGCAAGCATCGTGGTAACGTTGCTGCTTTCGTTCTGGATCTTGAAGGAGCCTTTCACATGGCGGCTTGCAGCGGGGGCGTCGTTGATCCTGGCGGGCTTGGTAGTGCTGGTGTGGAAGTAGTGAGAAATGCACACGCCTTGGACTCCTGGTTCTCTTGGTTGAGGGGTGACCGCACGGAACCGAGGCGCAGAGCCTGCGCGAGCAAATGCCATACAACCGATATGCTGGCGCGCTACCTTACCAGACCGATGATGACGGCAAACACGTCATCCAAATCCAACGAGGAATGAAGACGGACATCAGCTTCATCATTCATGAACTGCGCAAGGAGCAGAACACACTGACCACCGAGCGCCTTCGAGAGAAGGCCATAATACCAGCCGCTGACGAGTCCTCGTTCGTAGATGAGGTGACGGACTTGTTCAAGCGACATCAATCAGGTCGGCTGTTCGGTGAGTTCGAGTCGGACGCGGTCGCATTCCCGTTTCCTCCACTTCTGAGAACCTACGTCGAGGATGGCGACTTCTTGGGATTCTCCAAAAAAGCTGCGCACCTGTTGGCAAGTCAGATGAACAAGATCCCGGCGGCGACCGGGGGATTCTTCTTTGCGGTGCGCTTCATTGAGGATGGGCATGACATACTGCTTATCTGCATGCTAAGCCAGAAGCAAGGTCAAGCAGTAGATGCGGCCACCTTGAGCCTCACGAAGTCGATCAGTCTCCAGATGGAACAGTTGGACTTGACCGCACAGATCAACCTGACAGACTGGAAGAATTCCAAACCTGAGCCCGTCAGTTTGATCCGAGGACGGAAGAAAGTCTCAAACTACTTCCGGGACTTCATCGGGTTGCACGAGCCACGTTCGAATACAGAGGCTACGAAGAAGTTCCGAGACCTAGCAGATGAATGGATGGAGGAGCGTGCGTTTGAGCAAGAGAATCGAGAGAAGGTCCGACAGGATATAATAGTCTACTCAAAGAAGCGGGGCACTGAACCCCTGGAGCTGGATTCGCTTGCTAGGCTCGTTGACCCCGAGCAACATGAGGCCTTCTTTGAACGAGCCAATGCACAAGGGCTCTCGGCGGAGTTCCACTTGGACCATCGTTCCCTGAAGAAATGGGAGCGTGTGGTCTATTCAGAGAAGGGTGGCGGCATACGACTGAACTTCGCCAAACGACTGCTGAACAATAGGGTGCGCTACAACGCGGAGAAGAAGACACTCACCATCCGCGAGATCGAGTTGAGATCGGAAGACCTTCAATAGGTCATGTCGGAGGTCATTGACATCTTCAAGCGGGTCCGAGCACAACTCACTGCGTGCACGGAGGATAGCAGACTGCTCAGGGGTGAGCTTCGGATAGCTGCTTCCAATACCCAACTACGCGAGGATGTGCAGCACTTGCTCGAGACGGGAGCAATTCAGACCGTGCGAAAGGACGGGGCCTTGGTAACGGTCATCGGGTCGGAAGAGGCGGATTATGAAGTCGTCATCGACTTGGGCAACCTTCCGGGTTACTACGAAACTTATGACGCCCTGATTGAAGCATCGCCAGCGGATGTTCCATCGACCTACAGTGTATGGGAGGACGACCAACAACTTGACGCCGGTTACAGATCAGCCGTTGAGCTTCTTCAGATACTTAGGAAGAAGGGAGTTGTGTGGACCGATGATGCCTTTTTCGTTGTTGAAGGTCAAGTCGTCGAGTTCACACTTGGTTTCAAAGGCGCCGACACGATCGCGTTGCCGGTAGAGCTTTCGGCAATTGCCAAATTTCTTCACGAAGACCAACTTGATGCGGATGCGCGATGGACGTTCTTCCGCAAGGCGTTGATCCGACTTTTCCACGACACCCTGAAGGATGCTCGACTCGGATCGCTCCTGAAGAACGCAAAGCTTGTCCTCGAAAGGGCACAGGAGGATTACTCGCTCTATCTCGAGCGGTACTCGTTCGAGGATCTGCTGAAGAACTTTGAAGCGAAGCGCTTGGAGTTCGTAGGCAATCTGAATCAGGTGCTCGCCGCTGTTCAAACGGCGCTGGTTGCTGTACCGATAGGCTTCTTCCTCATCGCGGAGAAGTTCAATGCGAGTGGTAGCTGGACCTTCCAGAACATACTCCTGCTGTTAGGCGGGCTGGCCTTCTTCGCCTTGGTGTTCGTGCTGATCCTGAATCAGCGCAAGACGCTCGCGAACGTGAAGAGCGCGTTGGACGACTTTGAGGCGGATCAGAAGGAGAAGAAGACGGTCAAGCAGGAGAGGCTGCTTCGTGTTCTTGCTGCTGCGCAGGCTCATCATCAGCGCGTTAGTGGACTCCTAACCGCCGTTCAAGTGCTTCTGCTAGTCTTCGCAATATTGCTAGTTGCAGGTTTCCTGTGGGCCTCTCTGAAGAGTACTGAAGAGGTATTTTCAGCCCCTGTCTCAACAATTATCCGAGTGATATTGAGGATAACCATAGCACCATAAGTGCAGGCCCGACAAAGCGCACTTCACGACATGCACCGCGCCAGCGCTGATCGCTGGATCCTGAAGGAGCCGTTCACGTGGAGGCTTGCAGCGGGGGCGTCGTTGATCCTGGCAGGCTTGGTGGTGCTGGTGTGGAAGTAGCTCCTACCGCATCCTGCTCGCGTTCAGTATCGCGACCAGCGCCACACACACATCGGCAAAGACGGCTTCCCATAGCGTGGCCAAGCCACCCGCGCCAAGCACCAGTACAATGGCCTTCACACCAAATGCGAGCACGATGTTCTGTGTCACCACGCGCTTGGTGGCTTTGCCGATCCGGATGGCCTCCGCGATGCTGCTTGGCTTGTCGTTCTGCAAGACCACGTCGGCGGTCTCTATTGCCGCATCGCTGCCCAAGTCGCCCATGGCGATGCCCACATCGCTGAGGGCGAGCACCGGTGCATCGTTGATGCCGTCGCCCACGAAGGCCACCACGGCGGTGAGATCCTTCTTTACGTCTTGCATCCTGGTCACTTTGTCTTCCGGGAGAAGGTCCCCGTAAGCTTTGTTGATGCCGAGCGCCGCGGCCACGCGGTGCGTGATGGCGGCTTTGTCGCCGCTGAGCATCACGATATCGCGGATACCCTGGGCCTTCAATTCGTTGATCGCCTGCTTCGCATCGCTCTTGATCTTGTCCGCCACGGTGAGAGCACCTGCGTACTTGTCCCCGACCGCCGCCACGACCATCGTCTCTTCGACCACGTCCAGCTCAGCAGGATAGCTCACCCCGTATTTGCGGAGCAGCTTGGTATTGCCCACAAGTACCTCTTGACCATCCACGGTGCCGCGCATGCCGTGGCCGCTTATCTCTTCCACGTTGATCGCATCGCCCACGGCGGCGCCCTGCGGATGTTTCAGCACCGCCTGCGCGATGGGGTGCGTGCCGTGCGTTTCCATCGCTTTGATCACACCAAGCAAGTGGCCTTCGGTGATGCCCGCAGCGGGCTTCACCTCCTGCACGGCGAACACGCCTTCGGTGAGCGTGCCGGTCTTGTCCATCACGATGGTGTTCACCTTGGTGAGCACATCGAGGTAGTTGCCGCCCTTCAACAGGATGCCTTTACGACTGGCCGCGCCGATACCGCCGAAGTAGCCCAGCGGAATACTGATGACCAGCGCGCACGGGCAGGAGATCACCAGGAAGATGAGCGCGCGGTAGAGCCATGTGTTGAAGACATACGGATCCACGATGAGCATGGGCACCAGCACGATGCCCACGGCCAAGGCCACCACGATAGGCGTGTAGATGCGTGCGAAGCGGCGGATGAAGAGTTCCGTTGGCGACTTGCTCTTCGCGGCGTTCTGCACAAGATCGAGGATGCGTGCGAGGCTGCTTTCGCCGAAGGGCTTGGTCACTTCCATGTCCACCACCTTGTCCGTGGCGATCATGCCGGCGAGTACCGCTGCGTCCTTCACGATGGTGCGCGGCACGCTTTCGCCGGTGAGCGCTGCGGTATCGAAGGAGGCTTGATCGCTGAGCAGTTTGCCGTCCAGCGGTACACGATCGCCAACGCGGATGCGGATGGTGTCACCGACTTTCACCTCGGCGGCGGGCGTTTCCACCGGGACACCATCGCGCATCACGTTCGCGGTATCAGGACGCACGTCGAGCAGTGCTTGTATGTTGCGCTTGGCACGGTCCACGGCGGCATCCTGGAACAGTTCGCCCACGGCATAGAAGAGCATCACGGCCACGCCTTCAGGATATTCCTTGATGAAGAAGGCGCCGATGGTGGCCAAGCTCATGAGGAAGAACTCGCTGAACACATCGCCCTTGGCGATGGCTTTGATCGCCTTGATCAGCACAGGTAGGCCCACAGGCAAGTACGCTGCGAGGTACCACACGAAGCGTTTCCATTCGGATGGGAAGAAGTGCGGCGCAAGCTGGTCTATGGCAATGCCGCCGATGAGCAGGACGAACGAAGTGATGGCGGGCAGATAGGCGCGCCATGCCTTTGGTGCTTGTTCAGTACCCGGCGTGCCAGCGTGATCGTGTTCGGTGCTCATATGCAATGCGCTGCTATCGGCATGGACAAAGGACTTCTACAACTCCCCCTCGTGATGCCCCTTGAACTTTTCGTGATCGAGCAATTCTGCCTTGTTCATCACGAGCGCTTGGATAATGATCTTCCACTGGGCGGTATGCGATGCCAGTTCCGAAATGCGTTGTGGCCCGCTCCCAGTGCTTTCAGCAGTAAGATCGGCGTTCAACCGTTCCAACATCTGCGCGCCCTGCCCGGCCTGGATCGCAGCCTTGGTGGCCTCGGCCAACAGCACGAATTCTTCGTGGTGCTCGCTCCGGTGACCGCTCGTGTCAAGCATGGTCTTGACCGCCTCGTACTTCGGTAGCCATTCACTTGCTGCGGCTTCTTGCGCTGCATTCGGATCCGCCGCGACGTGGTGACCAAGATGATCGAACAGCAGCCACCCCAGCACACCGATGCCGATCACGGTTGGCACCAGCACCATCCAGTGCTTTTTGATCCAGTCCCGTGCACCCGGTCCCGTCTTCGCGCTGGCGGGCTTCGGAACATCCACCGCCTTGCGCCCCAGCACGAACGCCGACCATGCCTTCTCCAAACGCTGTCGCTCTTCGCTGCCCGCTTTCAGGGAGAGCATCTTCCACTGGTACTGGCCGTCGGGGTCCTTGCCGTCCACTTCAATACCGAATTCCTGCAGGACGGTTTTGGGGTCGGTGGTCATGGCGGTGTTGGATGTTGTGAGGCAGCGCGGATGCGTCCGGGCATATTCGCTATTCGTCGTCGTGCTGCACAGCACGATCATGAAAGGCGCTTGGTGCTTTGCTGGAGCTAAGCCTTGATGCGTACATGCAAGAGTTTTATAGAGTTGAGGAACACGAGCACATCAGGCCCCAAGTGGATCAACGCCGCTTGCACCGGACCGATCCAGTGCAGCAGTGCGGCGGTGATGCCCAGTACATGCACCACGCCAACCCCAACGATCAGGTTCTCCTTGATCGTGCGGTAAGCTCGGCGGGCAATGGCGCGGGCCATCACGATCTTGTTCAGATCGTCGGTCATCAGGGCGATGTCCGCGGCTTCCAGCGCCACCTGTGTGCCGCCACCGCCCATGGCGATGCCCACGTCAGCCACGGCCAGCGCAGGAGCGTCGTTCACGCCGTCGCCGATCATCGCTACGCGGTGCGGATGCAGCTTCAATTGCTTGATCGCTTCCACCTTCGCTTCGGGCAACAACTCGGCGCGCACCTCATCGATCCCCAATTGCGCGGCAATGGCATCGGCCGTGCTCTTGTTGTCGCCGGTGAGCATCACGATGTGCTTCACACCGGTTGCGCGCAATTTGGCGATGGCCTCACGCGCACCAGGCCGGATCTCATCGGCAATGTGCAATGCCCCGACCGTTTGGCCGTTCACGGCCACATACACGACCGTCATCCCGGCATCGCCGCCTTGCGGCGGTGTAATTCCGTTGTCCGCAAGCAGGGCTGCATTACCCACCAACACGCGCTTGCCCTCCACGGTCGCATCCACGCCGCGACCCTGGATGGAGGCGAACGCTTCAGGTTCCGGATAGCTGATGCCCCGTTTCGCGGCGTGTTCAAGTACAGCGTTGGCCAAGGGATGCGCCGAGCGCCGGTCCGCAGCGGCAGCCAGGCGCAGCAACTCGTTCTCCACCATCGCACCCCCGAACACCTCCAGCTTTTGGACGACTGGCCTGCCCACCGTAAGCGTCCCGGTCTTGTCGAACACCATGGCGTCCACTTTCGCCAGCGCTTCCAAGTGGGCACCTCCTTTCACCAGGATGCCGCTCCGTGCGGCCCGTGCGATCGCGGCGATCATCACCATGGGTGTGGCAAGGCCGAGTTCGGCAGGAGAGGTGAAGATCAAGAGCGTGACGATCAATCGCACATCACGAGTGATGATGAATACGATCACGAGGAAGACGAGCACGATCGGGATGAGCCAGGCCGCGACCCTATCGGTGAGTTTCTGCACGGGGGCCTGCGAGCCTTCCGCTTCTTCCACCAGTTTCACGATCCGCGCGATGGTGGTATCGGCGCCGATCTTCTCCGTGCGCACGTCCAGCGCGCCACTCTCCACGATCGTGCCCGCGAAGACCGGATCTCCGACGAGCTTCTCCTTCGGAAGACTTTCGCCCGTGATCGATGCTTCGTTCACCGAGGAATCGCCCGCTTCTACGACGCCATCCACGGGGATCTTCTCGCCCGCGCGCACCAACACGATATCACCCGCCTTGAGCTGATCGATGTCCACGGTGCGCTCCTTGCCGTACAGCCGGATCACGGCCGTGCGTGGAGCGGACCCCATCAAGCCACGGATCGACGCGCGCGCCCGATCAGTGTTCAGGTCCGCGATGAACTCCGCGATGAGGATGATCACCATCAGCACCGCACCCGCTATTGTTTCGCCGCCGAAGAGCGCGATCAAGGTGGCGATGGTGACGAAGATCTCCGTGCCGATCTTCCGCTCGCGGAACAGGTCCAGAATGCCCTTCTTGGCAAGCGGATAAAGGCCGAAGGCAACGGCAACATACAAGCACCAGAGCGGAAGTACACCCTGCCAGTGCAACAGGATGATGATGCCGGTGAGGACGATGCGCGCGACCTCGATCCAGCGCTCGCGGGTCATCAAGGCGCTCCAGTTGGTCTTCGCTGGGGCGGGAGTTTGTACTGCTGTGGCTGCCATCGTCGTCACTGGAATTGGGAAACGTTATTCGAGCTATGCTCTTGGCGATACCGAAGCGACTACTTGAACCCTTTCAACCGCTTGTACCGCTCGATGTTGGCATTGTAGGCATCGTTCAATTGTTGGATGCGCTTGGTCTCTTCATCGGTGAGAGCAGCCCCATGTTCAACGTTCTCCTTGATCCGGGGCATGAAGCGATCCAATTCGCGGCAAATGGAAGCGAGGTTCTCATTGATGCGCGCTTCCTCGCCTTTGGACCATAGCTGATTGATGAGTTGCTTCATGGCACGGTGGAAATCGCGTTTCGGCATGACCAAAGCCTCAGTGCTGGTGCTCCTCCCCATGAGAATGCGTGTGCGGCTGTGGCGCTGCGGGTATCGTGGGCTCTTGTCCATCGCGTACGATCACATCCTCCGGAGCGCCGATCACGCCCTTGATCGTGTAGTACCCGGCGGTGTTCAGGGTGATGGTCACAGGGTTGGCCGTGGCGTTGAACCAGTACCAGCCGTGCGCGCCATCGAACGCGGCGGTGAAGGACCCCTTGGCGGACTCTGCGACTTTCGCTTCGTAGCTCGTGAACGCTCCTGACTTGTCGCCCTCGATCTCGCCGTGGAAATCGTACTCCACCGGGCCGGTGGCGCTCCATGAATACACGAGCACCTGGCCGGGCCCCATCCGGAATTTGTACTCGAATCCCTGGCCGGGTTCGAAGCGGAGGACCACCGTTTTCTGCTGGTAGGCATGCGTTTCCGGGTGGTGCGGGTCCGTGCTTCCTCCTTGCATCGCTTTCGCCGAGTGCATCCGCGTGAAGTGGAGCCGTGTTCCCACGCCGGTGGGGTCGATGCCGTATTCCGCTGGAAGTACGGCTGTGAACAGGATCACGAGCGCCACCACGAGGGCGATGGCGCTGGCCTTGAGAATGGATCCCTTGCTCGGATGCAGGGGATGGGCTTGTGTGGGTTCGTTCATGGTATTATTGCGTGAAGTAGCCGGTGAGCTGGTAACCGATGAGGAGGAATCCGCCGATCATCAGCAGCGTGTTGGTGACGAACGCATGCCGCAGGAAACTCGTGTGACGGCGGCATGCCGTAAGCGCGATCAGGATGGCGGAGAGCGCCAACAACTGGCCGATCTCCACGCCGATGTTGAAGCTGAGCATGTTCGTCACGAGCCCTTCAGGCGACAGGTTGATCTCCTGCAGTTTCGTAGCGAGCCCGAAGCCGTGGAACAAACCGAAGATGGCCACCGCCGCTTTCGTGTTGGGCTGAACGCCGAGGAAGCGCTCGAAGCCGCCCATGTTGTCGAAAGCCTTGTACACCACGGAAAGCCCGATGATGGCATCGACGATGTAGGCGTTGGCATGGATGCCGCCCAGCACGCCCGCAAGCAAGGTGATGCTGTGTCCGACGGTGAAGAGGCTCACGTAGATGGCCACATCCTTCAGGCGGTAGAGGAAGAAGATGACACCCACGAGGAAGAGCAGGTGATCATAGCCCGTCACCATGTGCTTTGCACCCAGGTAGAGGAACGCGAGCCAAGCCGAACCCTGATTACCAGTGAGGAACGAGGCGTCGGACTTGGAGACGCCGTGCGCCAGCGCAGCTTCCGGGATCGAACAGGCGATCACGACAAGTAGCACGAGCAGTAAGCCCCTTCCCTTGTGCGATCTCCTATCCGGCGGTCGGTTGGATCCATCCGTTGATGCGTGCATCGAAGTCTAGTTGAGTGGAGGAAAATGAGAACATCCTGATCGGTTCCGCCATCAATGCACATGGCTACCATCAGGGTTGTGCTGATGCGAGCCCGTGCGCCGTGTACGCGGACCGGATGGGAACTGTGCCGACTGCACCGATCCTTTCACCTTGAAGTTGGCCACCGCGACGAAGTCACTGGAGTTCATCACCACCATGCGATAGTAGCCGTTCGGCTGGGCTTCGAGCACCGCGTTCGTGCTGGTGCTATCGGTGAATTGTAGAACCACGCTACCGGTGATGCCCTCCGTCGGCAACGCTTGCATCGCCTTATCGAACACGTAGAAGTGCAGCGCATCGCCGGCAGCCAGCATTTCGATGTAGTAGCCGCCTTCGGTCTTTACCAACGCACCACCGTGCGGGGCCCGCTGTGCCGGGGACTGCGCCATGGAAGCGGTGCCCAGCAACAACGAGATGGAAAGAACGGCCATTGACAGGGATCCGCCGTTCGTGGAACGACGAGGAGCACATTGGTTGTTCATGATGAAGGTGTGTTGAGTTGGAGTGTTGTTAGAGGTTTCGGTGAACCGTGTTGTTGTGATTCTTCCACGCCGGTGAGCAAAGCACCGTGTTCAAAATTCGCTTTGATGCGGGGCCGGAAGTCGTCCAACGCGCGGCAGATGGAAGCGAGGTTCTCATTGATCCGCGCTTCTTCGCCCTTGCTCCACAGCTCATTGATGCGCTGCGCCATTGCCTTGTGGTAACCTGTTGCGGTCATGTTGATCGTGTTGGTGCATGTGCCGCCCGGCAGGTCAAGACCCGCCGGGCGGTGTGCGGCTCTCTCAATGGTCATGCTCCCCGCTCCCCTTCGTCAACTCGCTGAGCAGATAGTACGCGCCCTTGATCGCCACCTTGGCATCGGGCGGTAGTTCAGCCAGCAACACCACTTCGGTGTAGCCCAACTCGCTCGCTCCTATGCGCACGGCGACTTGCTTGAAGGTATTCGGTTCGTCCTCCACGAAGATGTAGTGCTCATCGCCGTTGCTCACCACGGCCTCGCTGGGCAGGCTCCAGGCTTGCGTGCTGTCGGTCATGATGAGGGCTTCGATGAACATTCCGGGCAACAACTCCTCGGAGGTATCGTCCAGTTTGGCGTGAACGATGATGGCTTGCTGATCGCTCTCGAAGGCCTTGTTCATGCCGAAGATGGTGGCGGTATGCTGGCCCACGGGTTCGCCCGCGTGGCCGAAGACGACCTTCTGGCCCACTTGCACCCGCGCGAGATCCTGCTCGAACACATTGAGGTCGATGTGCAGGCCGCGATTGTCCACCACATCGAACAAGGGCTTGTTCGGTTCGGCGAACTGGCCTAGGGTGATGGCGATGTGGGTGAGGTTGCCACTGATAGGCGCACGCAATGCGTAGGTGGAACTGATGGCCTCGGGTGAAAGTCGCGCGGGATCGGTGCCGAACATGCGGAGCTTCGCTGCCATGGTGGCTACACGTGCTTTCGCCCCGGTGAGTTCCGCTTGCGCGCGTTCCAAAGTCTTCGTGGCGTTGATCTGGTCGGTGTGCAAGTCTTGCTGGCGCTTGAGGTCGGCGGTGAGCACCATAAGGTTCGCTTGGGTCTCCAAATAATCTTGTTGCAGTTGCAGGAACTCGATGTTCTCCAAGGTGGCGAGCACCTGACCCTTTTCCACGCGCTGGCCTTCCTGCACGGGGATGTCGCGTACGATGCCGCCGATGAGCACGCTCACTTGCGCGCTCTTGTCCGGTGGGAGCACGAGGCGGCCGTTGGCTTTGAGCGAGGTCTTCAGGCCGCGCTGCTCCATGGTGCCTGTGATGAGCCCTACGGCCTTGATCTGCTCAGCGGTGAGTGCCACTTCGGGTCCGTGCTCCTCGCCGTGCTCTTCATGCTTCTCTTCTGCGGCTACGGCTGGTTTGGCGTCGCCACCGCAGGCGGTGAGCAATGCGATGGCTACCAGGAAAGGAAGGGTGCGCAGGATCGCGCGCTTGGAAATGCTATGCTGTTTCATTGTGATCTGTTCTTAGAGGCCCTGAAGGGCACGGAGGTGAAGGACGGTGAGCGCGAGCTCGAAGCGGACGCGCAGGTATTCGGTATCGATGCGGTAGGCCTGCTCGATGCCTTGGGTGAATTCGATATAGCCGATCTCGCCAGCGCGGTACGCGCGTTCGGCATCGCTACGCAGGGTGGTGGCCAAGGAAGCGCCGGTACTTTCGTAGTAGGCGAGGCTGGCGCGCAGCTGTGCGAGTTGCGCTTGTGTGCGGGCCATTTCGCTCACGCGGGTGCGGCGTAGGTCTTCGAGCTGTTGCACGGCGATCTCGCTGCGCAAGCGCGCTGCCTTGGTACGCGCGCCTTGACCCGATCCGGGAATAGGGATCGCCGCACCGATCAAGTAGCCGGTGAAAGGTGATGCGCCGTCCAGCGTCTGGTAGAAGCCGCCGCCTTGCAAGGTCGGTGCCCATTGGCTGCGCTCCAGTTTCCATTGCTGCTCAGCGAGCAACGCGCGTTGTTGTTCGGCAGCGAGAATAGGATCGACACCACCGCCGGGATCCGGTGCGCGGGCAGTGGAAGTAAGCGCGGTCGTTTCGGGTTGGGCACCGTCCAGTGCACCGGTCCAGCGTTCCACTTCGGCGGCGTATGCAGTGATGTTGCCCTCTGCTTGGCGCAATTGCACACGAACACCATCGGCGCTGCTTTGCGCTGAGACTTTCTCCAAGCGACCGGTCTCGCCCAGATCGAACTTGCGCGCCGCGAAGGCCGCGAGCACGGCGTATGAACTATCGAGCCGTTGCAGGATGCGCACCTGTTCGGCACCCATGGCCCATTGAAGGTAGGCACCGCCCGCGCTCTCCTTCACGATAGCGCGCGTGCTCACCTGTTCCGTTTCTGCCAAGCGCATGCTCTCCTTGAGGAAGTTGGCGCGCTGCGCGATGGTGGTGGGAAAGGGAATGCCAGTGGTGGCTTGCAGGTTGTAGTCGCCACGGAAGCCGCTGTTGATCTGCCCGTGCTGGTATTGGGCGGTGATCGGATCCAACTGGAAAGCCGTCTTTCGCAAGGCATCCTGTTGCTGCACGTTCAGCTCCGCAGCGGTCATGGCGGGGTGCGTGCGCACGGCGCGACTCACGGCACTGTCGAGCGATAGGACCGGCGCCTGTGCTTGTGCGACCGTTCCCATCAACAGGAACAGACCGATGGATGCTACGACCAACGGTGTGCTCCCACCACTGTCCTTCTTCCGCCTGCGCGAGAACACCAGGTGATAGAGGACGGGCAACACCACCAACGTGAGCAAGGTGGAACTGACCAAGCCTCCGATCACCACTGTGGCAAGAGGACGTTGCACTTCGCTGCCTTCGCTGTTGCTGAGGGCCATAGGAAGGAAGCCGAGCGAGGCCACGGCGGCGGTCGCCAGCACGGGGCGTAATCGGGCGAGCGTGCCTTTCACCACGCGATCGGTCACATGGTCGATACCTTCCTTCTGCAACTGGTTGAAGTAGCTGATGAGCACGATGCCGTTGAGCACCGCAACACCGAAGAGCGCGATGAAGCCAACACCCGCGCTGATGCTGAAGTCCAGCCCGCGCAACGAGAGCGCGAAAATACCCCCGACCGCTGCCATCGGGACGGCGCTGAAGATGATAAGCGCTTCCTTGAACGAACCGAAGGTGAAGAAGAGCAGCACGAAGATCAAGGCAAGGGCGAGCGGGACGGTGAGCGTGAGGCGCGCACTGGCCTCCTGCAGGTTCTTGAAGGTGCCGCCGTATTCCACGTAGTAGCCGGTGGGCAATTCCAATTTGGACTCGATAGCCGCTTTGATGTCCATGGCCACGCTCTGGATATCCCGTCCGCGCGAGTTGGTCTCGATCACGATGCGACGCGCACCGCCTTCACGGCTCACTTGCGCGGGTGCACTGCGGAAGCCGATATCAGCAAGTTGGCCCAAGGGCATCTGCGCGCCATTTGGTAGCGGCACCAGGATGTTCTTGACCTTCTCCGCATCGGCGTCGCGCATGTCGGCCATGCGCACCACCAGGTCGAAACGGCGTTCACCTTCGTACACCACACCGGCCTTGCCACCAGCGAGCGCGGTGTTCAGCACGCGGTTCAGGTCGGCGATGTTCAGGCCGTATTGCGCGATGCGCTCCCTGTCGTAGTCCACCACGAGCTGCGGCATGCCCACGACTTGTTCCACCTTGATGTCGGTGGCGCCTTCCACGGTGCCGATCAGCGCGGCTACTTCATTGCCGCTCTTGAACAAGAGGTCCAGGTCGTCGCCGTAGATCTTCACGGCGATGTCGCTCTTCACACCCGCGATCAGTTCGTTGAAGCGCATCTGGATGGGTTGCTCGAAGCTGAGGTTCATGCCGGGGATCACGCTCATCTTCTCATTCATCAGTTCGGCCATGTGTTCGCGGTCCTTGGTTGTGGTCCATTCGTCCTTGCTCTTCATCACGATGATGAGGTCCTGGCTTTCGATGGGCATGGGGTCGGTGGGGATCTCGCTCGCGCCGATCTTACCCACGACCTCCGTCACTTCGGGGAATTCCTTCAGGAGGATCTTGGCAAGTTCATCACCAACATGGATGCTTTCCGAGAGGTTGCTTCCTTGGCGTATGGTGACGTTGGTGGCGAAGTCGCCCTCGTCCAGTTCGGGAATGAATTCACCACCAAGGCGGTTGAAGACCAGCACCGATACCACCAGCAATACAAGGGCACTGCCCAGCACCAGCGCCCGATGGCGCAGGAGCCCTGTCAGTTTCGGTGCATACCATTTCTGCACCCGATGGATCATGCGCTCGCTCCAGCTTTCGCTCTTCGGTATGTAGCGGCTGAGGAAGAGCGATGCGGCCCAAGGCACATAGGTGAGGCTGAGCAGCAGCGCACCTACGATAGCGAAGCTCACGGTGTAGGCCATCGGGCGGAACATCTTGCCCTCGATGCCGATCAATGCGAAAATGGGCACGTACACGATGAGGATGATCACCTGGCCGAACACGGCGCTCTTCATGATCTTGCCCGCACCGGTAATGGTCTCGTCGTCCATGTGCGCGTGTGAAAGGCGCTGACCGGCGAAGCGTTGGTGGAGGGCGAACATGAGACCTTCGACCACGATCACGGCGCCATCCACGATGAGGCCGAAATCGAGCGCCCCCATGCTCATCAGGTTCGCGCTCTGCCCGGCGATCACCATACAGCCGATGGCGAAGAGCAAAGCGAGCGGGATCACGCTGGCCACGATCAGGCCCGCGCGCCAGTTGCCCAGCATCAGGATCAACACGCCGAGCACGATCAGCGCGCCGAGCATCAGGTTCTCCTCCACCGTGCCGATGGTCTTGCCCACGAGCTTGGTGCGGTCCACGAAAGCATCCACATGGACGCCTTCAGGCAGGCTGCGTTGTACATCTTCCATGCGTGCCTTCACCGCGTTCACAGTGGCCAAGGCGTTCGCGCCGCGCAGCATCAGCACAACGCCGCCCACGGCTTCGCCCTCACCATTGCGCGTCATGGCGCCGTAGCGCACGGCATGACCGAACTTTACTTCGGCCACATCGCGGATGCGCACCGGACTTCCACCGCGCGCGCTCACCACGATATTCTCCATGTCCTTCAAGGAGGTCACGATGCCTTCGCCGCGGATGAAGTAGATGTTCGGCCCTTTCTCAATGTAGCTGCCGCCGGTGTTGCCGTTGTTGTTCTCCAACGCGGTGAACACGTCGATGAGCGTGAGGCCCGCACCAGCCAATCGCCGCGCATCAACGCTCACTTCGTACTGCTTCAGCAGGCCGCCGAAGCTGCTCACGTCGATCACGCCTTGCACGCCGAGCAATTGCTTGCGCACGATCCAGTCCTGTAGGGTGCGTAGTTCCAACAGGTCGTACTTGTCCTTGTGGGCGCTGTCCACCGCCAGCGTGTACTGGTAGATTTCGCCGGTGCCAGTAGTTGGCGGTGCGAGTTCCGGCCTGCCATAGCCGGGCGGTATGGCATCCTGCACCTGCGTGATGCGTTCGCCGATGAGCTGCCGCGCGACATTCACGGGCACCTCATCCTTGAACACCACGGTGACAACGCTGAGGCCGCTGCGCGAAATGCTGCGCAGTTCCACCACGTCGGGCAGGTTCTTGAAAGCCTGCTCCAGCGGGAAGGTGATGAACTGCTCCACCTCCTGCGTGGCGAGGTTGGGGGCAATGGTGTTCACCAGCACCTGGTTGTTTGTCACATCGGGCAGCGCGTCAATAGGCAACTGCGTGACGGAATACGAACCCCAGCCAATGAGAGCCAGGAGCATCAAGCCGGTGATCAGCTTGTTGCGGACGGAGAATGTGATGATGCGGTCGATCATGCGGAAAAGGACTTCGGTATGGAACGAGAAGCGAGTAATTGCCCGCTGAACGCAGGCAGGCCTGCCTCCGGCAGGCGGGCCCGATCCGCCCAAGCGGAACAGGCAGGGATCACCACACGCGGTGGTAACTTAGGCTTTGGGAGGGTTCCAGACGCCGCCGGCGAAGGCACCCAGCGCGATGGGGAGCTTGGCCTCGCCCAAGGTGGTGGTGAGCGGAAGGAGGCAAACGATCGACGCCCGTTGATCCGTAGGTAGGGCGATCATGCCGCTGCACGCGCAGAATTCGCCGTGGCAACCCTTGCCGAACGGGTCGTGGTCGCCATCGTGATCATGATGATCACTGGTCTCCTCATCATGGTGGCCCAGATCACTATGATGCTCCAACAGGTGCAGCACCACTTGCGGCACTCGCACCCACTCATGCAGTTCCATGGCGCTGAAGCCATAGACGGCAAGTGTGAGCAGGAACAGGAGGCGGCGCATTGCGGGGGCAAATGTAGTCAGCACGGTCCGTATCGCGGGTCGAGACATGGAACACACCTGCTATCGCTTGTTAAGGACCGCACATTGCATTCAACTCCCAGCTTTGAACAGCACCCGCAGCAAGAGCGGTAGTGCCACCAAAAATCCGCCGACGGCGGTTTGGCCATTTATAGCGACCGAAAGGACACTAACGTTCGGCCTCTTGGGCCTTGCTCGCCTTGAGCATAAGTTCGGTCATAGCCATTGCCTGTTTCAATTGGAGCTGGGCAACCCGAACACGCTCATGGTCACGCTCAAGTTCAATAACTCCATCATCACTGGTCGCGGCGTCCTCGTTCTGCTGTCCCTTGAGTTGGATAATGGCATGGTAACCAATCCAGACCTTGTAGTTGGTAGTGAACAACTTCATCTTGTGCTCGCTCTGGACCTTGAGCCGCGCTAACGTCTGGGCCAGAGGCGTGAAGACCGTCGAGTAGTAAACGATTATCTTGCCTTGTGTCTTGAGCGCCTTGTAGGCGACCGCGTGTTTGTCCTTGAAGTCTTCCTCGTCCCACAAGGTGTCCCACTCCGGATCTTCCGGATTCACCGGCAAGACTTCGAAGGGTGGGATCTTCCCCTTGCCCTGTTGGGCAGGTTGCGCCTTCGGCGGTATGAGAGCAAAGTCGATCGAATCCGTAAGCTGCGATCCGTCCAAGCGTGTCATTGTGACAACTACGTTACCCGACTGACCAGCAGTGGACCCCTGTTTGGCTTTGAGACGCCAACGAGCACGACCGCCGCTGAGCGGCTTAACTGAGGCTACATCAAGAACGTCAGGCTCGAAACGAACTCTCAGTTGCTCGTGCATCCGTGCATCCGCGTCCGTGTGTACCAGGACGGAAACCGTACTGTTCAGCTCAAGCTCGAATGCATTCTCGGGATAGACGATCTTCACGAACGACACTTCCGGATAGGGCAGAATAGGAAGCGGCTCCTGTGGTGGTTTGGGTGGACGCGGGGTGCGCGGCCTTATCCCGTCGTCATTCGCACCCGGCGTATCCGTTTCAGCCTTCTCGGTCGATTCGTACCCTGCTTCCTTCAACAGAGCGGAGATCTGCTTCTGCACTTCATCCTCGGTTTCCTGTGAAGTCCTTTGCGTAACGGCCTCTTCGAGCTGCTTCTCCAGCCGATCCAGCACCTCGTCCTCTGATATCATGCGAGAGATCTCTTGCAGAATGCTCTTCACCACAGGTCCGTCCTCGATCAAGCCTTCACGCGTTGAGGTGAACAAGCCCTTGCGCACATCCTTGCCGACCCGCGACGCATCAACATGCACTATGGCATGCCGCGCCACCATTGGCCGGTTGGCTTGTTTGAAGATATAGTTCCCAATGTCGCCTTGGTTCTGGCCATTGAAAGTGAACACGATCGGATGACGCTTCTGCACGAAGAGTGCATTCGAGTCCGGCCGAAGGTGATAGGTCTCCTTCTTCTTCTCGTAGTTGAATATCACCCAGTACTCCACGCCCACGCATGGTATCGCGCTACCCGCCGGAGTCACCCATTCCATCGAGCGGTAATGCTTCAACTGCGTCCGGGAATTCTCATCGTCCGCTTCAGGTGCCTTGGCATAGTCCATCAGGCGATTGCGGCTACCGCGCACAAGTTCCTCCCGACCTGAGGTGCTATCCCGATTGTCCACGATCCTAAAGGGAAAGAGCGGGTCGAACATCGAGTAGTGCAGGAAGTGATACAGATTGCCTGGCTGTGGAGCGAGCTTTCCTGCCGTGTTGGACAACTGGAATCCATAGTGTCTTACCAGCGTACCCGTGGATAGGACGTAGTCCCTCTTGAGCGACTCCGATGTCTTGATCACGAGCGGTGAAGAATCGTCCGATTCAAGCACTGCCGTGGTACCCGATGCGTCTGTCCAAGCAAGGAACGCGTAGCAGTCTTCCTTGTACTCTTCGCCCAAGCGCACGTTGCGCACAAGGGTGAAGCCGATTTTGGATGGCGACGATTCTGAACGCGATACGATCAGCACGTAGTCACAGAAGCGAAGGGTTGATGCGCCACCCTGGCCGTATGCACCAGCCAAGTATTTCTTCGTGATCTTGTTACCGCGTTGAAGGGAGAGAATGGTCTTGGGGAACTCAGCAGGCGTGATCCCTATTCCGGAATCGAGGATGTCTATCGTAGGTGTATCGGGCAGGTCGCTCGGTTGCAATATCACATGGATCCTCCGGTCGTAGCCATCACTGGTGTAGTCCCATTGGTACAATCCCTTGTCGGGTCCTGTTACTGGACGGCCGAACCAAGTTGACATCGCGTCCTGTGGCGAGTTCGGCTTGGGCATGGGAGCGGCGGATGCCCGAGCATCGATCAACGCGTCGATCGCGTTGGTGATGCGTTCGGTCAAGCTGCGACCGGACTTGGATCCGAACCCGATGGATCCCATATTGAACGCATTCCCGTCGTATGGCTCCCAGAAGAACTGAGAAGTGCCGAACGGACTGCGGATCCCCCTTTCAGGGTGGTCACCCAATTCTGTTAGGATGGCCAAGATCTCGCTGGATCGTGTCGCGTCGAGAAGTCGCTTGAGAAGGGCACTTTGGTCTGACATGCTATGCAGGTCTATGGATCAACATTACTTCCCGGCCATTCGCAGGTGACGAACCCGTGTTGTTGTACCAACGCCGGTTCGGGACATTGCGCCAAACGCGGTGGGCGCGTCCAAGCGAATCGCGATCAGTAACCTCTTCATAGCCCGCCGCCGCCATCATTTCCAAGTATCTCGGCAAGTGCGCCCTAGGGTTCGAGAAGCCGACCAACTGCACCAGTGTGCCCGTGGGATCGAGCATGGTCTTCATCGAAGAATAGACTTCAAGGGCTTCCTCGAAGTACTTCGACCGCGTATGCGTCCGGTAGTCCCCGAACGTGTAGTACGGTGCTCCCATCCCATCCATTGAATTGATGAGCCAGAAAGGAGCACGAGTCCTCCTTCTACTCTTGATCTGCCACTGGTGATAGACAATGTGGGTGCCTGCGTACGGAGGTGACGTGACGATGAGCTTCGCCTTCACCAACTCCCTGCTAGTAACAAGCAATTTGGCGGGTAACTCTTGGGCAGCGCTCAAGTGTATTTGGGCCACGGGATCGACACCAAAGCGCGAAGCGCTCGACTCGCATTGTTGAGTGAAGGCCTTTGCACCCGCATAGACGGCATTCGCGTCCAGGATAAGGCGGGCACGAATAGCTCGGCCCGTTGGCGTATGCTCCCGACAATCAAGCGCCCATTGGCTGGTCTTCAACAGCACCGAGCGAATGAACAACTCTACTTCTGGATCCCCGTTGTCCTCGGTCAAGGTGAGGATAGGTGCGACCAGTCGCTGGAACCTTCTTGGGACATTGTTTAAGTATCCATCTTTCAGGTAGTGCTTGGGGACCAAGCCTCCGCTGTTGGCTTGCTCTTCCCTCGCACTGATGAGCCGCAATGCCTCGGACAGGGTCTCTTTAGAGAACGTTGTGACCTTGGCCTTCGAGGCGAAGACCGCGATCGGATTGATGTCGCAGCCAAGGAAGTTGCGGCCTGAAGAGAGCGCTTCAACGGCTGAAGTACCACCACCAACGAAAGGATCCACGACCAGATCACCTGGTTGACTCAGGCTGGCGATGATCTCGCGCACGAACCGAGGGCTGAACCTCGCGGGGTACCGGTAGAGGTTGTGGCTCAACCCGGTGACGAGATGCTTGGAGTTCAGGATGCGCGATATCTTAAGTGCATCGATCATATGTCGCGCGAGTGTGATTTGAGCTTCACAATGATAAATCGGTCCAGCCGTTTCGACCTCGGTGGATTATCAACCGGCTACTGTTCGCCTCCACTTCGGAGGAAGGAGAAAACCCCGGCGCACACGAAGTAGAACCACTACTCGACAAGCCGCTACTTCCGGAACAACACCCGCAACATGCTGGGGAACACCAGCAGCAACAGCGGTAGCGCCACCAAGAAGCCACCGATCACAGCGATGGCCAACGGCTGGTGCAGTTGCGCACCGGCACCAATGCCGAGCGCGATGGGCATGAGGGCGATGATGGCACCGAGGGCGGTCATCAACTTGGGGCGAAGGCGGGTGCCGATGGCGAAGGTGAGCGCCTCATCCACGCCCAGCGTTTCGCGGTTGTGCGCGAACTGGAGGTAGGTGAAGATGGCGTTCTCGGCGATGATGCCGATGATCATGATGATGCCCGTGTAGCTGCCCACGTTGAGCGCGGTATTGGTGAGGTAGAGCGCCAGGATGCAGCCGCTGACACCGAGCACCGCAAGCACCAGGATGAGCAAGGCCACGCGCAATTCCCCGAAGAGGAAGAGCAGGACGGTGAACACGAGGAGGCTGGCGACAAGCAGGATCACCAGCAGTTCACTGAAGGACTGTTGCTGTTCCTGGAACGCACCGCCGTAGGTGATGTGGTAGCCTTGGGGCAAGTGTATATCGGTCGCAATGCTGCGCTGTATGTCGGCCATTACGCTGCCGAGGTCGCGGTTGTCCAGCCGCGCGGTCACAGGCACCATCAGTTGCAGGTTCTCGCGTTCGATCTCCGCTTCACCGGGGCCGACGGTGATCGACGCGACTTCCGAAGCGCGGACCAAGCGGCCATCCGGGAGGAAGAGCTGCGCGCCGCGCAGGTCGTCCAAGGAAGCGCCCGCCGCGTTGGGGTATACCATGCGCACGGGTGTGAGCTGCTGCCGCTCGAACAAGGACCCGATGGGAGTGCCTTGGGACTGTGTCTGCAATTGGCTTTGCAAGTCCTGTGGTGAAAGACCGCGCTGCGCCAAGGCTTGATCGTTGCTTTCCACGTTCACCGACGGTCCGGCGATGTTGATGCCGTCGAACGCATCCGCTGTTCCCGGCGTGCGTTCCACAACGTGCGCCACTTCGCGAGCAAGCGCCTGCAAGCGGTGCTGGTCGTTGCCGTAGACCTTGATCTCGATGGGCTGGGTGCTGCTCATGAGGTCGCCGAGCATGTCGCCGATCACCTGGCCGAAGTCGATGCGCAAGGCGGGTTGTGATGCTTCATACCGGCGGCGGATGTCGTCGATGACGTCGAGGGTTGTGCGTTTGCGGTCCTTGCGCAGTTGGATGAGGTAGTCGCCGTAGTTGGGTTCGGTGATGAAGAAGCCCATCTGCGTGCCGGTGCGCCGACTGTAGCTCTCGACTTCCGGCACCTCGGCCAAGGTCTTCTCCGCTTCGCGCAGCATGCGGTCGGTCTCTTCCAATGAAGTGCCGGGCGGTGAGGTGTAATCCAGCACGATGGAGCCTTCGTCCATTTCAGGGAGGAAGCCGGTTTCCAGGTGGCGCGAAGCGATCCACGCGAAGAAACCGACGAGCACCACGAAGCCCACGCTCAACCACGGACGGCGGATGAACCAGCCCACCCATGCGCCGGGCTTGCGCTCCGTGTCTTCGCTTTCGGGATCCGGAGCTTCTTCAACGACCTTTTTCGACCTGCGCTCTTCGGGCAGCAGGAGATAGACTACAGGCAGGCCGATCCAAGTGACTACGAACGAACAGGCGAGCGTGATCATCATGGTATCCGCGAGCACGCGGAAGTACGCGCCCGCCACGCCGCTCAACAGTATGAAGGGCAGGAAGATGACGATGGTGCTGAGCGAGCTGCCGACCATGGCGGGAAGCAGGTAGCGCACGGAACCACTGAGCAACTCGCGCGTGGGCCTGCCGGGATGTTCCTCGTGGGTGCGGTGGATCTGTTCCACCACCACGATGGCATCGTCGATGATGAGGCCGATGGCAGCAGCGAGCGCACCTAGGGTCATGATGTTGAGCGTGTAGCCGAACGCGTACATCACCACCAGCGACAGGCCCAATGTGATGGGAATGGTGATGAGCAGGACGAGGCTGGAGCGCAACGATCGCAGGAAGACCACCGCTACGGCAATGGCCAACAACAGGCCGATGAGCAAACTATCGCGCACGCTCTTGATGGACTCGCTCACGAATTCCGACTGCACGTAGTAGGGTGACAGTGTTACACCCTTTGGAAGCAGGCCGTTGTTCAACTCGTCCACGCGCTTCTTCACATCATCGGAAAGGGTGATGAGGTTGGTGGCGGGCTGCTTCACCACCGCAAGCAATACGGCGTTGGTGCCATTGGCGTTGACGCGGATGTATTGCGGTTCCTCGGCGATACCGACTTCCGCCAGGTCTTGCAGGCGCTTGATGCGTTTGCCATCGTTGGAGATCACTAATTGCCGCAACTCGTCCAGCGAACCCACGGTGGCGTCGGTGACGCTCAGGTACATACGGTGGTTGGTGAAGAGGAAGCCGTTGCTGTTGATGAAGTTGGTGCGGGCCAATGCAGCGGTGATCGCATCGGGATTGACGCCCAAGGCGCTCATGCGTTCGGGACGCAGGGTGATGCGGTATTCCTTCTTGCGCCCGCCGATCACACGCACGTCGCTCACGCCATCCACTTGCGCGAGGTAAGGTTTCACGGTGTAGTTGGCGATGAGGTCCAACTCGATGTCGCTCTTGCCGCCACCGCCGATGACATAGCCCATCACCGGAAGGATGGAGGGGTTCATCTTCTCCACGGCGATGGTGGTGCCCGGCGGCAGTTCGCTGCGCACCTGGTCGATGGCGGCGGTGATCTGTTGCTTGCCCAGGTCGACGTCGGCGCTCCAATCGAGGAAGGCGCTGATCTCGCAACTGCCGCGACTGGTGACACTGCGGATGTTTTTGAGGTGCGGCGTGCGCTTGATGACGGCTTCCAGTGGGCGCGTCACCGTCACCATCATCTTGTCCACGGGTTGCAAGCCACTGTCGGCGATCACCTTGATCTTGGGAAAGGTGACCTCTGGGAACAAGGACGACTGTAAACGGGAATACGCGAACAAGCCGCCCATGAGGATGAGCGCCAACACCACGGCTACCGGGTTCTTGTACCGGACGAAGAAGTCCTTCATTGGGTTAAGGATCCATTTACAACGACGACCATCCCGCTGCGCGGGATCCAAGTAACCGGGACATCATTCGCTTGGGAAAAGCAGCTCATGTATACCATGCTCAAAACACTTGACCAATACCGAAATAGAGCAGCCTATCCTCCTGGGAAGCTCCGATGTCGAGGGAGATGATGGTGGATTGATTCCAAGCGATGCGCACACCGCCTCCATAGGAGGATCGCAGATCACGGAAGTTCAGATCCTGCCAGCGATCCCTTACCGTACCCGTGTCGTAGAACGGTGTGATGCTGAACGCGAACAGTTGCTTCAAGAAGCGCGTCTCCGCGACCCGGATGCGCAGTTCAATGTTGGCGAACCAGAGGGACCGCGCCAGAAATCGATTGGCCCGGTATCCGCGCAGCGACTGCTTTCCTCCCAGTGCGTTCACGCTGCCATCCGGACTCCATTGGTCCTGGAATTCGAAGAACGGCGCGTTGCTACCGAAAATGTTGCCGGCTGCTGAACGGAAAGCAAGAACGGTGCGACGGCCCCATGGCAGCTTTCGGTAGGCGCGCGCTTGAACGAAGAGCTTGTTGAAGTCGAATTGCGAACCGATGTACTTACCAGCGTACTCATTGGCGATCTCGAAATAGAGCCCATTGGAAGGGTCGGGCTCCAGATCCCGCGTGTCATAGATCAACGCGGCTTGGAGAATGGAAACTCGACCTCCATCCAAGCCCGATATCGCCCCCTGCACGAAGTCCTGGCGCAATAACGACGTACCGTTCGGAGCCATCACTGACTCCCCCGTCGCGGGATCGACAGCTTCCGCTTGCGTGCCCTCGAACGTGTCATAGCCCAGGTGCTGGATCTCATAGCCGGACATCACACGCCATTTGCCGTTCCCAAGCGCATAGTCCGCCTTCAGGTTAAGCATGTACTCGGTCTCCCTGAACCGATTTGACAAGGCGTCGGTCACGAAATCCGCTTCGCCTGGGCCACCGGGCCTTAGCGTTTTGCGCGCACGGTCGAATTCGTCATAAGTGGCGAAGGTGGGACCCCCTTCCGATGTTGATGGAAGCCGCAGCGGGCCGAGCGTGGCAGCCGTGGAGCCGAAATAGAGATTGGTCGGATTCTGTTGTGCCTTCACATCGATCTTGAACCGCCACCGCGACCCCTTGTAGTAGGGGATATCCAACGCAAGGATGAGTTCCCTGGCATTGGAAGTGTAGTAAGCAGCATTGGCCTTCAGTTTCATCAAGTAGGGCGTGTGCGCGAAGAGCGGATTGTCACGGGTGCCGTTCCAATAGATGTTGGTTCGAACGCCGAATCCAACCCCGGTAACCGGGTCCGATGAAACATCAGGAAGTCCTGTAATGAACCTTCCTTCCCGCTTCTTGGCCAGATCCGCATCCGAAAGCCGCTTCGACCGGATGAACGAAAGCGTATCTCTCTCTTGACCAAACAGCACTTCGGGACCCGACAGGGCAAGCGCGGACAGGATGAGCCTTTCCAACAATTTTCGTGCGTTCAACGTGACCATGCTATGCAGCTCAAGTTCAACGAATGGGTAACATTATACTCGCGGTATCTCCCAAGCCATAGCCACCGGTGAGGAGCAGCCGATCGCCCGGATCGAAGGTGGGCGTGAGCAGTTCCACTTGGTCGTTCGCAGCGATGCCGCGTTCGATGGGTACGCGCACGGCCGTGCTGTCATCGATCAAGCGCATCACCCAGAACGCAGTCATCTCCTCATTGCCCAGCACCGTGGTTGCGGGCACCACTTGTGCGTTCGGGTGCTCTTGCACACTGAAGCGCACCGTACCGATGAGCCCTTCGGGGAACGATGCGCCGTTGGTGGGTTTCACCACGAAGCCCTGGGTCTGTGCCAAGGCGTCCACCGTGGAAAGTCGCGTGGTGATGGTGCCGCGCACCTGCGTGGAATCGGGGAGCTCGATGGTGCATGGCGTACCGATGCGCGCGTGTTCGTTCAGTTCGTAGGGCACGGTGACGATGAACACCGAGCTGCCGCCGTCCGCGATGATGGCCAACTGATCGCCGTCGTTCACATAGTCGTTCAGCAGCTTGTCCATCTGTACGATCACCCCATCGGAAGCTGCTTTGATCGTGATCAGACCTTTTACGCGGAAGGTGCTGTCCTGCGCCGCGAACGCACCGAGCGCTTCCGCCTCCTTGGTGCGGATGACATAGAGCGGCTGGCCCGCACGCACATGATCACCGAGCGCAACGAAGGCACGGTCCACCGTGCCGGTGATGTTGGCGCGCACCGAGTTCTTCCGGAGGAATTGCGCGGTGGCGTTCAGTAATACGCTCTTCGCGATGGTGTCGCGCTGGACGTGCGTGATGGTAACAGGCGTACGCGGACCCAGGTCCGCTGCGGCAGGTGCGCCCGCATCAGTACCACAGGAAGCCAGCAAGAGCAGGATGGCCGCAGCCGCAGGATATGTACGGTGACACCGGATCATTTCAGGTGGATGAGTTCGTTGATGATGCGTGCGCGATCAGCGTCGGACTGGATGAGCGCCGATACGGTTGCCGCGTGGTTGTTCAACACGAGGAACAAGTCGGTAAGGCGCACGAGGCCACCCTCCAGTTCCAAGCGGTACAAGGCGATCAACCGTTCCTCTTCGGTGGACTGTTGTTGCAGTTCTGCGAGCAACACTTCGGCGCGGCGCAATGCTTCCTGGAACTGACCGTGGCGTTGGGCCAATTGATCGAGGTAGAAGGTCTGATAGGCTTGCCGGGTCTGTTCGCGCAAGGCGATGCGGTCGTGTTCCAAGCGCCGTTGTCGACCATCGTAGATGGGCACGTTCAGGTTCATGCCTGCGCTGCCACCGAAACGGTTGGGGATATCGGTGTAGGTAATGGCGTTCAAGCCCAGATCGCCGGTGATGTTCAGCCTTGGCCGGTATGCCAGGTCGATGGTGCGGTCGGCGATGGTGTTGCTGACACTATCCAAGCGGAATTGCTGCATCACGGGCGAAGCATCGGCATTGAAGGCGGTGCTGGGAACAAGCTCCGGCGGCAAGAGGCGAATGGTGGTGGTATCCTGCACGCCGCACAGTTGGTTGAGGGCGTAGAGGTCGTTGCGGAAAAGGGCTTGTGCCTGCCGCGCCGCGATGCGTTGGGCTTGCAGGCTCACTTGCAGGGCGAGCAGGTCCGTTTGTTGGTAAAGGCCACGCTCGGCCAAGTGCTTCAGTACCTGTTCCTGCTCGGTGAGCAAGCGCACCTGGCTTTCGGTGAATTCCAACGCGCGTTGATCGGCATATACCGCGATGTATTGCCCTGCTATGCTCCTGCGCAAGTCCAGCGTTGTGACCGCCGCGCCGGTGCGCACACTGTTGTGTTGCACCGCGATGCCGGATAGTTGCGCCTGCTTCTGGTTCTTGTTGAACAAGGGCAGCCTGGCGCCAACCACGGCGGAATACAAGCCGCCGTTGGTGACGTTCACGTCGTAGCCCCAGTGCTTGTCGTAGGGTGCGTAGAGGTACTGGCCGGTTCCGCTCACTTGCGGCCCGAAGGTGGCTCGCACCTTGGCGCTATCCAGGTCCAGCGCGCTTAGTTGGTAGCCGTAGTCCTTCAGCAACGGGCTGCGTTCCAAACCTGTGGCGAGGTAGAAGTCGAGGCCCTGTTGCTGGGCGACCAGTCCAGCACCCGGAAAGACCAACAACAGAAGCAGCACCGTTCGGGGAACCGACGATGACCCGCGAACGACGATGTGCCCCTTAAAAATGGTGTTCATCCTTTCGGGAGGTTGCTTTCCATGCGTACCAAGCGCTGATCCAACCGCTCCAACTGGTCGAGTTGCATTTGTTGAATGGAGCACAAGTGCTTGAACTGGTCCTCGATGCTCAGATCCAATTTGCGGTGCAGGCTGCGGATCTCCAGTTCGGCGCGCAGGTTGATCAAGTAGTCGTTCTCGGCCCGCAGCCTGTCCTTCGCTTCTTTGCGGTTCTGGCTCATCATGATCACCGGTGCCTGCAACGCGGCGATGCAGGATAACACCAAGTTGAGCAGGATGAAGGGGTAGGGATCGAAGCCCTTTTCGTGCAAGAAGATCGCATTGAGAATGATCCAGACCACGAGGATGCCCAGAAAGCTGAGGATGAAGGTCCAGCTACCGCCGAATGACGCCACTTGGTCGGCAAGGCGTTCACCCAAGCCGCGCCGATCCTCCCGCCCTTCCTCCGCGATGCGGGCCGCCAGGCTCCGTTCCTCGTTCATTGCTTCCTCCACGATCCGGTGCAGGCGCGCGAGTTGCGCATCCTCAGTGGCGAGCATGCGTTTGATGTACGCGGCGTTATCGTTCATGGCCATTGGCGATCGGGTTGAAACAAGGTTACGACCATCGGCTCCCATGGCGATCATCATCTTTGAAGCATGGCTGCACTTGTTCGCCCGCTGGTGATCTTCGTTCTGATCCTGCTCTCGGGATACATAGTGCTGCTCTTCGTGCAGCGCGAGCTGCGGGATGTGTTCTGGGATGAGTTGATCGTGGTGTTGTTCGCATGTGGCAAGACCGTGTTCGGCATGTTCGAGATGTTCCGCCGTATCGCCCGAACGTCGGACCATGATCTTGACCAGCAGCACCTCTTCGCCATGATCAGCTTGTACGCCTTGCTGTTCGTGGCCTCCTTCGCGTTGGACAATCTCGCTTTGCTCG
The DNA here is from genome assembly GCA_016699575.1 of Flavobacteriales bacterium. NCBI lineage: Bacteria > Pseudomonadati > Bacteroidota > Flavobacteriia > Flavobacteriales > Flavobacteriales bacterium. The sequence continues at coordinate 342,403 of CP064979.1, read as the reverse complement.
AAGTGGATCCTACGGCCCTATCGGGCGTCGGTTTGGCGGGGTCGTTGTGGCATCGGGCGGTAGACATGGTGTATTACAGTATGAGCACCTTCACCACAGCGGGCTTCGGTGATATCCTGCCGGTCTCTACTTCGGCCAGGGTCCTAGCGATGGGCGAACTGATGCTCGCGTTCTTCCTCACCGTGCTCGTGATCGCCAACTTCAGCAGCTTGCGCGAGCATTTCCGCAAGCGCAACGCAGGGAAAGCGGTGGATTGAATTGGCGCGGGCCGGAGCTTGCGCCCCGGCCCGCTTGACCGATCGATCAGTCCTTCTCGTCCGGCCCTTCATCCTTTTCACCTCTTCCGTCACCAGGCTCTTCACCACTTTGCCATCCGCGGCGAACACCACTTCCATGCTGTGCTCTCCTTTCTCCAGGTCCACCTCATACACGATGCCTTGGGGGCTCTCGGCCACCTCGGCGGCTTCCAGTTTGTGGTCCGCGTAGTTGGCGGCGATGGCAGCGCGCACCGGCGCGGGTAGTTCTTCCGGCTTGATGGCGTGTTCGGTTTCCAGCCACTTGGCATCGGCGGCGTACTTGGCGGACCACTTGGTGGCGCCTTGCTGGAAGTTCACCTCGTAGTCCTTCTTGTCCTCCATTTCCCATTTGGCGTGTTCGGCCTTGGGGAATTGTTTCATGAAGGCGGCCTTCACGGGTTGGGGTACATCGGCTTCGCTCACTTTCTGTGCGCAGGCGTTCATGCTGAGCGAGAGCATGAGCAAGGTCGGCAGTGCGTAGTTCATGTTGGTTCGGGTTTACGGTTCAAAGAGAGTTCATGATCCTGTCTGGAATGTGGATCCGTTCGGCCGGGACCTACGCCACCCGTGCTCATGGGCTTAGAGGGTTGCCCTTGTTCCGGATGAAGCGATACCCGATGTTCCACTCCAGGAATTCCGAAACGTTGAACTGGTAGGCGCGCAAACTCACACCGACGAAGAGGTTCCGGTAAGCATGGTACTTGATGCCGATGCGCTGGTAGAACCACGGCGTTTGCTGTGGAATGTTCTTGCGTGCGACATAGAACGAAGGTTGAACAAGCACCGATACGCGGTGTACGACCAGTTCATAGGAAGGGAACACACTGAGCTGGAGCTTGTCCGCAAAAGGGCTGTCCGCTGCTTCCACTTCGCCATTGTCCACGCTCACTTGCGCATCGTGCGCACCGTTGTAGTCGGCGGTGAAGCCGAAGCCGATCTTGCTCTTGTGCGTAAGGTGCCGCGCCAAGCACACGTTCACCCCCATGGCCAGGAAGTTCACCCCCTCGTACCCCTCGACTACATCCACGGGAAGCGAGTCGTAGATCACGTTCTGCGACCCGGCAAAGACCGATAGGTCGAGCTGGGTGGAAGCAGTGAAGGGTGCGCGCTGTGACTTGACCGGTCGCGACAAGGGAACCGTGTACAGGTCATAGCGCAAGGCCATCCGGGGCGCAACCGTGTTGACGCCAAGGTTCGGCTTCTTGAGGGCGCCGTTGGAATAATGGGCGATGCTCAACCCCGCACTACCGGAGAACCGACCGACCAACCGGAACGCCGCCTGCACACCAACATCCAGGTACACGCTCTCCTTGGCCCCGATGGAAAGGTTGTTCGCGTTGTTCACCGGGTTGAAGGGCTTCCAGTTGAAAGCAAGGCCCAAAGCGATATCATATTCCAACGACAGCTTCGTCCACCGATGGAAGGGGGCGTTGAAGTAACCGAAGACGGCAAAGGGCTTTCCCAGTTCCTCCGGTTCGCTGAAGCGAATGGCGCTGATGCCAACACCATAGACCGGATTCGCATAGTTCAGCTGCCATGGCTTGTTGCCCGTGGTCTGCTTGCCAAGCCGTATGGAAGCCGCGCCGAAAGCGCGGATGGGCTCCTGCTCGCGATTGCTTCCGCGCAAGAAATGGTTCGTAGGGAAGACGTATCCGTATTGGAATGCCGGGACAATGCACCAGTTTGCTTTCTGGATCGCAGGTCCATTGGGCGCTTGGGCTGCACTACCCAATGGGTGGAGCAACCCGATGAATACACCAACGAGGGAAAGGACCGATGTCTTCATCAGGGAAATACGATGACCACGCACAACTTAAGCGGGATCAAGACCAAGCTGGCCAAACGATCGCGCACATCATTCGCCTCGTACCACCAAGGTGTGTACGCCCGCTGCATACCCGTAGCTAAGTTGGATCCCGTTCTGGTCGGCGATCTCCTTCACCATGGATAGGCCGAGGCCGGTGGAATTGCTGGTGGGATCGTCCTTGGCGAAGCGCTCGAAGAGCTTGCCGGGATCGGTGGTGAGGGCAGGCCCGGTGTTCACGACCATGAAACCATCCGCACCGAGCACCACGTTCACCGTGCCCGCAGGTATGTTGTGCTGCACGGCATTGCGCACGAGGTTGGACACGAGCACTTCGGCGAGCAAGGGGTGCAAGCGCAACAAACACGGTTGATCCTGCCGCAGGTTGAACCGGATGCCGCGCTGGGCGATGAGGTCTTGCAAGGCTTGGTGTTGGTCCTGGAAGAGCGCGAACCAGTCGATGGCTTGCGGCGGGAACTGCTGGTTGCCGATGCGGGCGAGCAGCAGCATGTTGGAGACGGTGCGGCCCATGCGTTCGCGCGCTTGGAACAGGCCGTCGATCACACCGGCTTCCTGCTCGCCGATGTTCGGCGATTGGATGAGCTGGTCCAGTTTGCCTTGCAAGATGGCCAGTGGTGTTTGCAGTTCGTGCGCGGCCTGTTCGGTGAAGCGCTTCTGCGCGGTGAAGTCGGAACGCATCTTCGCGGTCATGTTGGAGAGCGCACCGTTGAGCGTTGCGAACTCCTCGATATCGGTCTTGGGCCAACGAGCAGAACGCGTTCCGTCGAGTTGGAAGCGCCCCAACTCATCCAAGGTATCGTGGAAGGGTTGCCACAAGCGCTTGGCAAGCCAGCGGTTCAGCAGCACATTGCCCAAGGCTACCAGCGCCAAGAGCAGGGTCATGCTCACCGCTACGCCAAGCACAAGGTCTTCCGTTTCCACCAGCGAACGACCCACGGCGATGGTGAAGGACCCGGCATCGGGCAAGCGCACCGATGAGCGCATCAACCGCCACGGCGCCATCTCATCCTCCTCCGGGTCGAGCATGGCGGTGTCCACCGTCATGGGCTCCGAGACCTGTCCTGGTATTACCGAAATGAATTCATCCGGTGCGTTGGAAGTGAAGGTGCGTTCACCCTTGCGCAGTTGCTGGACGATATGTTGTGTCTGGTGTTCCATCTGCTCATCGACCTGAGCTGCCACCACGGCGCTGAGCACGACGTAGCCGATGGCCGTACCCATGATCACCAACGGGATGGCAAGGACGAACTGGTAGCGCGAGGTACGTTGCAGCAGTTTCATGCGTGTGAGCTTAACCGATACCCCAGACCGTACACTGTTTGGATGCGGTCCTTGCTGCCCTTCTCCAACAACTTCTTCCGGAGGTTCTTCATGTGCGAGTAGAGGAAATGATCGTGGTCCAAGCGGTCGGCCATTTCGCCCCAGACGTGCTCCACGATGGCGGTGCGCGAGAGCACGCGGTCCTTGTTGGCCACAAGGAAGAGCAGCAGGTCGAACTGCATCACGGTAAGGTCCACGCGCTGGCCGTTGACTTCCACCAGCTTGTCATCCGGCACAATGCGGAGTTCGTCCAGTTCGATGGCCTGATTACCCGCGAACTGCTTGCGGCGGATGAGCGCGCGCAAGCGTGCGACCAGTTCCGGAAGGTGAAAGGGCTTGGGCAAGTAGTCGTCGGCACCGAGGTCCAGGCCGAGGATCTTGTCATCCAGCGAGCCCTTGGCCGATATGATGATGATGCCGGTGTTGGGGTTCTGTTTGCGTAGCATCCGCACGATGTCCAAGCCACTGCCCTTTGGCAAGGTGATGTCCACCAGCACAGCATCATAGGCGTATTGCTCCGCCTTCTCCATGGCGGAAGGGAAGTCGTTGGCGGATTCCACGAGGAAGCCGACATCCTGCAAGAACGCGCGAATGGAGCGGCGCAATTCCTGTTCGTCCTCGATCAACAGCACTTTCATGCTTGCAAGCTATGCTGGGGATCCTGTCCGGATCCTGAGCGGGTGCGCGCACAGAATGTGGACAGGGATCGGGGCATCCTTTGTACCACACGATCCTTTGGTTTGGTACCGTGTGTTGCCTCTGAGGCGCGGGTGCCGGGTTTGCGAACGTCCCGGTGCCCGTGCTGGGGGTGAACTGAAAGAGGCCGGGCAAATGCGCGGCCTCTTTCAGTTCTGAACGGACCGTTCAGTGATCCACTGTTCCTCACTCCGGGAACACGAACACCACCGAATCGCTCAACGCGTACGACCCGAACACCCCGAGGGCCTCTGGGAACTGTATCGGCGTTAGGAACACCGGCTCCACGAAGGGGTTGAACTGCGAGAGCTTCTGGCGATCGAGCTGATCGTAGAACACGGCCGCGTTCTTGTCCACGCTCTGCATGCGGATGTAGCCGATGTCGCCGCTCTTGTGCTTGTAGGCGGGTTCGATCACGATCTCTTGTGGTAGCCCGTCCTGGTTGGCATCCTTGTAAATGGCGCGGCCGATCTCCAGCACCGGGAAGAAGGAACCGTGGGTGCAGATGCTGAACAAGCCGCCTTCACCCAAGGTGGTGGTGCTGTCGATGATGCGCGCCATCTGGTAGCGGTAGAAATTCTCTTCACCCGGCACATCGTTGTAGTCCACGATCACACCCTCGTGCTCGCCGTAGATGTCGTTGAACACGGGCGTGTAACCCGTGGAGGTGATGGTGGTGGCGGTCTGGTCAGTGGTGGTCTGCGCGGTGTAGGTCTTTCCTTCCGCGTCGATGTTCAGCGAGAAGGTGATGTTGGGCTGTGTGACGATGTTGCCCTTGAAGAAGTAGTTGTACTCGCAGGCGAAGAGGTCTTCCACGGAATCGACCACGAGCACATCGGTGCCCAAGCTGCTTGTGATCGTGACGTTCGCAGTTCGGATGAAGAGCGACTTGCGCGTAACGGCGGCATCGAAGTAGGGCACCGAGCGGTAGATGTAGAGTTTCGGCACCTGACCGGGTGTGAGCATGCACTCGATCACCGGCTTGGTATCATAGGCCAATGGCACAACGGTGATGTCCTTGGTACAACCGGAGAACAGGAGAAAAGTGGTGCACACGGCACCGACGATCACGGGGATGGAGGTTCTCATGTCGGCTCAGAATTCGAGGTTGTAGCTCAGGCTGGGTATGATGGGCAAAAGGCTCACTTGCTTCGCCTGTGGTTGCTTGGTAACCGGGTCGGTGGTGAGGTACACGAAGTATGGGTTCTGGCGGCTGTAGGCGTTATAGAGGCCGATGGTCCATGTGCCCATGTAATCGTGCTTGAACATGCGGTGCTGCTTCTTGTAGGAGGCGGACAGGTCGAGGCGGTGGTAAGGGTTGAGGCGCGCGTTGTTGCGGTCGGTGTAGTCATAGTAGATGCCATCGTAGAGCGTGCCGCCACCGAGCACCGTGGCGCGACCGGTCGGCAGTGTGTAGGCGGCACCGGTGGTGAACACGAATTGTGCGCTGAAGGTCCAATGCTCGTTGAACGCGTATGTGCCGACCAACGCGAGGTTGTGGCGACGATCATACTTGAAAGGGAATTCCTTGCCCCGGTTGAGCGCGGCGAATTGTTGGTTGGTCCACGAAAGCGTGTAGGATACCCAACCGGTGAGCTTGCCTTGGTTCTTCTTGATGAAGAGTTCCGCGCCCTGGCTCCAACCCTTGCCGTACACAAGATTGCTGTCGATGACGGTCTGCTCCAACAACTGCGAACCTTCCTTGAAGGCCACTTGGTTCTTCATGTTCTTGGTGTAGAGTTCGATGCTGGTCTCCCATGCGTTCTCGTGGAAATTGCGGAAGTAGCCCAGCGCGTATTGCTCGCTGTATTGCGGCTTGGTGCGTGCCGTGCTCTGGATCCAGATGTCCGTGGGGAAGGTGGCGGTGCTGCTGGGCACCACGTGCAGGAATTGGTTCATCACCGTGTACGCGCCCTTGATGGAAGAGCGTTCGTTCACCGTGTAGCGCAGGCTGGCGCGTGGCTCCACACGGAGGTACTCCGCTCCCTTGGTGATGTAGTACGGAAGTCGCACGCCCAGTTCGGCACCGATGCGCTCGGTCACCTTGATGTTGTCGTTGAGGTATGCCGCCATTTCGCTGCTGTAGGTCTGCGCGATCCGGTTCAGGTCCAGGTTGGTGATCTGCTGGCTGCGCGGGATCTTGGCGCTCTTGCCACTTGGGCTGAAGGTGTGGTAGATGTAGTGCAGGCCAAAGCTGATCGTGTGCCTGGGGTTTGGGAAGTACTCGAACTCCGTCTTGCCGCCGATGTCGTTGATAGCCGAATAGAACTGCGAGTAGTACTTGCCCTGCACGCTGGACAGATTGAGCAGGTAGCTGTTGTAGATGGCCGATGTGTTCACGAACATCTTCGGGCCGAGGAGGTGGTTCCAGCGGGCTGTCACAGTTCCGTTGCCGAACCGAATGCCATAGTTCAAGCTGCTAGCGTCGGTGTAGGTCGCGTTGTCCTGCCCGGTGAAGCCGCTGAGGAAAACACGGTCCTTGGCACCAAGACGCCAGTTCACCTTAGCGTTCAGGTCGTAGAAGTTGTAGGTGTTACCGGAACCGAAGACTTTCAGCGGTTTCAGGATCAGGTCCACATAGGTGCGACGGGCAGAGACGATGTAACTGGCCACGTTCTTCTTTATCGGACCTTCCACGGTAACGTTGGAGGTGATCAGGCCGATCCCCGCATGCACATGCATCTTCTGGTCGTTGCCCTCTTTCATGGTCACATCCAGCACACTGCTCAGGCGACCGCCATAACGCGCGGGGAAGCCACCCTTTGTCAGTTCCACTCTGTTGAGCGCATTGCTGTTGAAGGTGCTGAAGAGGCCGAACAAGTGGTTGGGGTTATACACCACGGCTCCATCCAACTGCACCAGGTTCTGGTCCGAATTCCCTCCGCGTACATAGAAGCCTGTTGTGCCCTCCTGACCAGCTTGTACACCCGGCAAGAGCTGGATCATCTTCAGCACATCGGGTTCGCCAAGGATGGCGGGCAAGACCCTCAACTTCTCGATCGGCACATCGATCACGCCCATTCGCGTGTCGGTGATATTCTTGTCCAACCGCTTCGCTGTCACCACCGCTTCGGCCAACTGCGTGGCCGATGGCACCATGAGGATATCCAGTACGAGGTTGCCCGATAGCTTGATCCGCTTGGCCTGCGCCGTGTAGCCAATACTGGCGATCACGATGTTCAGCGTGTCGCTTGCTGGAAGGCTGATGGAATAGAAGCCGAATTCGTTCGCGGCTGTTCCGGCCTTCGTGTTCGTAACGAAGATGCTCGCACCTATGATCGCCTCACCCGATGTGGCATCCTTCACATGGCCGCTGATGGTGAAGGTTTGTGCTTGTGCCGCGCATGACACCGACAGAGCGAGGAGAACATGGGGGATCTTCATTGGAGCTTGCGGCTTGTGCCTGCAATGCTCCGGCGCAATACTGTGCGGAATGTGGCTGCGCTGTAGCACGTGCAACCGGGAGGCCCGCGATCCAACAGAACGACGAGCATAACATGATGTGCTGAATGATCGAAATGGCATACGAAAATCGCGATCTTCAACTCGCGATCCGTCCATCCTGAACCACTTGGCCCTAGCAGGAAGCCCTTGACCACGGCCAAGAGAGCACGTTTCGCCGACTAGCCACAAGGCCTTTCGCGGCATAACCGCTTTGCTTTTATTCCACGGTGCCTTGTCGCGTCGGCGAAGCCGTGCAGGAGGGAGGCCATGTTCAACGACTTCCCTTCCTTCATTGCCAACACATCACCGTCAGAGAGACTCTTGGAAAGAGGTTCTCGTGGATGTAGCGACGCTGAACTCCTTGCGGTACTTATCCGCGCTAGCCGAACGCAGTCATCCATGGAGTTGAGCCATCAACTTCTAGAGGCGGCTGATCGAGACCTTTATCAGCTTGGAAGAATGTCCGCCATGGACATGACCTCAGCGGGCATGAGCACACAAAGCACGGCCATCCTGCAAGCGGCTCTTGAGCTTGGACGTCGGCGGCGAGAAACGCCGCGCGCGCTACGTGAGCGTGTGAGCACCTCGCTGATTGCGTATGATATACTTCGACCACTCCTCCTAGACCTCAATCATGAAGAGTTTTGGCTCCTCCTCCTGGACCGTGCGAATGGGCTGATCGGAAAGCAGCGTATCAGTCAGGGCGGTATGCACGCGACCGTGGTAGACCCCAAGATCGTGTTCAAGTGTGCCTTGAACGCGAAGGCGTGTTGCGTGATCTTGGCACACAACCATCCAAGCGGAGCCTTACGCCCGAGCGAGGAGGACTTGATGCTCACCAGGAAACTTGTGGAAGGAGGCAAGTTCTTGGACATCCAAGTCAATGATCACCTCATCGTCACGGATGGCGGCTACTACTCGTTCGCGGACAATGGGCAGTTGTAGAAGGGTTGTTCCGTGCGGGTCTTTTTCTATCGGCCCGGCCTTACACAGGCTTTAACGGGGGAGTGCCTTTCTCCGCTACCGCACGCAGCCGCGCTAGACTGCCTTCGCCGTGAAAGAAGAAAACACCACGACAGCCTTGCAACCCATTCGGAAAGGACACGCATCATGAACATTGAACAGGCCAAGACCATTCCTATCGACCTTGTACTCCACGCCATCGGTGCGCGCGAGCCGGTCAGAACGGCAAAGGGCGGAAAGGATGTCTGGTTCCACTCGCCTTTGCGAAAGGGAGACAGTGAGGCCAGCTTTGTGGCACATCCGCAACGCGGCACCTGGAAAGACTTCGGCACCGGTGCTGGTGGGGATGTGATCGCCTTGGCACAAGCACATTTGAACGGTGCAAGCGTGTCCGAAGCCTTGCGCTGGCTGGAACGCTTTGCTGGTGAGAGCGCCGCAAATGTCGCAGCGCATCCGACCAAAGCAAGAACGACAGAGTCGGCGCGCTTCACGCTCGTCAAGAAGAAGCCGCTCAGCTATGCACCTATCCTGTCCTACATCACAGAGCGCGGCATCCGTATCGACACAGCTCGACGTTATTGTTCAGAGATCTACTATCAGCCCGTGGCTGAGAAGCGTCTGCGCCCGTTGTTCGGTGTGGGCTTTCCGACCGATGATCCGAACACGTGGGAAGTGCGTAGCATCCGAGGCGATTACAAAACGGTGATCGGCTCCAAGAGCACCACAACGCTCTTTGGCGATGCCGAGCAAGAACCGGAAGCGTTGCATCTGTTCGAGGGGTTCTTCGACTTCCTGACCTATGCGGACACATGCGGGCTGCGACCCAGCGAAGCGGCGCTCATCCTGAACAGCGCAGGACTTGCCCGAAGAGGTCTACAGCACCTTGTGGAGGCTTCACGGCTACGATCGATCACAAGCGTGTTCACCTGGTTCGACAACGACCCCACAGGACGAGCGATCACCCAGCGCTACGCGGACGCATTGAGCGCACGTTATGCAGTGATAGACATGTCGTCGCGCTACAGCGAGCACAACGACCTGAACGCCGCGCATGTAGCGCATAAGAAAGCGGCAACTATTCCTTCCTGGGTGCCGAACGACTCCAGTGAGACGCTTACGCACGATCGGAGCTTTGCTCCGCATCCATAGACCTATTTGCTATGTGCGTTTCTTCAAAGTTCGGTCAGGTGAAGGTCTGGTACAGTTCCCACCGACAAGGTGAAGGTTGTTCGTGTGGCAGCCCTTAGCATTGTTGAAGGCGCCTGATGCCGCCTGCAGTGTGGATGCCGAAGTTGCATTCTGCCCTGTTCAGGCTGAGGTATCATGCCTCATCTCTAGCAGATCGCTATAGGGTGTTCCCCCTTGCGCGGGCCAAGGCTTCGCGCTTTTACGCTCACGAGCTACGCCGCCAGTATCCCCGACTTTCCGCGCTTCGCTTGTGCAAGCCGGGTGATTCCCCTCGGGCGGCTTTGGCCCTGTCCCTTGCTCACCCCCCACTCGCCGCGTGGCAAGGGTTCATGAAGCGCCGTTCGGCGATACACGCAACCCTATGAAGTAGGAGAACTAGAAATGACCAAACTATACGCACAACCATACAACATGAGCGCCATCGGCTTCTATTTCGACAGCTTGGAAAGCTATCTGCAGCAGTCGAAGGACTTACGCGATCCCTTCGGTCAACACGTTGAGGAGTTCGAAATTCAATTCATCGACGGTGATGACGCCGACATGGAACTATTCAAAGCTCTTGGCATTCACCAGGGTGCCATTGGCCAGTTCTATGAGGCTGTGGAGAGTTGGGATGACGATGCGAAGACCCGCGTCGCAATCGCCGTCGGTGAATGCGGCTATCAGTTCGATCTCGACAAGGATTGCCCAGAGGATCTAGACATGGATATCTATGAGATGGACTCACTGAAAGACCTGGCAGAGGAGTTCGTGGAGAATGGGCTGTTCGGAACCATCCCCGACAACATCCGGAACTACCTCGATATGGATGCCATCGCACGCGACCTCAGCGTGGACTACAACGAGACCGTCATCGCTGGTCGTCGTCTTGTCTATCGTTGCGGATAGACGATGCCTGGGTTAGACAGATGCGGTCCATCCATTCCTTCTTGTGCTCCAGGGTGGGGCCATTCCCGTACTTGGGTCGTTGGAAGCGGTGCCCCATGAGTTCTGCTTGCACACGGTCGGGCGCGTTGACGTTCAGGATGCGATCTTGGAAACTGTGTCGAAAGGAGTACACGGAGTGCTTATCCGAAGGGAAGAGATTGTTCGAGCGTAGGAACTTGTTGACGGCATTGGTCAGATGATCTGGCTTGTCGCGGTAGCGCGGGAACCCGTTCGGACATGCTCTGAACGCCGCGAGTGCATAGCCGATCAGGGGGATAGAGCGTGCACTGTGCGCGTTCTTTAACGTCCGCTCCTTGCGGTCGGTGATGGTGATGTGGGGGATGGGCGCATGGAGCTTGATGTCTTCAGGCATCAGGCCGACGATTTCCGAAGGTCGCGCCCCCGTTTCGGCGGCAGCGAACAGGAACCAGCGAAACTCCGGCAACATGGCGTGGAGCTTGTCGTCGTGCAACAAGGCCACGATCTGTTCCGAAGTAAAGGGCAAGCGTTGTTGCCGAAAGCGCGTCTCCAGCCTTACCTTCCTAAAGAGATGCCTGATATCGAGTCCAACCTTGTCGTGTTCGGATACTGTCTCCAGAATCGCTTTGAGGTGAATGAACTCCTTGTTGGCACTCTGTGTGTTTCGATCCTCTGTGCGGATGCGGTCGAGCCACCAATCGCGGAAAGCGACGATGTCATCCCGACCGACCTCCTTCAGTTCCTTGTCGCCGACCAAGCGGACAAAGCGATTCATGGTGCGTATTCGTGGGTTGCGCCACTTGCGCACTTGGTCATGTGTTTTGCTGACGATCTTGTCTTTGGCGAGTTCCCAGAACCTATCGAGCACCTTGCTCAGCGGCATTAGCGGGCCTTCCTTACCTCCCAACAACGCCTCGACTTGCTTGGGCGTCGCGTCCTTGGCCGCGAGGACGCGACCGATGAGTTCTTCCAAAGGGAGAGCGGCAACGGCTTGCATAGGTCGGTATGTGAAGCCAAGCTGCCGAGCGATCGACACGGTCTTCCGGAAGCGACTGTTGTCATGAGGTGCGGTCTCATCAACAAGACTTTGCCAATAGGCTTCGACCTGATCATTGAGCACGACGGCCTGGCGCCATGCGAGCTGTCGGCTGTCGGTGCGTAGTGAGATGCGCACCGTGTCACGGCGATCCAGGTGCCGGACGAAGTCAGGGATGCGCCGATTGTAGTAGTACTGACCGCCGCGTTTCAGGATATAGGGCATGTGTCACCATGTGTTACAAAATGTGTGACACTTCTTCTATATCGGCCTTAATCGCAGTGTTGCGAAAAGCGAAATACTCGTTGCCGTTAAAGGCGATAAATACCTCTTAAACAAAGAGAATATGGCGCACCCGAAGTGGTCACTTGGTGACTTCTGGAACGACCGATTCTTCTGTACTATCAAGCACTTCCGTCGTGTCGCTTTCAAATATGTGTGACAGCGATATCGAGTGAAATGTGACAACCCAGCTTACGATCACAGTACCATGTCACTAGCGACCTGTAAAGCGATTTGTTTGAGGGCCTTGCGTGCTCTGCGAACCTCTCGTTCCTCGTGCAGTCGTTTGAATATGGGCAGGTACTTGTCACCCCCATTGCGGATGATGCCAGCCATAACGATGTAGGCTTCGTCAAGGCGCTCATCGGTATCGGTCTCTTGCTTGCTCATGTGGCCTCCTGGCTAGGGGTGGAAGCCTAACGGCAAGGTGATCCGTTCGAGAAGAAAGCGCATCTCATCCAAGCCGGTGAAAGTCGACCTGTACGTGACCGGCTACATACAGGCGTAGGCACGTCGCATTAACGAGCATTAATCACCCGTGATTCTCTGTCAGATTCCCTTGGCTATCGATATACAGAGCCCTTCGACCAATCGGTCATCCACACCGTCCACGAAGGGAGTCTTCAATGTCCACACCACACAAGCACGATGTCTTGCTTTCCATATATGACCGCGTCAGCGACTTGATGCGCACTACACATCCCAACCCTTCCAATAGAGCCACGGGCTGCTGCCCCACCTGTTTGTACCGCTTCGATCCGTTGCTGACTCGCGTCGAAGCGTGGGCGTATACCGGATTCAAACCGGGAACTCTTGCCGTGTGGGATTGTCAACGAACCTATGACCTGCAACCGGTGAAGTTCGGCAATGCCGTGCGCTACCGTCTGTCGAGCCTTAACCGGTTCGCCGACGAGCGCATCAGACCTAACAGTCTGCAAGTTGACGACCAGTCCTAATCTTCTCTCATGCCCCAATCAACCCGCCGCCCACCATCACCATGATCAGGAGACATCATGAACCTTGACTATGCCCGTACCATTCCCATGCGCGATATCTTGAACAAGATCGGCTTGAGGCCTGCCGCCGAGAACCATGAATACTCGTTCTTCCGATCCCCCTTCAATCCACCCTGGGCCGTTGCCAGCCTGAAGGTGGATCACGGTCACAACTCCTGGAGCGACACGCCGACCGACAACAAGGGCGGACCCTTTGAACTGGTGCAGGCTTGGCTCATTCACCAAGGCTTCAAAAGCGCGGAAGACGACGTGCTGCATTGGTTGCGATTCAACATCGGCTATCCCTCGCTCGTGACCTTGTTCGGTCTGACGGATGAAACGGAAGCGGGCAACTACACACTGCTATCCAAGATCGCGTTGCAAGAAGGAGCATTGATCCGTTACGCTATGCGTCAAGGCATCGGCCGCAAACAGGCCGGAGAGATGTTCCACCAAGTCCATGTGCGCAACTCAGTTACCAGAAACGAGTATCGAGCGCTTGGTTTCCGCAACGAAGATGGAGGCTTTGCACTTTACAGCCCGCACGTCACCGGCATGACATCGCCAGTCGCGGTCAGCTTTATCCGTGGTCGTGTACACAAACCCGAAGGGGTCAACGTGTTCAAGACCATCTTCGACTACCGCGCGGTGGTGAGAAGCCGCAGTGACACACCGTTCGATCAAGACAGCATCATCCTGCACGACTTTGCGTGTGCCGATGATGCGGCCACCTACATCCGCGCTTACGGATACAGGCAGTTGTATAGCTGGTTCGACTGTAGCGAACGGGGCACCCGAGCGACCGAAGCGTTCGATTGGCTCTGCGCAACTGAGCCGGGCTTGACGCATCGCACTATGAGCGTTGACCTGTAGAAACTATGGCGAGAGGTTTGATCAGAGGTCCTCGCATGTTGCTGCTTGCGTGATTCTGTGCTATACTCACATGACCTAAGGTTAAGACGCTCCTTGAACTTGGCTTAGTGTCTAACGATGCACGTGATGAGCAGCATGTAAGGAAAGCGAAGAGCATGGTAGACCGCATACAACTCCTTAGGAATATTGGCCAGTTCGAGAACGTGTCTCCGGGCCAGCAAACGGGCCTTACAAAGCTGACTTTGATCTATGCCGAGAACGGCCGGGGAAAGACCACGCTAGCCAGCATTCTGCGCTCATTGGGCACGAATAGCCCGACTCCGATTATCGAACGCCATAGACTAGGTGCTCCGCATTCGCCCCATGTCGTCATCGATGTGAATGGTCGGTCGCATACCTTTCAGAATGGTGCATGGTCAGCTCCGCTTTCGGACATCGCCATATTTGACGACAATTTCGTCGCGCAGAATGTTTGTTCAGGCATCGAGATTGAGACGGGCCACAAGCAAAACCTGCATGAGCTTATACTGGGTGCACAAGGCGTCGCCTTGAATGCTACCTTGAAAACTCATGTCGATGAGGTTGAGGTGCATAACCGCGCCTTGAAGACAAAAGAGGCCGCCATACCGGCAGCCGAACGCGGCACGTTGACTGTGGACGCCTTTTGTGCCCTGCCGGTGAACGTCAATATCGAGGCCGAGGTTAAGGCGGCCGAGCGCAATCTGGCCGCTGCCCGCGCCGCCGATGCAATCAAGCAGCAACCAAGCTTCCAAGCGCTTGAATTGCCGGCTTTCGACGCTGCGGCCATAAATGCGGTGCTTCAAAGTGATCTACCTGGATTGCAGGCGGACACCACCGCCCTTGTGAAGCGCCATCTTGCCAAGCTGGGTAAGGGGGCTGAAGCCTGGGTTGGTGAGGGGATGCAGAAGATTCCGGCCGCATCGGCTGGTGAAACGGGCGAGGAATGCCCCTTCTGTGCTCAGGGGCTTGAGCATGCCCGCATAATCCCGCATTATCAAGCCTATTTCAGTGAGGGCTATGCTGCACTGAAACAGGCAATCACAGACCACGGTAAGGCGGTGGCAACCGCCCATGATGGAGAAGTACAGTCAGCCTTTGAACGTGCCGTGCGACTGGCCATTCAGACTGGCGACTTCTGGCGGAAATTCACTGAGGTGCCAGTCATTACCGTTGATACCGCCGAAATCGCGCGCGCTTGGAAGGCCTCGCGCGAGCCTGTCTTAGCCATCCTTCGAGCCAAGCTGGCATCGCCGCTCGAAAAGATGGCCCTCACGCAGGAGATCGTGGACGACATTGCCGCGTATGACGCGCATCGCGATGTCATAGCCGCCATATCCAGAACTCTGTCGGATAGCAATGCGCAGATTTCCGCGGTGAAGGAGAAAGCCGCCACCGCCAATGTTGTCACTTTGAATGCCGAGCTGACCAAGTTGAAGATGACCTTGGCGCGACATAGCCCGACCATCGCGCCGCTATGCCAGGCATATCTTGACGAAAAGAGCGCCAAGAAGGCGACCGAACTATTACGTGACAAGGCAAGGGCGGCTCTGGATCAATACCGCGCTAGCATCTTCACGCGGTATGAAGCGGCGATTAACACTTACCTCGGGAGATTCAATGCAGGCTTCCGGCTCGCCGGAGTGAGTTCTCAAAACCACAGGGGCGGATCATCCTGCACATACAGTGTCCTTATCAACAATGTAACCGTTCCGTTGATCGCGGATGACGGGCCATCTTTCAAGAATAGCATGAGCGCTGGTGACAGGAACACTTTGGCATTGGCGTTCTACTTTGCTTCCCTCGATCAGGACTTGGCGCTTGCTCAAAAGATTGTGGTGATTGACGACCCGATGACCAGTCTCGACGAACACAGGTCACTTGCCACCGTTCAGGAAATGCGCACCCTGGCCAAGCGCGTGAAGCAGGTGATTGTGTTGTCCCATTCCAAACCTTTCCTGTGCCAGATATGGGAGGGTTCGGACAAGGATACCCGCAGCGCACTGAGAATCATTCGCAGTGGTCAATCAGCATCATCTATAGATGCATGGGATGTTCATCAGGATTGCATCACCGAACACGACAAGCGGCACGCCATGATCCAGCACTATATCACCATGGGGCACTCTGGAAAAGAGCGCGAAGTTGCGGCGGCTCTGCGCCATGTTCTGGAAGCTTTCCTTCGCGTTGCGTATCCCGCTCATTTTCCACCAGGGAAACTGCTCGGACACTTCCACAATGAGTGCGACCAAGCACTCACTACCAGCGCCACAATCTTAAATCAGGTAGACACGGTCGAGCTTCGCCATTTGATGGACTATGCGAACAGGTTTCACCATGACACCAACCCGGCCTATGCGACGGCGACCATCAATGATCAAGAACTTGTTGATCATGCTACTCGAACGATGAAATTTGCGAGAAGAGCTTGAGTGCTGAACCCTGCTCGGCGGCAAGGCATGCTTATCCGTTAGCGATTAGAATTATTTCGTTGACTACCGGCTGGTTGTCCTCAAGCGTAGCATTGTACCGGACTTCAGTTGCGGTAATAGTCTTAGGCAAGTGACTGGCCAGTTCATCAAGCAAGCCATTCAGTCGAAGCCCGTTCAGCTTGACGGTGTGCGTGGTGAAGACCAGGACGATACTTGTCCCTGCTTCGACCTCCTCGCTGAACACGAGGTAGCTGTAGTTCAAGAAGAACCGTCGGCCATCGGGCCGCTCAAAGACGATGTTGCGGGTGTTGCTGTGCGCGGGATAGTTCTCGCTCACGGCCTTGTTCTGTGGATCCTGTTCGGGAGTCGTCGGGTCATTGGCCCGCATCTCACCGTACCGCGACCTAAAGTCTTGGCTCATAGTCGCGCTCTTTGCGGAAAGGTTGTATCAGCTCCTTTTTCGGCTCCGGTTCGCGATGAGGCTCCGGTGCTTGGCGATCCTCTCGCAGCTTGTGCAAGACGTGATCCTGATGGTCGATCAGGCTTGCGATCTCCAAGGCGGAAGTCCGATCACCCAAGCGTTGGACCTGAGCAAGCAGGCCTTCCTTATCGTCGGTGTAGATCTTGACGCGTTCCCTTGACCTTGAAGCGGAAACATAAAACTGCTTGGCGTTCGTTGCCGGAAAGGTCACTTGGGGTTGTGCGATCAGAACCTCATCCACTGTTTTGCCCTGTGAGGCATAGGAAGTCACGCAATGCGCGTGATCGAGATGGCCGAAGTCGCGCGTGACCTGATAGACCTGTTTACTCCCCTTGCTCTGCAGCTCAATGCGCCCGTCCTTACGCACGGACAGCACATCGAACACTTGCCCGTTGTCCATGCGTCTCTTTTCCCGGTCATAGCTGTTGCGCGTGATCTTGATCGCATCCCCCTTAGCCATTTCGATTTGTGATCGTTCCAAGACATCGAAGCAATGGGAACGGCCTTGCGGCAGTTCCACGGTTGAACCCGTACGCTCATCCTTGAGCATGACCTGGCTTTCGGAAGCGCTTTCAATCACCCACTGACTGCCGCGCTTGATCTTCGGTGCATGCTGGGTGAACTGGACGACCTGCCCCGGCTTGTAGTTCTGCCAGTCTTCTTTCTCTGCCGCTGAGAGGTACAGGTTGTCCAAGCGATCCGCCTTGATCTCTTTCTTACCGATCATGCCGGCCTGACGCATGCGGTTACGGATGTCTTCCGTCAGTCCCCGTCTGTGACCATTGGTCGGACAAACCACCAGTACCGACTTCTTTCGTTTCAGCGCGTCGAGGTAGTCATCCACCAACTTGTCGTTGGGCTTTTGCCGATCGACATCCACGATGGCACCCATGCGATCGAGCTTGTCGAACGCCTCTTTGACGTTACCAGCAGCGAGCATGCTCACGGCTTCCCGGTGATCGACGTTCTTCTGCCGGTAGATTTTGGACACTTCGGCGGTTCTGATCTTGCCGACCGTGTTGAGGATGCGCAACGCATCCCCTCGCTGTACGCTGGAATGTTGTCGCGTGTCGCCGCCCAAGATCACACGTGCATTTTTCTTCGTGGCCAGTTCCAACAGCGCGGTCATATCCTTTGTCCCTAGCATACCCGCTTCATCCACCCACAGCACGCCGTCCTTCAATCCGTGCTGTAGCTCTTTGTTCAGCAACAGGGAGGCGACCGTATCCGCCTTGGAGAATCCTTCACTGCGCAACACATCGCGCGAGGCGATGGATGTTGGTGCCACGACCGTGACGCGCTTACCGGCCTTTTCCATCCAAGCCACTGCTTCACGCATCAGCGTGGTCTTACCAGTTCCAGCCGCGCCTCGGATGATGGACACGCGATCAGAGGTTGTCAGGACGTGCTCAACAGCCTTGCGTTGCGCACCGTCAAGTTTCATCTTCGGTGCTTCAGCGTAAAGCGGCGTCAACTTGCCGATCCCTGTCCGTGCCAAAGCCACCATGCGCTTCTCTTCGGAGAGGACGACCTTGGTGGTGCAAAGCACCTGACCGTTCTCCTCAACCCGCAACAAGGAAGGACTCTTATCGAACAGGTCGTTCGCTTGTTGGATGGTCGCCTTTGCATGGCCGATGCATTGCGTGTAGACGGTGGCCAGCAGTCGTCGTGCGGGCATCACCGATGCCTTGTCAAAGTGGTGACGCAAGGAATGATCGAAGCTCCGCTGCGCGATCCCCTCTTTCTCTTCTTTGGCCCCCGCAAAGCGGATGGACTTGCCACCCTCTGACGTGGACATTCCCAAGTTTGCAATCTGCTCCCGCCAGTTCGCCTTCAGTTCCGTCATGCTCAGGCCCTTTTGCTTTTTGGAGCGGGTACGTGCCCCGAGTCCATCAAGCGCTTTCGCATCCGTGATCCCCTTCTCGTGGGCGATCCTGCCGATCTCGTCCGTGCGCTTGGAAAAATGTTCCAAGGCCCGTTGCGGCACACCTTCGATCTCAAACGATTTCTTGGTGCGGCGCACGTCATAGCCCAACTCGATGAGCTTGTCGGAGAGTCGTTTGTGAAAGAGCGCCTGGTAGTACGGCATGTCGCGCTTGATGTCGCGGAACTGTCCCGCCTTGATGCGCCCCTCCTCCTTATCGAAGGTGGCGTTGAACACATAGCAATGCGCGTGTAGGTGCGGGTCAGGATGATGGCCTTCGACTGGTCGCGCCGTCTGATGGATGAAGTCCATCCAGATCAACTCGCCGGTTGGGCGGTCGGTGTAGACTTTGTCCTTCCGCACGCGTGACTTGCTGTCGGCTTCTATGTCGGCCATCGTCTCCGCAACGCTCCCTCGGAAGGCTTCCAGGATGTGGTCGTCCTTGGACAGGACATGCACCAGCGAGACCGACTTGGGCACATGGAAGTTGATATCGTAGCCGGTCGTGCGATTGCTCTTCGTCCTTGGGGTGAGTGGTTTGCCCGTTAGCGGATGCCGGTTCTCACATAAGGCAAAGAAGTCATCCTTGGTCGCACGGCCAGCCAATCCCAAGCGTGCAGCAAGCCGCCCTTGGAAGTTACCTCCAAGCTCTTGGTCTTCGAGATAATAGTCGGACTTGAGCAGCGCGTCGGAGTAGTAGGACTTGGCATGCGCAGCCGACACACTTTGCACCATACGGATCATTGGAAGTGGTATAGCGCAATGGGAGGGGATGGCGGGAAAAGATCGCCCTTGGTTAAAGCCTTTGCAGGTGTCGACTATGGCAGTGTCTCGAACGGAATGCGGTTAAAGCCAGTAGAAGAAAATGCATCAGACATCTTCCCTTAGCGGTGCTAACGACCCTAAACGACCTCCGGAGCGTACTCCTCTTCTTCCACAACGGCGTCCGAAAGTTGGACGCGCAGCTCTTGCTTGCTGGGGAACTTGCTACGGAAGCGGATGCCACGATTGGACTCTTCGTTGTCGATGAGTGCACGCTTCAGATCCTCGTTGCAGATCATCTCGTCGATCTTGTCCATGATGAAGTTATCACCCTTGTAATAGGCACCGGCTTTACTCACCGAGTAGACGACGGCGCAGACGATGAACAGCGATCCTAGCATGGACTGACCAAGGGGTAGCAGAACTATACCCAGGATGAAGGCCGCCAACGGCTCCATCCAGATTTCTTGGACGCGAATGCTGAAGCCGGAGTTGCGGAACTGGGGCAACAGGATGCCGTCGCTCAGGCTGTAGCGAGCAAAGTCGAAGACTGACGGCTCGTGTTTCACCTCCAAGTACCGGCGATAGGAGAAGTAGCCATAGGCCGCAACGAAAGCGTACCAGACCCAATTGTGCCCCAGCACGTAACCGAAGGAGCGGCGGAAGGCGTATTCGGCAAACGGCAAGAGCACCAAGATGAGCCCGACGGTGATGGCCGAGGCGAGTGTGAAATAGCGCTCGCCCATGTTCCGGCGCAGGAACACTTCCAAGACGAGGCGCGGGTACGAGCAGATGCCAAGGAAGAAGTTGAAGATGGCTTCCTTGATAACGTTGCGACGGCTCATCGTCGCACGGTAGTAGAGGTTCTTTTTCATCGGAGTTCGAGGTGTTGGGGTTTTTGTTTTGATTAACGGGTCGCTTGGTTGAGGGCTACGTAGTGTTGTGAGAAGGTGACGGCCTTGTGATTGAATCCGCTTGCGAAGCGCTTGCCCTGGACATGCATATAGCCCACCACCTTGTAATCGTTATCCGGGCCGCCGGTCTTGAGTCCGACAAACTCTTCGGGGCGCACCATCTTGCGCAAGACCCAGGAGGTGGTTTCCGATGCGCTGAATCCGCCTGCAACGGACTTGGCCGACTGAGTCTCTTCGGTATAGGCTTCGCCTATCAGATCGGCGGCATAGGTGTTGGTCTCTATGTCGGCATTGGCGTGGAAGATTTTGGTGCCAAGTGTGCCGATGAAGCTCTTGACGCGGTGTGCGCTGCGCTCACCGCTCATATTCGCGTAATAGTTGGGCAGGTTCTGTGAGATATAGACCGTGGCAATGCGGCTGCTGCGCGCTGTGGCCTGATACTCGGCGTCATGCGCGTGCAGGAAGTGTTGCGCCTCATCTGCCCAGAGAAACACCGGGCGACCATTGTGGTGCGTGTCCCTGATCTCCATCGCCCGTTGCCAGATGTACTTGAACATGATCTGGCAGTCGCGTCCAACGGCGTGGTATTTCTTGACCGGCAGATTGATCACGACGATCTTGCCCTTGGTATAGCAATCTTCCGGGGTGAAGGTCGAGGCGTGACGGAACAGCAAGGTGTTGCAAGGGTCTTGCAGCAACCCGTAGAGAAAGCCCAGGAGCGAGAAGTCAATGATGGATCGTGTCTTGCTGCTGAGCTTGTTCAGCACCTCAAAGAAGAAGTTGTCGAGCTGCTGCATACGGCGCAGCTCAGGGATTGCCTCATCCTCCTGTTGCGTAAGCTCACCGTCGGTCAGGTGTTGCAGATCGGCTGCTGGGAAACGCTTGCGAAACTCTTCCACAAGCCGGTCTACCTTTTGTTGCGCCGTGATAAAGGCGCGGTCATAGGCGCTGTAGTCTTTCTTGTCGGTACGAGATGGTGTCGGTTGCCCATCGGGATTCTGGGGCATGGCCTGCGCCACATCATGCAGCAGTTGAAGCGTCACCTTGCCGTAGGCGAGCAGGCACAGATCGACGATGTTGAACATCACCATATCGAGCGCCGTCTCCCAGAAAGCATCTTCTTGTTTGCCGCTGGACTTCTCTTGACTCGCACTTATCACCGTGTGGAGCACCTGCACTATGTTCTGCGCGAGCGAACTGTCTCTGTCCGTTGAGATGTACTCCAGCATGTTGAAACGGTTCAACTGACCGGGCTCGACGATGATCAGGTCATCTGTTCTACCCGTAAGCCGACACATCTCCTGCCAATGCGCTTTCTCATCGGTCTTCGCTGTCAGCACAAGACCACCGAAGCCATTGGCGAGGTACTTGAGCGCCAGCACGCGTCCGGAACCGGAGGTCTTGCCTGAACCGATGCCTCCGAATACCTGCACGCCTTCAACAGCGTTGCGTATCGTCCACGCGAAGGGCTTTCCGCCTTCTTCCGGTATCTGAAGCAGTGGACTATCAAGGTTCCAACCTAGCTCGTGCTGACTTCCGGCAAGTGCGTGCGTTGGGTTCATGGGGTTGTCCGCTCGTTGGAGTGAGGTTCAGAAATAAAAGAGGGGCGTGATGCCCCTCTTTCATCGTCGTGGTCGGGGATCTTTACCTTTTGGTGCTGTTCCGCGCACCACTCGGGGTATTGTACGTGGTACCGTTCACGTTGACGCTGCCACCCGACTCGGCGAACTTGATCCGTCCACCTTTGTCGTCGATCAGTTTGGTACCGTCCGTGCTCTTGCGGTATCCATCGCTGATCGCGTCCTTGACGATCTGCTTGCGGTCGTTGCTGTTGAGGCTCATGTGATTTGGGTTGTTTGAATTCGTGACGAGGCAAACGTAGATGGGTGGGCATGTCCAAACTTTTGGACACTTGAGCAGGCGAGCCTGATTGCGCCGTCGGCACACCATAGACGACCTACTTTTGGACGTATGAAGAAGGAATGGGTCAATCCCTATCTGTTCCTGCTCCTAAAGAGGATGCTGGACTACGAGTTCTTCGGGATGGGGCATGAGCCGACTCGAAACAAGATTGCAGCGGCCATCTATACTCGCCACAAGTCGGG